>NZ_BAFY01000118.1 GCF_000308555.1 Nocardia cyriacigeorgica NBRC 100375 | reverse complement strand
TGATCATGCAGGACTTCACCGGCGTGCCGTGTGTCGTCGACCTCGCCACCATGCGTGAGGCCGTCACCACCCTCGGCGGCGACCCGAACAAGGTCAACCCGCTCTCCCCCGCCGACATGGTCATCGACCACTCGGTCATCCTCGATGTCTTCGGCCGCGCCGATGCCCTCGAGCGCAACGTCGACCTCGAATACGAGCGCAACGCCGAGCGCTACCAGTTCCTGCGCTGGGGCCAGGGCGCCTTCGACGACTTCCGCGTCGTCCCGCCGGGCATGGGCATCGTGCACCAGGTCAACATCGAGTACCTGGCCCCGACCGTCATGGTCCGCAATGGCCAGGCCTACCCCGACACCTGTGTCGGCACCGACTCGCACACCACCATGGTCAACGGCCTCGGCGTGCTGGGCTGGGGCGTCGGCGGCATCGAGGCCGAGGCCGCGATGCTCGGCCAGCCGGTGTCCATGCTGATCCCGCGCGTGGTCGGCTTCAAGCTGACCGGTGAGATCCAGCCGGGCGTGACCGCCACCGACGTCGTGCTCACCGTCACCGACATGCTGCGCAAGCACGGTGTGGTCGGCAAGTTCGTCGAGTTCTACGGCAAGGGTGTGGCCGAGGTTCCGCTGGCCAACCGCGCCACCCTCGGCAACATGAGCCCCGAGTTCGGCTCCACCGCCGCGATCTTCCCGATCGACGCCGAGACCATCAACTACCTGCGCCTGACCGGCCGCAGCGACGAGCAGCTCGCGCTCGTCGAGGCGTACGCCAAGGAGCAGGGCATGTGGCACGACCCGGACCACGAGCCCGCCTACTCCGAGTACCTGGAGCTGGACCTCAACACCGTGGTCCCCTCGATCGCCGGCCCGAAGCGCCCGCAGGACCGCATCCTGCTCAGCGAGTCGAAGATCGCCTTCCGCAAGGACATCTACAACTACACCGACGATTCCGTCGCCACCCCGCACTCCAAGCTGGACGAGGCGCTCGAGGAGTCCTTCCCCGCGTCGGATCCGGCCGAGCTGTCCTTCGCCGACGACGGCGCGATCGACGTGCGGTCGGCCGCCAACGGCGCCGAGGGCCGTCCCTCCAAGCCGGTCCGCGTGGTCTCCGAGGAGCGCGGTGAGTTCGTGCTCGACCACGGCGCGGTCGTGGTCGCGGGCATCACCTCCTGCACCAACACCTCCAACCCGTCGGTCATGATCGGTGCCGCCCTGCTGGCGCGCAACGCGGTCGAGAAGGGCCTGTCGTCCAAGCCGTGGGTCAAGACCAACATGGCGCCGGGTTCGCAGGTCGTCTCCGACTACTACGAGAAGGCCGGCCTGTGGCCCTACCTGGAGAAGCTTGGCTTCTACCTGGGTGGCTTCGGCTGCACCACCTGCATCGGCAACACCGGTCCGCTGCCGGAGGAGATCTCCAAGGCGGTCAACGACAACGACCTGTCGGTCACCGCGGTGCTCTCGGGTAACCGCAACTTCGAAGGCCGCATCTCCCCCGACGTGAAGATGAACTACCTGGCCTCGCCGCCGCTGGTCATCGCCTACGCGCTCGCGGGCACCATGGACTTCGACTTCGAGACCGATCCGCTGGGTCAGGACACCGACGGCAACGACGTGTTCCTGCGCGACATCTGGCCTTCGCCGCAGGAGATCGACGACACCATCAAGTCGGCGATCAGCCAGGACATGTTCCGCAAGTCCTACGCCGACGTCTTCAAGGGCGACGAGCGCTGGCAGAACCTGTCCACCCCGGAGGGCGACACCTTCGCGTGGGACGAGAACTCGACCTACGTCCGCAAGGCGCCGTACTTCGACGGCATGCAGCTCGAGCCCTCGCCGGTCGAGGACATCAAGGGCGCGCGTGTGCTGGCGCTGCTGGGCGATTCGGTCACCACCGACCACATCTCCCCGGCCGGTCCGATCAAGCCGGGCACCCCGGCCGCGCAGTACCTGGACGCGCACGGCGTGGAGCGCAAGGATTACAACTCCCTCGGCTCGCGTCGCGGTAACCACGAGGTGATGATCCGCGGCACCTTCGCCAACATCCGGCTGCGCAACCAGCTGCTCGACGATGTCTCCGGTGGTTACACCCGCGACTTCACCCAGGAGGGCGGCCCGCAGGCGTTCATCTACGACGCCTCGCAGAACTACCAGAAGGCCGGCATCCCGCTGGTCGTGCTCGGCGGCAAGGAATACGGTTCGGGCTCCTCGCGTGACTGGGCCGCCAAGGGCACCCGCCTGCTGGGTGTCAAGGCCGTCATCACCGAGTCCTTCGAGCGCATCCACCGCTCGAACCTGATCGGTATGGGCGTCATCCCGCTGCAGTTCCCGGCGGGCGAGTCGGCCAAGACCCTGGGCCTGACCGGCACCGAGACCTTCGACATCGAGGGCATCACCCAGCTCAACGAGGGTGTCACCCCGCGGACGCTGAAGGTCACCGCCACCAAGGAAGACGGCGAGAAGATCGTCTTCGACGCGGTGGTCCGCATCGACACCCCCGGTGAGGCGGACTACTACCGCAACGGCGGTATTCTGCAGTACGTGCTGCGCAACATGATTCGTGGCTGAGGTCGCACTCCCCGCGTACGCGGGGACGATCCGATGATCGGTGGCTGAGAACGCCACGTCCCCGCGTTCGCGGGGATGATCATCGCGACCGGTCCGGTCGTAGCGCAGAGTGAGGTCCGCGCACCGTGCCCGCGGTGCGCGGACCTTCGCGCATTCCTTCTATTCGACTTGTTCTCCTACGCACCCCGACTCCCAGGGAGTTCGCACCATGCCGAAGGTCAGTGACGATCACCTCGCTGCCCGGCGCAGCCAGATACTCGACGGTGCCCGGCGCTGCTTTGCCGAATTCGGCTACGACGGCGCCACCGTGCGCCGGCTGGAAGAGGCCATCGGGCTCTCGCGCGGCGCGATCTTCCATCACTTCCGCGACAAGGACGCGCTGTTTCTCGCGCTCGCCCAAGAAGACGCCGAGCGGATGGCCGATGTCGCGGCCAATCAGGGCATCGTGCAGGTCATGCGCGACATGCTGGCCAATCCCGCGCAGTTCAACTGGCTCGGCACCCGGCTCGAGATCGCCCGCAGGCTGCGCACCGATCCCGAATTCCGGGCCGGCTGGACACAGCGTTCGGCCGAGTTGACCGCAGCGACGCTGGCCCGGCTGGAACGCCGCAAGGCCGCGGGCGCGCTGCGCGACGATGTGCCCACCGATGTTCTGCTCGGCTATCTCGACCTGGTGCTCGACGGGCTCATCGCGCGCATAGCATCCGGGCACACCAACGAAAACCTTTCGGCGGTACTGGATCTGGTCGAGGCGTCGGTGCGCCGCAGGGAGTGACGGCCGCTCTTAGAACGTCGCGTTGAGGTAGTTCGCGGCGTGGGTCGTCCACAGCACACCGGTTCCCGGCATGTCGTGGCCGGAGTACAGAACGTGCTCGCCATCGGGCCAGGGCGTGAGGTAGCCGATCACCCCATGCACGGCTTCAGCGTATCGGGCGGCATTGGCCAGCGGATCGATCAGCAGGAAGCGCAGCAGTTCGGCGAAGATCAGCGGGGTCACGTTCCCGATCCGGGCGCCCTCGACGAACGAGAACGGCGAGATCCCGACATCGATGATGCGCAGCGGTGAATCCGCGCGCACCGAGGTGATGATGTCGCCGGGGTTGGCGTATTCGCGGACCGCGAGATCGGGCCAATCACCGCGTTGACCGTGCAAGCCGAAGGTATCGGGCGGGCACAGATCGCCCACCGACTCCCCCGCGCGGCGCAATGGATTGGCGAAGTTCACCACGAAGGCGATCTCGAGCGGGCTGCCGTCGGTGTTGGTGTAGGTTCCCGCCCGCACGCCCTCGAGGATCCGGCTCGCGCAGATCGAACCCAGCGAATAGCTCAGCAGCCCACACACATTCGGCGACTGCTGGATCGCGGCGACCCCGGCGGCGGTGCCCAGTCGCACCGAGGTGTCCAGCGAGGGGCCCCAGACATCCGGCGACGGGCCGACCGAGGCCGGCCAGTCCGGTTCGAAGCACCGGAACCGCTGCGGATCCAGCAGTTTCGTGACATCGCGCAGCATGCCCGTTGGCGCTCCGCCGGGATCGCGTGGTTCCCCGGTGCCGCGCAGCGTGATGATGTCGATCATCGCCAGTCCCTCCTCACCGGCCCGCCGTTGCTCGGCGGGGCACCCAACGGTATGGCCGGGCCACGACCGGCGCCCGAGTAGCGAACTACCCCAATTGTGCCCGCGTTCCACCTCACGGCTGGGGCGAATCGCGTTCCCATCCGGCGAGCAGGGCACGGACGATCCGGTCGAGTTCGCGGCGGTCGGCGGTGGAAAGTACCGACAGCAGCCGAGTTTCGTTCTCGATGTGCGCGGTGACCACGGTGTCGATCAGGGCGCGGCCCGCCTGGGTGAGCGCAACCCGGATGGCTCGGCGGTCGGCGGCGTCGGCACTGCGACGCACCAGACCTGCCGATTCCAGCCGGTCCAGCCGCCCGGTCATGCCGGCTCGCGAGAGCATGAGCGTGTCGGCGAGCACGGACGGATTCAGCTCGAACGGCTCACCTGCCCGGCGCAGCGCCGCGAGGACATCGAACTCACCGCGCTGCAAGCCGTGGGTGGTGAACACCGCTTCGATCTCGCGCCGTGCCACCGCCTCGAACCGGGCCAGGCGCCCGAGCACGGCCATCGCTTCCAGGTCCAGATCCGGGCGTTCACGGCGCCATTGCGCGGCGATCGCGTCCACCGCGTCCGCGTCGGGTATCGGGTCGGTCATGGACAGGATTCTATTCGCTGGGATATAGTTCGGTAGCGAATTATAAACTGGCGAACATCAGGAGCGACCATGCCGACACCGGAGCGCGCCGCCGCCATCCGTCAGCCGCACGAGACCGAGTTGCTCGGCACCGACGACACCCGGGTACGCCTGCTCATCGACTCCGACGACACCGGCGGCACGGTCAGCACCGTCGAAGTCACCCTGGCCCGAGGCGCCGACGGGGCGGCCCCGCACTTTCACACCCGCTCCGACGAACTGTTCTACGTCGCCGACGGCGAACTGCAACTGCTCGCGGGCGAGGAGATCGTCACCGTGGGCGCGGGCGGGTCGATCGTGGTCCCGCGGTATATGACGCATGCCTTCGGCGCGACGCCCGACAGCGGAGCTCGCATCCTCATCGCCTTGATGCCCGGCGTGCAACGCTTCGACTACTTCCGGCTGCTGGACCGCATCGCCACAGGCGAGGCCACCCTGGCCGACCTGGCCGCCACGCAAGACGAGTTCGACAACCATTTCGTCGACGCGCCGCACTGGTGGAACGAACGCACCGCGGGTCGCGGCTGAATCCCGCGCTGTGACACGGATATCACCGGGAACGGGAACATTCCGGCCAGCGCGCGGGTTCGCCAAGGCATGACCTTCTCCGTCCCCGTCATCGTCCGTGGATACGAGCTCGACACTCAGGGCCACCTGAACCAGGCCGTTTATCTCCAGTACGCCGAACACGCGCGGTGGGAGCTGCTGCGGGCGGCCGGGGTCGGCCAGGACAAGCTCATCGCCAGCGGTGTCGGCCCGGTGGTGCTGGAGCAGAACATCAAATACCTCCGTGAGCTGCGCGGCGGCGACGAAGTCGAGGTCACCTGCGAGTTCGACTGGCAGGAGGGCAAGATCTACGGTCTGCGCCAGCAGATCCGCAAACTCGACGGCACCGTCGCGGCGGAGTTCCACGTCATCGGCGGTCTGCTCGATCTGTCGGCCCGCAAGCTCGTCGCCGACCCCCGCGAGCGCTTCCGCGCCCTCACCGATCGCGCCGAGTTGCTCGGGCTCTGACATCACATGCGATGCCGGTCCACGGCGCAGGCAGCGCCGAGCGCGGACCGGCATCGGCGCCTTTGTGAAATTCATCCGGGTCGGACTGCGCTCGGAGAGCGGACGCACGCCACTTTCGGGCAATACCCGCAGGCGGGTGTGCCGCGCGCACGATAGCCATGTGATTGCGCGCCCTCCCGCGGCACCGCACCGAAAATCTTTCGGCGCTAGCGGTTCCCGCGCGCAATTCCGGTGTGCCGGAGCCGCGGTAAATCTCGCGATCCGGGCCGTGGACAACCCCGCACGCGATATGATCCAGAGCACGCTCGGGGGTCCTGGCAAATCGTGAGCAGATCGGAGTTTCCACCATGACCGATGCCATCCACTTCCCCGGCGCCGCGGCGACCGGTGATCGGGTTCCCGCACTGCAGGGCATGCTCGTGGCCCAGTCGGAACGCGATATCACCGTCCGGGTGGCCGAGGGAACGTGGACCTTCCGGCGCGCCGATGTGCTGCGGGTACTGGAATCCGACGCAACCGCTGCCGCGCCGGGGCGTCCGGTGCTGGTCGACATCCGCCCGGGCGCCACCGCCGACTTCACCCGCAGGCTGCGCATCGACGTCGTCGACCGGCCCATGACGCTGGCCGCGCCACCGTCACCGGCCTTCGGCGACGACCTACTACGTGAGCTCACCGAGTCCTGGGCCGATGAACTCCAACTGCTCGACGCACCGGGCACCGGCGCGACATTCACCTATTGCCAGACGAAATCGCACGCGGGCAGCGACGACGGCATCAACTGCGACAGCCTCGACTGAGCGGCGGGCAGGTGGCCGCTCCCCGGACGGGTTCGGTATTGATCGTCTCCGAATCCGACGACCTGCACGCGACCGCCATGGCGGTGACGCTGCGAGAACAGCACGGCGTCAACCCGATTCAGTTGGACCTGCGTGATTTCCCGCGCGAGTCCGGAAGTTTCCGGCTCGACCGGCTCGGCACCTCACGGTCGATGTCGCACCTCATCGGCCTCGACGAGGTGCGCTCGGTGTGGTGGCGGCGCCCGCATCCGAGCCAGGTGCCCGCAGGCGTGCGCGCCACCGACGACGCCTTCCGGCAGGCCGAATGCGATGGCTTCATCCAGGGCCTGCTGTGGTCGATCCCCGCACTGTGGGTCAACGACCCGGGCAACGATCGCACCGCCAACCGCAAGATCGTCCAGCTCGAGACCGCCCACCGGGCCGGGTTCGCGATCCCGGAGACACTGATCACCAACGATCCGGACGAAGCCCGCAGTTTCATCGAATCACGTCCCGGCGCAGTGGTTTACAAACGCACCGGCACCAGCAGGGCCGAATTCGCCGAGACCAGGATCGTCGGCGAATCCGATCTGGCCAGGCTCGCCGGCATCCGCAGCGCGCCGACCATCTTCCAGGACTACATCGTCGCCCGGTGCGATCTACGGGTGGTGTGGGTCGACGGGGTGGCCTGGACGGTGCGCATCGATTCCCAGGCCGGTGCCGGCCACGTCGATTCGCGGCTGGACACCTCGGTCGAGTTCGCCCCGGATCAGCTGCCCGCCTCGGTGAGCAAATCGCTGGCGATCCTCATGGGTGCGCTCGGCCTGAGCTTCGGCGTACTGGACCTGCGTCTCGGCGTGGACGGCGAGTACTACTTCCTCGAGGTCAACCCGCAGGGCCAGTTCGCCTACCTGGAGATCAAAACCGGGCTGCCCATCTTCACCAGCCTGGCCAACCTGCTGGTCCTCGGCGATGGTGCGGTCGCCGAACGCTGAGGTGCGCGCACCGGTAGACGCCGCGGCACCGCGGGTGCGCGGCAGCGTCTCGGTGTGGTTACTGGGCTTTGCGCCGATTGGCCCCACCACGGCTGCGGAGCTGCACATGCGACTCCACGAGCACGTTGTGAATGAAGCCGTAGGAGCGGCCGGTCGCGCGCGCCAAGGAGCGAATGCTCGCGCCCGCCTCGTATTGCTTCTTCAACTGCGATTGCAGGCGGTCGCGCGACTTTCCTGTGACGCGTGTGCCCTTACCCAGGGTGGTCTTTCCCGATGTGGCTCTGTGTGCCGGCCTGTCGCTCATGGCTTCCTCCGAGTCGCCGAGCAGCGTCATTCCAGGCTAAGCACTCCGGAGGCCGTGATCAACGGAAACCGGTGATGAAAATCACGCGAGCTGAATCAGTTCCAGATATTCGGCCGACCAGTGGTCCTCGGTGCCGTCCGGCAGCAGGATCACCCGCTCGGGCGCCAGCGCTTCGGCCGCGCCCGGGTCGTGGGTGACCAGCACGACGGCCCCCGCGTAGGTGCGCAGCGCGTCGAGCACCTGCTCGCGCGAGATCGGGTCGAGGTTGTTGGTCGGCTCGTCGAGCAACAGCACATTCGCCGCCGACGACACCAGACCGGCCAGCGCCAGCCTGGTCTTCTCACCGCCGGACAGGGTGCCGGCGGGCTGTTCGAGCTGTGGGCCGGTGAACATGAACGCGCCGAGTAGGCCGCGCAGATCCTGTTCGCCGGCGTCGGGGGCCGCGTGCCGGATGTTCTCCCATACCGTCGCGTTGTCGTCGAGGGTGTCGTGTTCCTGGGCGAAGTAGCCGACCTTCAGCCCGTGCCCGGCGACCAGCCCGCCCGCGGTGGGCTTCTCCACCCCGGCGAGCAACCGCAGCAGCGTGGTCTTGCCCGCACCGTTGAGGCCGAGCACGACGACCCGGCTGCCGCGGTCGATGGCCAGGTCGACGCCGGTGAAGATCTCCAGCGAGCCGTAGACCTTGGTCAGGTTCTCCGCCATCAGCGGGGTCTTGCCGCAGGCCGCCGGCTCGGGGAACTTGATCCGCGCGACCTTGTCGGCCACGCGCACCTCGTCGAGTTCCGACATCAGCCGTTCGGCGCGTTTGACCATGTTCTGCGCGGCAACGGCTTTGGTGGCCTTGGCGCCGAGTTTGGCTGCCTGGGCGCGCAACGCCGAGGCCTTCTTCTCGGCGTTGGCGCGCTCGCGACGACGACGTTGTTCGTCGGTGGCCCGAGCGTCGAGGTATTTGTGCCAGCCCATGTTGTAGACATCGGCCTCACCGCGCACCGCGTCCAGGAACCAGACCTTGTTCACGACGTCGGCGAGCAGTTCGACATCGTGGCTGATCACGATCAGCCCGCCCTCGTGGTTCTGCAGGAACCCACGCAGCCAGGTGATGGAGTCGGCGTCGAGGTGGTTGGTCGGCTCGTCGAGCAGCAGGATGGTGTCGGAGCGGCCGCCGCTGCCGTCGGAGGCGGCGAACAGGATGCGCGCCAGCTCGATGCGGCGCCGCTGGCCACCCGACAGCGTGCGCAGCGCCTGGCCGAGCACCCGATCCGGCAGTCCGAGGCTGTTGCAGATACGCGCGGCCTCGCTCTCGGCGACGTAACCGCCCAGCGCCGAGAACCGCTCCTCGAGCCGGCCGTACTTGCGCACCGCGCGATCGCGCTCGGCCTCGTCGGCCACCTCGGCCATCAGCGCCTGCTGCTTTTCCATATCGCGGATCAGCGTGTCCAGGCCGCGCGCCGACAGCACCCGGTCGCGGGCGAGCACATCGAGATTGCCTTCGCGCGGGTCCTGCGGCAGATAGCCGATATCGCTCGAGCGCAGGATCTTGCCCGCGTAGGGTTCCCCCTCACCCGCCAGGATGCGCAGCGTGGTGGTCTTGCCCGCGCCGTTGCGCCCGACCAGCCCGATCCGGTCGCCCGCCTGCACGCGCAGGGCCGGCCCTGGGGCCGACAGCAGTGTGCGGACTCCGGCCCGGACCTCCAGGTCGGTCGCGGTGATCACAGATGTCTCCTAGGCGCGTGGTGGGGATGCTGCTCGATTGTGCGATGTGATGCGCACAAGAACCACCGATTTTACCTGCCGCGCGGCCCACTCCGGACACCCGGCGGACGTGAGAGGCGTTACCCTCCCCCGCGCATGGTCATGGCGATCTGCTCTTACCCGGACCGCCTGGACCGTCGCCTGCACCCGGCTCGACGGTCGCGACGGAGGCGGCCACCGGTCGGACGCCGCACGGCCAGCGACTGAAGTAACGTGACATCACATGACTACGGATCTGTTGGGCAAGAGCGCGCTGGTCACCGGAGCCAGCCGTGGAATCGGGCACGCGGTGGCCGCCGAGCTGCTGCGCCGGGGTGCGAACGTGCTGATCACCGCGCGCAAGGCGGAACCGCTGGAGCAGGCGGCCGCGCAGCTGCGTGAACTCGGCCATCAGGGTGAGGTAGTGGCGCTGGCGGGCAACTCCGGCGACGCCGACGCACGCGCTGCCGCGGTGGAACGCGCGGTGACCGAATTCGGTTCGCTCGACATCCTGATCAACAACACCGGCATCAACCCGGTCTACGGCTCCCTGATGGACGCCGATCTGGACGCCGTCCGCAAGATCTTCGACGTCAACGTGGTCGCCGCCCTCGGCTACATCCAGCAGGCCTACCGGGCCTGGATGGGTGAGCACGGCGGTGCGGTGGTGAATGTGGCCAGCGTGGCCGGTATCCGCTCGACCGGTGTGATCGCCGCCTACGGCGCGTCCAAGGCCGCGCTCATCCGGCTCACCGAGGAACTGGCCTGGCAGCTGGGCCCGAAGATCCGGGTGAACGCGGTCGCGCCCGGCGTGGTCAAGACCTCCTTCGCCGATGCGCTCTACTCGGCCGATGAAGAGGCCGCCGCGAAGGTGTATCCGTTGAAGCGACTGGGTGCGCCCGAGGATGTAGCGCGGCTGATCGGGTTCCTGGTGTCGGAGGAATCCGGTTGGATCACCGGCGAAACCGTGCGCGTCGACGGCGGTCTGCTCTCGACCGGCGGCATCTGACAGGTCCGGAAAAGCTCGGTGGTGTCCGCGGGTTCGCGGACACCACCGTCATGTTCAGACCCCGACGGGCTGGCGCCAGTCGTCCTTGTCCACCGGCGTCGCCGGCAGCGACGGGCCCTCGTCCAGGCCGTACCGCTCGTGCAGGCGGCGCAGCGGTCCCGGGGCCCACCAGTTCCAGTCGCCGAGCACCTTCATCGCCGCCGGCAGCAGGAATCCGCGCACGAGTGTCGCGTCCACCAGCACCGCCAGCGGCAGCCCGATGCCGAATGCTTTCATGAAGGTGATGTCGGAGGCGAGGAAGCCGAGGAACACCAGCGAGATCAGTACCGCGGCCGCGGTGACGATCCGGCCGATGCGTTCCAGGCCCACCGCGATGGCGACCTCGTTCTTGCCGGTCTGGTCGTATTCCTCGCGAATTCGGGCCAGCAGGAAGACCTGGTAGTCCATGGCCAGGCCGAAGGCGACACCGAACAGCATGACCGGCACGGTGGCGGGCAGATCGCCGGTGACGGTGAAGTCGAGCAGGCCGGACAGGTGCCCATCCTGGAAGATCCAGACCAGCGCGCCGAAGGTCGCGGTGAGGCTGAGGAAGCTGAGCACGACCGCCAGTAGCGGCAGCACCACGCTGCCGGTGAGCAGGAACAGCACCACCAGCATCACCAGGATGACGAAGCCGAGTGCGATCGGCAGGGTCGAGATCACTTCGTCGATGGCGTCGGCATTGGCGGCCGCGACACCGCCGACCAGGACCGCCGAGGGCGCCTCGACCGCGCGCACGTCGTCGACGATCCGATCCAGCACATCCGGGTCGGTCGTGTCGGGCACCACCGACAGGTAGGCGGCGGAGTCGGTGGCGAACTGTTCGTGCACCTCCGACGCCGGGGCCAGCAGGCCGCCGTGGGCGTAGCTGCCGGTCGCGGTGTCCACCCGCTGGACGTAGTCGATATCGGAGATCCGGCGGGCGTAGGGGTCGAGGCCGGACTTGTCCTCGGGCAGCACGATGAACAGCCCGCTCTGCTCGGTGACGGTGAAATCGCGCTGGATCGCCTCGGTCACCTGACGGTTGTTCATCGACTCCGGCAGGGAACGTTCGTCGGGGAAGCCGAGTTTGATACCGAGGAACGGCGCTCCGAGCACGAGCAGCAGCGCCGCGACGGCCAGTCCGATCGGCACGGGCCTGCGCATGACCGCGGTGGCCAGGCGATGCCAGAAACCTTCGCCGGGCGCGGGCCGCGGCGCCCGGAAGAACCAGCCGAGCTGGCCCTTGTCGATGCGGGTGCCGACCAGATACAGAATCGCGGGCAGCACCGTCAGCGAGACGGTCGCGGCGATCAGCGCCACGGCCAGCCCGGCATAACCCATCGATCGCACCGCGAGCAGCGGGAAGAACAGCAGCCCCGACAGCGCGACAGCGACGGTAGCGGCGGAGAAGGCCACGGTGCGACCGGCCGAGCGCATGGTGGCCGCGACCGCGGGACCCGGATCGGTGCCGGCGACCAGTTCGTCACGGAACCGGTTGATCATCAGCAGGCTGTAGTCGATGGCGAGACCGAGCCCGAGCAGGGTGGCGACGTTGGTCGCGGTGGCGGCCAGATCGGTGACCAGCGCGATCAGCCACAGGGTGCCCATGGTGATCATCACCGTGACCATGGCGACCACCAGCGGCAGACTGGCCGCGACGAGGCCGCCGAAGACGAACAGCAGCGCGATGAGCGTGATCGGGAAGGCGATGGATTCGCCCATCACCACGTCTTTTTCGCTTTGCTGCACGGTTTCGCGCAACAGCATGGCGTAGCCGCCGATGCGGACCTCGACCGGGCCGTGGCTGCCCTCGAAGCGTTCGGCGATATCGCCGACCCGGCGGTCGACCTCGGCTTCGTCGCCGAGGATGCTGGCCACGATCAGGCCCTTGCGTCCGTCGGCGCTGCGCAAGGCGGGCGTCTTGTCGGTCCAGTAGGAAGCGACGCCGGTGACTCCGGTTTCACCCTTCAGCTGGTCGACGAGCTCGGTCGCGGCGGTGGCGACCTCGTCGTCGTCGATGGGCCGGTCGGCCTGCACCAGCAGAACCAGGTTGGGCGGGGCCTGCCCGAATTCGTCGGCCAGCGCCTCGGTGGCTTTGCTGGATTCGCTGTCGGGGGCGATATATCCGCCGCCCTGCACCTTGTCGAACAGGGTCGAGCTCAGCATTCCCATGGCCAGTGCGAGCACCGCGAACACGGCCAGAATCTGCCGGCTGCGCCGCCTGGTCAGTCCGAACACAGCGTTTTCCCTCACTCCCGCGCGGCCGCGCCCGGTCGGGCGCTACCGATTTCACGTCGACGTCGGGTGACAACGGCCACCGGGCGTCGCGGCCGACGCCCGCGCGATCGTAACAACTCGCGCGGTAAAGCCGCTGAGCGAGAAGAGCTTCCACGCGCGCGTCAGCGCCGCACCGCGATCGCTGGACGTTAGCCGGACCGACAAGTCCCGGTGGGCGGCCCGACGCAGGCGCTTGCTCGCACGGAAGGCGCGGCGTGGATCAGGACTGATGGGGCAGGTTCTGCAACCGCACCTGACCGCGCGCGACCAGCCGTCCGGTCTCGTCGGTGACCACGACCTGCCACAGTTGCTGGAGCCTGCCCTGATGCAGCGGGGTGGCCTCGCCGGTGAGGGTGCCTTCGCGGACCGCGCGCAGGAAGTCGGTGCTGTTGTTCACGCCGACCACATTGCCGCGCTCGCCGTACCAGACGCCGCCGCCGACGCTGGCCAGCGATTCGATGACGGTGCACAGCACGCCGCCGTTCTGGATACCCGCGGGCTGGTGCAGCTTGGGGGTGACCTCCCATTCGCCGCGCACCAGATCCGGGCCGACGGCGGTGTAGCGCAGGCCGATCAGGTCGGTGAAGGTGCCTTCGCTGTATTTCGTCATCAGCTCGGGGGTGATATCGGCCAGCGAGGCGGGCGGCTGGGTCTGCTGTTGGGTCATGGATCCACCTTTACACCACTGTTCGCGGCGGTTCGTGGCACATCCCCTTCCGCGGGCGGAAACAGAGCGACGGGCTCCACCGGGGTGGAGCCCGTCGCGGCAATGGATCGGGGGTCACCGCAGCCCTCGGGACGCTCGCTCGATCCGTACGCCGGATCCGAGTATAGGTCAGGCTTACCTAACTGAGCAACCCGTTGCCGGTCGGCCGGAGCAGCCGGGCCTGCACGGCCAGATACAGCAGGGCGGCATCGGCCGGTACCGCCAGCGTGATGCCGGTGAGCTTCTCCACCCGCTTGAGCCGGTGCAGGACCGTATTGCGGTGCAGGTGCCGGCGCTGCCCGACCGCTGCGGTCGATCCCGCGAGTTCGAACCAGGCCGACAGGGTGCGTACGAGATCGTCGGCGTCGTCGGGCCGGAGTCCGTCGAACGCGGTCAACGTGTCGGAGAGGACATCGGTGGCGAGTTCGGGGTGGGCGGCGATCAGGGCGCGCGCCGGTGAGGATGCGTACCGGTGGACGCCGGCATCGTCCGGGCCCAGGCAGCGAAACGCCAGCCGAGCCTGCTCGAGTGCGGCGGGCGCGGCGGCGAGATCGTCGAACGGCTTGCTGGCCCCCGCCCGGGATCGCATCCGGCGCACGGCGTCGTCGAGGACCTCGGGAGTCCGCGCGGCGACCAGCGTCACCCGGTCGTCGGCCAGCACGGTCCGCACGGTCGTCACGCCGGGCACCTGGAGGCGAACCTCGCCGACCAGGATGACGAACGCGCCACGGACGGGCAGACCCATCCGTTCGCACAGCCGCGCGCGGCGGGTGGCCGGAAGTCCTGGATCGAGCAGCGCGCGCAACAGCCGTGGCATGGGTCGCTCGTCCTCGGCGGCCACGAGGTGCCGATAGGCGTCGGCGGCGGCGACCGAGTACTCGTCAACGGTCGCCCATACGACCGTGGACAGCCGCGACAACGCGGGGCCGTCGGCCTGGCCGGCCCGTTCGGCGATGATCTCCCAGAACGCCAATCCGGCGAGACGGTAGGCGTGCAACAGGCTGTCCAGCGAGACCCCGCGTTCGGCCTTGAGCCGGCCGGTGCGGCGCGCGGGTTCGAGGGAATACGGCACACCGGCGATGGCGTCGAGCATGGACGCGATATTGCCGGTCACGACCGCCGTGAGTTCGTCGTGATCCAACGCGGCGGCGCCGTAGTCCTGCTCGTCGGATTCGATTCTGGCGGTGACCCTTTCGGACACCGCGGCCAAGTCCGCCCGCAGGCCCGCCAGCAGCGGAGCAGGCCCGGCGGACACGTCCCAGCTCACCAGGGTGAGTCTAATTCCCGTTGTGCGGGCGCACACCGGGAATGCCCGAAGCAGGGGCCTGCGCCCGTGGCCACCGGCGGTGGGCAGCGGTGACACTGGATGTCCGCGTTCGGCATCGAATTCCGGCGACGGCCAACCGATCCCCGTCCCGAGCGCCGATCGCGCCCTCCCACCGCCTCCGACAGGAGTACATCGCCATGAGCACCGCGACCCGCGACCTATTCGACCGCTATCACGCCTGCTGGGTCGACCGCGACCCCGACCGGATCGTCGCCCTTCATACCGAGGACTCGATATTCCACCTGCATTCGGGCCAGGAAGCGGCCCGGGGCCGGGACGCGATCCGGCAGGCCGCGGCGGGAACGTTCGCCCTCGTCCCGGACCTGGTCTTCCACCTGGTCTCGTTGCGGGTCGGTGAGGACTTCTGGGTGGTGCAGTGGCAGCTGGGTGGCACCTCGGCGACCGGCAATCCGGTGGCCGTCGACCTCGCGGACTACGTCCTGGTCGAGGACGGGGCGGTGCAGGAAAAGCACTCCTATGTGGACGGGGTCGCGATGCAGGCCGCGGTGGGTGCGGCAGTCCTCGACCGTTCGGCTCCCGCCCGTTAGCGGACGTGCGCCGGGCACCTCGGCTCCGCCGCGAGTCCGAGCGGCCGCGGCCCCGCCCGGCGCACCACACCAACCGACGCGCGCAATGATCGCGGCGAGCAGACCTACCTGACCAGCGCCCCGGTTGCCCGGCGCACCGGCAGCCCCCGCTCCTCCAGCGCCATGAGCAGGCCCTGGCCCCGACGCATACCGGCCGCGGCGTCGGTGCGCGCCAGATCCGGCACGTAAGTCGCGGCGCCCGATACGGATTCGCCGACCAGAGCCCAGAAGCGGCGGGCGCTCAGGCCCGAGCACCGGGTCAGGCACTCCTGGATCAGCGTCAGCGAGGGCTCGCAGCGATGGGCCAGCCAGACGAACATCGCCTCCTCGCAGGGCAATCCGACCACGCCCTGCTCCCCCGGCCGCATATCGTCGTCGAGCGCGCGGATGGTGGTGTCGACCAGGCCCGCCCAGTCGATGCCACCGTCGTTGTCGGTGTGGATCCAGAGGTTCTCCAGGCCCGGATCCCAGGCCCTGCCCTCGGCCACCAACAGCGCCACCACCCGGCCGAGCACGGCGTGAATGAGTGCGGTGGCAACGACTTCCGCGGCGATGTCGGCGCTGATCATCTCGGCGGCATGGCGCCGGTACATCAGTTCGATCCGGCCCTCACGCAGCCCGTCGGCCAGCCGCCACCAGCGGCGTTTGCCTTGTTCGGCCATCGCGGCGACGGCATACACTCGCGGATGCTCCGGTTGCAATGCCCGCAGCCGGGTACAGGCGCGCCCGAAGGCCGGCTGGGTGGCACGGAACGTGCCAGTGGTCGCGAGTTCGGGCATCGAACCTCCTCGGGGTGGACTCCGTCGCGGTGTCACTCGGAAGATAGGTTAGCCTTACCAGACCTAGCAAGTATTGCGTCGAACACAGTGAGGAGTCTTTCGCCGCCGTGACCGCCCTTGCGACCATGAGGCGGCGTCGTATCACCGGTCTCCTGCTGCTCACCGCGCTGCTGGGGCTGACGCTGATCGCCAGCGTCGCGATCGGTACCCGATCGCTGGCCCCGGCCACCGTCTACGACGCCCTCGACCACGCCCTGTCCTGCGCGGACGGGCCGTTCAGCTGCGCTGCCCTGACCACCGAGGAAGAGATCGTGCGCGGGCTGCGGCTGCCGCGCACCGTCCTCGCCCTGGTCACCGGGCTCGCCCTGGGCATGGCCGGTGCGCTGATCCAGGGCTACACCCGCAACCCACTGGCCGACGCCGGGCTGCTCGGCCTCAATGCCGGCGCGGCGTTCCTCGCGGCGCTGAGCATGTACCTGTTCGCGTTCACCGCCCCCGAGCAATACATCTGGTTCGCCTTCGCCGGCACTCTGATCGCCGGGCTGATCGTGTTCGGCGCGTCCTCGATCGGTGCGGGCTCGGCGAGCCCGTTGAGCCTGGTACTGGCCGGCGCCGCGGTGACGGCGTTCTTGCAGGCCCTGACCAATGCCATCGTCACCCTCGACACCAGCGCCCTCGACAGCTATCGGTTCTGGGTGGTCGGCGAGGTCTCCGGGCGCGGGGCCGAGGTCTTCTGGCAGGTCCTGCCGTTCCTCGTCGCCGGCGCGGTGCTGGCACTGATCGCCGCACCCGGGCTCAACCTGCTCAGCCTGGGCGATGATGTGGCGCGCGGTCTCGGAGTGCACATCGGGCGCAGCCGCGCACTCGGCCTGACCGCCGTGGTGTTGCTGTGCGGCGCCGCGACCGCCGCCGTGGGGCCGATCGCGTTCATCGGCCTGGTCGTCCCGCATATCGCTCGGGTGTTCACCGGCCCCGACAACCGCTGGCTTATTCCTTATTCGGGCCTGTTCGGCGCCCTGGTGCTGCTGATCGCCGATACCGCGGGCCGCGTGGTCGCCCGACCGGGCGAACTCCAGGTGGGCGTGATGCTCGCGGCGGTCGGCGCGCCGTTCTTCATCGCCTTGGTCCGGCGGCGCAAGCTGGTGAGCGTATGACGATCTCGCTGACCAAGACCGAACCCGCCACCGAACCGCGGCTGCGTCCGGCCCTGCGGTGGGGCCCGGTCTCGCTGGTGCTGCGGCCCCGGATGGTCGTGATCATCGCCGTCCTCGCGGTCGCGCTGTTCGGCCTGTTCTGTCTCGACGTCGCCATCGGGGAAACCGATCTCGGCTTCGGCAAGGTGCTCGAGGTGCTGGCCGGCGGCGGCAGCCGCTCGCAGCGGTTCATCGTGTTCGAATCTCGGCTGCCGCGCGCCCTGACGGCCGTCGTGGTCGGTGCGGCACTCGCCATCGCGGGCGCGATCACCCAGTCGATCCTGCACAACCCACTGGCCGCGCCGGACTTCCTCGGCATCACCTCCGGTGCCGCGCTCGGCGCCGTCGCGGTGATGGTCGGCACCGGCGGCGCGACCACCGGCTGGGCGATCTCGCTCGGCACCCCCGTCGCCGCGATGGTCGGCGGGCTCGGTACCGCCGCCGTCATCTATCTGCTCGCCTGGGGACGTAACCCGCTCGGCGGGAGCGGGGTGACGGTGATGCGGCTGGTGCTCATCGGGGTCGGGGTGAACTCGCTGCTGCTGTCGGCGATCAACTGGCTGCTCACCCGCGCCGAACTCCAAGACGCCGCCCGCGCTCAGCTCTGGCTGACCGGCTCGCTCAACTCCGCCGACGACTCCAAACTCGTTCCCGCCGCGATCGCGCTGGCCGTGGTCACCGTCGTGGCCGTCGGGTCGGCCCGGACGCTGGCCGCGCTGCGACTGGGCACCGACACCACCCGCGTGCTCGGCGTGCGGATCCAAACCCAGCAGGCCGTGCTCATCGGGGCGGCGGTGATCGGCGCCTCGGTGGCCACCGCCGCGGTCGGACCGGTCGCGTTCGTCGGGCTCGCCGCGCCACAGATAGCTCGCCGGGTGTTGCGCACGCCCGGTGAACCGCTCATCGGTTCGGCGGTGATCGGTGCGATCCTGGTAGTCGGCGCCGATATCGTCTCGCGCACGCTGTTCTCCGTCGAACTGCCCGTCGGCATCGTGACCGCGGCCATCGGCGGCCCGTTCCTGCTGTTGTTGCTCATTCGTTTGAACCGGAAGGCCACGCTGTGAAGACCGGACAAGCCCCGCAGAACGGCTCGCATCGGCTGGCCGCCGACGGCGTGACGCTCGGCTACGGCGAACGGGTCATCGTCGACGGATTGAACCTCGACATCGCCCCCGGCGTGATCACCACCGTGATCGGCCCGAACGGCTGCGGCAAGTCCACCCTGCTCCGTTCGCTGGGCCGACTGCTGAAGCCCAGCGCCGGGCAGGTGCTGCTGGACGGCAAGGCGATCGCGTCGATGAAGACCAAGGATGTCGCCCGCATCGTCGGCATGCTGCCGCAGACGCCGGTCGCCCCCGAGGGCCTGACGGTGGCCGATCTGGTCGCGCGCGGCCGTCATCCGCATCAGTCCTGGATCCGGCAGTGGTCGGCCACCGACGAATCCGAGGTGCTCACCGCCCTCGAGCAGACCGGCATCGCCGATCTGGCGCACCGATCGCTCGACGAACTGTCCGGCGGCCAGCGCCAGCGGGCCTGGATCTCCATGGCCTTGGCCCAGGGCACCGACATCCTGCTGCTCGACGAGCCCACCACGTACCTCGATCTGGCGCATTCACTCGAGGTGCTGGATCTGGTGGACCGGTTGCACGACGAGCTCGGCCGCACGGTGGTGATGGTGCTGCACGATCTCAACCTCGCCATCCGCTACAGCGACCAGCTGATCGTCATGCGCGACGGCCGCATCATCGCCAAGGGCGCACCGGCCGACATCATCGACGCCGAGTTGCTGCGGGACGTGTTCGGACTCGAGGCCACGGTGCTGGAAGACCCGATGTCGGGGCGGCCGATGATCGTGCCGATCGGCACCAGGCATGTGCTCGGCACGGCGGGCGGACCGGTCGCCACCGAGGCCGCCGCCGACGGAGTATGACCAATACCACACCAGCTACCAGTCAGTTACGACACCCTGTAGTACGCATCCGCGTCGTTGAGTCCGTAAAATTGTGGAATGGCAGGACTTGGTGAACTCGAGAAAGCGGTCATGGACCAACTGTGGTCGGCCGACGAACCGCAAACGGTCCGACAGGTACACGAAGCGCTGTCGGCGCGCCGCGAACTCGCGTACACCACGGTGATGACGGTTCTGCAGCGTTTGGCGAAGAAGAACCTGGTGGTTCAGCGGCGCGATGACCGCGCCCATCGGTACGCTCCCGTGCATACCCGCGACGAGCTGGTGGCCAGCCTCATGGTCGATGCGTTGCAGCAGGCCGAGGAAGCCGGCAGCAAGGCCGCCGCCCTGGTGCACTTCGTGGAACAGGTCGGCAAGGACGAGGCTGCGGCGCTGCGCGAGGCACTCGCTAAGCTCGAAGCAGATGAGGACACCGCACCGTCGCCGTGACCGCAGTGTCTTCGACCCCTGGCCCCACAACGCAGTGAGCTGAGTCGATGAACGCAACCGCGCCGGTCTTCGCCGGTCTCGCATTGCTTCTCGCGGGGCCTGCCCCAGCCTTGCTCGCCCGGTCGAAGTGGACATACCGCACCCCCCGGGCCGCACTGGTGCTGTGGCAGGCGATCGCGCTGGCCGCCGTGCTGAGCGCGTTCGGTTCCGGACTGGCGATCGCCAGTGAGCTGCTCGTGCCCGGCGAGGACGGGCGGCCCACCACCTCGCCCACCGACGAGATCGACGCGCTCGGGTTGCCGCTGTGGCTGGCCTATGTCTTCGTCTTCGCGTTGACGTTGATGGTCGGCGCGCGCCTGATCTGGGCCGCGATCCGGGTCGGCGTGCATACCCGCCGCCGACGGGCCCGCCACCGCATGCTGGTGGATCTGCTGGACCAGAGCGGTCCCGAACGCCGCGCCGCCGATATCCGGGTGCTCGCCGCGTCCGAACCCATCGCCTACTGCCTGCCAGGGCTGCGTCAGCGGGTGGTGGTGAGCGCGGGCACACTGGACAATCTCGACGAGCGTGAACTCACCGCGATCCTCAGCCACGAACGTTCGCACCTGCGCGCCCGCCATGATCTGGTGCTGGAGGCGTTCACCGCGGCCCATGAGGCCTTCCCCCGTTTCGTGCGCAGCAAGTCGGCGCTGGATTCGGTGAAGCTGCTGATCGAGCTGCTCGCCGACGATTCAGCGGTCAAGGTGACCGGACCGAAGCCGTTGGCGCGGGCGCTGGTGGCCTGTTCGAAATCCACGGCGCCGCAGGGCGCGCTGGCCGTGGGTGGTCCGAGCACCCTCATCCGGATTCAGCGGTTGTCCGGGCCGCTCGGCGATGTGAAGATCGCTGCCGCGGCCTATCTGGGTTCGATCGCCATTCTGGTGGTGCCGACGCTGGCCGTCGCGATTCCGTGGCTGGTCGAGCTGACTCGGCTGTTCCGTGCCTGAACCGGCCACTGCGCCCGCCACATTCGCCGCGCTCGGGCTTCCGGTCGTGCTCGTGCACGCGCTGGGCCGCGAAGGAATCCGCACGCCGTTCCCGATCCAGGCGGCGACCATCCCGGACGTGCTCGCCGGGCGTGATGTGCTCGGCCGGGCACCCACCGGGTCCGGTAAGACCCTCGCCTTCGGTCTGCCCATGCTGGTGCGCCTGTCCGGTGCGCCCTCGGCGCCGCGACGGCCGCGCGGACTGGTGCTGGCACCGACCCGCGAATTGGCCGTGCAGATCGAGGCCGCGCTGGATGCGGCGGCGCTGGCGCTCGGTCTTCGGCTCGGGACCGCCGTGGGTGGGCTGCCCATCAAACGCCAGGCCGAGCGCCTGGCCCGCGGCGTCGACGTGCTCATCGGCACGCCCGGCCGCCTCGCCGACCTGATTGCACAGCAGGCGCTGTCACTGGACGCGGTGCGCGTCACCGCCATCGATGAGGCCGATCACCTCGCCGAACTCGGCTTCCTGCCGCAGGTGCGGGCGCTGGTCGACCAGGTGCCCGAGGGCAGTCAGCATCTGTTGTTCTCGGCCACCCTCGACGACGCCGTGGACGAGGTAGTGCACCGCTACCTGCGCGATCCCGTCACCCACCACGCCGAACCGCTGCCCGAGGCCGAGGTCCCCGCCCCCGCCGCGACCCACCACCTGCTGCATCTGCGCAAGGCCGACAAACGCGAGGTCATCGCCGAGATCGCGGCGCGCGAGGGCCGCACTCTGCTGTTCGTGCGCACCCAGCACGGCGCCGACAAACTCACCGGACGGCTGCGCGAGATCGGCATCGCGGCGCAGGCCCTGCACGGCGGCAAATCCCAGAACAGCCGCAACCGGGTGCTGGCCGGGTTCGCCGACGGCACGGTGCCGGTGCTCGTGGCCACCGACGTCGCCGCCCGCGGCCTCCACGTCGACGATATTTCGCTGGTGGTGCACGTCGACCCGCCCGCCGACCCGAAGGACTACGTGCACCGCGCCGGCCGCACCGCCCGCGCGGGCGCGACCGGGACGGTCGTCACCCTGGTCACCGAGGACCAGCGCGACGAGGTCGCCGCCCTCACCCGCCGCGCCGGTATCGAGGCCGCCGAGGCGACCGTCGCGCCCGGCGATCGGCTCCTGCGTCGCCTGACCGGCGCCCGCACGCCGCCGGGCGTCCCGATTCCGCCGCCCGCGGCAGCCGCGCCGGCGGGGTCGGCGACGCCGCGACGTCCGGGCCGCCCCCACGACACGCCCGGGAAACCACGCCGCCACACCGGGAATTCGGCGCGATCCCGGCCAGGCCGCAACCGCCGCGCAAACTGACGATTCGCCCGGCGCGATCCACGCCGGCCCGACTACGTGCCGGCAGCCGTCGCGAACTCGGCGCTAGCGCCTTCGCCCGACCATCCGGCCACGCGCCGCTCACTCGGGCCGGCGGTGCACCGTCTTCCGTGCCGGGTACCAGCTCTCCCCTGCCGGCTCGCCGGCCATGTTCCAGCTCCACGACACCGTCGGTGTGATGGGCACGAAAATGCCCGGCCCTACCATGCCGACCCGCTCGACGGGGTCGCCTGCCTCGCCGTAGACCCGGATCGCGCGGCTGATGAACGGGTCCATCGACACCACGTCATCGATCACCAACGCCACCTTGCGCCGGCCCGCCCGGATATTGCGGAACTTACGCGTGTCCAGCACGGACGCCCCGATTCCGCCGACCCAGAAGTGGGTGCCGTCGAACTCGAACGCCAGCGGAACGACGTCGGGCTGATCGGCCGCGCCGAGCGTGGCCACCCGGGCAACCGGCTGGGACCGCAGATAGGCGAGCTCGTCTTCGGTGAACGACATGGGCCGACTCGCTTTCTCGGGGCAAACAGGACATGTGAGGCGAATCCGCATCGACCATCGCCCACGCGACCGCGTGGCGCAACCGTCCGGCCAGCGCGTCGGCTGCTCAGGGACGTCGCGACGCCACCCGGCACCGGGAACGGCGCACGTTCCGTGCGTCGCGATTACCATCGGTGCAGTGCAGTTTCTCCCTGGACATCAGCCGCCGTACGACCTGACCTACGACGACGTCTTCCTCGTCCCGAACCGGACGGATGTGGCGTCGCGGTTCGACGTCGATCTGTCGACGACCGACGGGTCGGGCACCACCATCCCCATCGTCGTGGCGAATATGACCGCCGTGGCCGGGCGCCGCATGGCCGAGACCGTGGCCCGGCGCGGCGGCATCGTGGTCTTGCCGCAGGATCTGCCCAACAATGCCGCCGCCGACACCATCGCCTTCGTCAAGAGCCGCTCGCTGACCGCCGACACGCCGGTCACGCTCGGCCCGGAGCAGTCGGTGTCGGAGGCCGTCGCGCTGATCCACAAGCGCGCGCACGGCGCCGCGGTGGTGGTCGACGAGACCGGACGTCCGGTCGGTGTGGTCACCGAGGCCGCCTGCGCCGACGTCGACCGCTTCGCCCGGCTGCGCGAGGTGGCCGCCACCGATTTCGTCACCGCGCCCGTCACCGCCGCCCCGCGCGAGATCTTCGACCTGCTCGAGGCCGCGCACGCGAGCCTGGCCGTGCTGCTCGCCGAGGACGGCACCCTCGCCGGCGTGCTCACTCGCACCGGCGCCATCCGCACCGGCATCTACGCCCCCGCCGTGGACGCCGAGAACAAGCTGCGCATCGCCGCCGCCGTCGGCATCAACGGTGACGTACCCGCGAAGGCCAAGGCCCTGGTGGACGCCGGCGCCGACCTGCTGGTCGTGGACACCGCGCACGGCCACCAGGTCAAGATGCTCGAAACCCTGCGCGCCATCAGCGATCTCGGGCTCGGGGTGCCGCTGGTGGCGGGCAATACCGTCTCGGCGCAGGGCACCAAGGATCTGGCCGAGGCGGGCGCGGACATCATCAAGGTCGGCGTCGGCCCCGGCGCGATGTGCACCACCCGCATGATGACCGGCGTCGGCCGCCCGCAGTTCTCCGCCGTGGCCGAATGCGCGAGCGCCGCGCGTGAACTGGGCGTGCACGTCTGGGCCGACGGCGGCGTGCGGCACCCGCGCGACGTCGCCCTCGCGCTGGCCGCCGGCGCATCGAACGTGATGATCGGCTCCTGGTTCGCCGGCACCTACGAATCCCCCGGTGACCTGCGCATCGACCGTGACGGCAATGCCTACAAGGAGAGCTTCGGCATGGCTTCCAAGCGTGCTGTGGCCGCCCGCACCGCCGCCGACAGCGGTTTCGACCGGGCCCGCAAGGCGCTGTTCGAGGAAGGTATCTCCAGTTCGCGGATGCGGCTGGACCCCGAACGCCCCGGCGTTGAGGACCTCATCGACCACATCTGCTCGGGTGTGCGCAGTGCCTGCACCTACGCGGGCGCGCGCTCGCTGGCCGAACTGCACGACAAGGCCGTGCTCGGTGTGCAGTCCGCCGCCGGATTCGCCGAAGGCCGGCCACTGCCCAGCGGTTGGTGAATCAACCTCGGACCGGCCCACGCGAGACTCGCGTGGGCCGGTAGCATAAGGGTTGCCGGCACCGCCGGCCCCGATTCCCCATGCGAAAGGAACCAGTTGTCACCCGCGTCCGAGGACGCCGCACAGGAGGGCTCCTCTATCGAGCCGGGTGACCAACCCGGCGTCCTCCATCCCGCAGCCGTCCAGCTCACCGCAGTACGCACGACCGTGCCCGCCCATCACCGGCCCGGGTGGTGCTGACCGTGTCCGTCGTGCTCACCGTGCTCAGCCTGATCGGTTTCATCGCATTGACCGCGGGGACCGCGCTGTTCGTCGCCGCGGAATTCTCCCTCACCGCCCTCGAGCGCAGCACCGTCGAAGCGCACGCGCGCGACGGTGACGTCCGGGCCCGCATGGTCCGCAAAGCCCACCACACGCTGTCGTTCCAGCTGTCCGGCGCCCAGCTCGGCATCACCATCACCACGCTGATCACCGGCTATATCGCCGAACCGGTGCTCGCCCGGCTGCTCACACCGGTGTTCTCGGCCGTCGGCCTCGCCGACAGTGCCGCTCGCGGCGTCTCGCTGGCGCTGGCGCTGATCCTGGCGACCTCGCTGTCGATGATCTACGGCGAGCTGGTGCCCAAGAACATCGCCATCGCCGCCCCGCTGGGCACCGCCCGGATGACCGCGGGCCCGATGGTCGCGTTCTCGGTGGTGTTCAAATGGTTGATCCATTTCCTCAACGGCACCGCCAACTGGGTGGTGCGCCGCCTCGGCGTGGAGCCAGCCGAAGAACTGCGCTCGGCACGGTCGCCGCAGGAACTGGGTTCGCTGGTGCGCACCTCCGCCCAGCGCGGCGCCCTCGATCAACGCACCGCGCAGGTCATGGACCGCTCGCTGGAATTCGGTGAACGCAGTGCCGAGGAACTGATGACACCGCGCGTGAAGATCGAAGCGCTCGACAAATCCGACACGATTGCCGACCTCATCGCCGCCGCGGGCCGCACCGGTTTCTCTCGGTTCCCCGTGATCGACGGCGATCTCGACAACACCCTCGGCGTGGTGCACGTCAAGCAGGCGTTCACCGTTCCCGCCGAATCCCGGCGCGGGCTTGCCCTGCATCTGCTGGCCCGGCCGGTACCGATCGTGCCCGCCAGCCTCGACGGTGACGAGGTGCTCGAACGCATCCGCGCCGACGGCATGCAGGTGGCGCTGGTGGTCGACGAATACGGCGGCACCGCGGGCCTGGTCACCATGGAAGACGTGATCGAGGAGATTCTCGGCGACGTGCGCGACGAGCACGACGAAGAGGAACGCGACGTGCGGCGGGTCTCCGACGGCTGGGACTGCTCGGGTCTGCTGCGCATCGACGAGGTCTCCCGCGCCACCGGATACGAAGCGCCCGAAGGCGAATACGAAACGCTCGGCGGGCTCGTACTCATTCGGCTGGGGCGCATTCCGGAAGCCGGCGACACCGTGGTGCTGCCCGATCCGCGCTCGCATCAACGTCATCCGGGCGACGGGCAGGGCGGCTGGCTGGCCCGAGTCGAGCGGATGGACGGCAGGCGCGTGGACCGGGTGCGGCTGATCCCGGTGACCGCCGACGTGCTCGAGGGACAGGAGGCCGACCATGGGCGGTGATCTGTTCGGAGTCGCGCTCACCATCGTGCTCCTCGCCGGTAATGCCTTCTTCGTCGGCGCCGAGTTCGCGCTGATCTCCGCGCGCCGCGACCGGCTGGAAGCCCTTGCCGCACAAGGGAAACGCAATGCCCACACCGTCATCCGAGCGGGTGAGAACCTGTCGATGATGCTGGCGGCGGCCCAGCTCGGCATCACGATCTGCTCGATCCTGCTCGGCCGGGTGGGCGAGCCGGCGGTCGCGCATCTGCTGGAGGGCCCCTTCCATCTGGTCGGATTACCCGATCAGCTGCTGCATCCGGTGGCGTTCACCATCGCACTGGCCATCGTGGTGGTGCTGCACATCCTGTTCGGCGAGATGATCCCGAAGAACATCGCCCTGGCCGGGCCCGAACGTACGGCCCTGCTGCTGGTGCCGATCCACCTGCTGTGGCTGCGCCTGGCCCGCCCGCTGATCGCCACCTACAACCTGGCCGCGAACTTGTCGCTGCGGATGCTGCGCATCGAGCCCAAGGACGAACTCGACGCGACCGTCTCCAGTGTGGAACTGGCCGAGATGATCGGCGAATCCCGCTCGGAGGGGCTGCTCGACGAGGAGGAGCACCGCAGGCTCACTCAGGCGCTCGGTACCTCCGAGCGCGTCGTCGGCGATGTCATGGTCGGGTTGGACACCACCAGGACGGTGCCGCTACGTGGCAACGGCACCACCCTCGGCGATATCGAGACCGCCGTCGCCGAAACCGGATTCTCCCGGTACCCGGTGTCCGCCGACGACGGCTCCCTGGTCGGGTACCTGCACGTCAAAGACGTGCTCGACCTGGTCGCCGATGACACCGCGGGCCCGAGCAGCCCGATCCCCCGCACCGATATCCGCCCGCTGCCGACCGTGCTGGCCGGCACTCCGCTCTACGAGGCGCTGGCCCGGTTGCGCCGCACCAGCAGCCACCTCGGTCGGGTGGTCGACAATCGCGGCAACACCGTCGGCATCGTGGCGCTCGAGGATCTGGTGGAGGAGTTCGTCGGCACGGTCCGCGACGGGACGCACCGGGTGATCGAATAGCGGCACCGTGCGCGACGGTGCCGCTCACCCGACCTTGCGCACCGGCGGCGGTGTCCACGTGCGGTCGAGTGCCGCGATGTGCGGTGCGTACAGGCGCAGGGTGATACCCAGCGGTCCGAGGGGAGCCGGCAGCCAGTTCGATTCGTGGTCCGGGCCCGGGTTGGTATGTGAGATGTGGATATCGAGGGAGCCATCGGGGTTGTTGCGCAGCTCGTCGCGATCGCCGATGGCGAAGCGGTTCAGTTCGTTGGGCGTTTGGAATCCTTCGGCGTCATACATCGTGATCGACCAGAAGGCGTCGACCGGCGGCAGGAGACCGGCGTCGAAATGGATGACGTAGTCGGAATCGCCCACGGGAGGGTTGCCCTCGGCATCGGTGAGCAGGAGCGGATAGATGGCGTCTTCCGGCGGGTTGGCGCCGAGGCCGGCCTTGGCGATGGTCGCACGGGTGAGATAGTCGTTGCCGTAGACGCCGGTATTGAGGGTCACCCAGCCGTTGACGGACGGCACGACCGTTCGTGGCGCGTTGGCGATGGCCGCGCGCGCGTCGGCCACACCTGCCTCGATCTGGTCGAGTTCGGCTGTTCCGAATCGCGCGGCGTCGAACTGGCGGCCAGGGACGATGCCGAGCGGTTCGATCCGCGACAGTTGGGAGAAGTCGGTGAGGTGCGGCGGATCGACGGCGAGCGCGGCGGCGGCACGGCGGAAGAAGTCCGTGGCGGATAGCGATTCGACTACGTGCAGTGGTTCCACACTGCTGTCGACGGTGGGGTCGGGCTCGAAGGGAGCTCGCTCGCCGATATCGATGATCCGGAGACCGTCCTGAAAGGCGTTGACCACCGCGTAGTCGTCGGGCCCGTTGGTCTGCGGCCGGGCGATGATCCAGACATTGGGAGTCGGCGCCTGGATGACCGGGATATCGGGCGGAAGCTTCCCTCGGTATCCGGGCCCGACCAGCAGATAGTCCTGGGGACCGGTGCCGGTGGTGCGCTTGCCCGGGCTGGCGAACACATCGGTCCAGGCGTCGAGCATCGGCAGCATGTAGAAGCGATCACCACTGTCGGGCGCGTGCACCTGGACCGGGCCTTTGTCGAGGTCTATCCAGGCACAGGAGTACAGGGTGTCGAAGTTGGGCCGCACGACTGTCCGGAACGCCGCGTCCGGGAACTCACGGATGTGGTGGAACTGATTCGGCGGGCCGAAGCTGGGTTTGGATCCGGGCGCGCCGTTGGTCTGCTGTCGGCGCGTTTCGTCGGTGGTTACCAGCGGATACAGGTAGATATAGGCTTCGCGGCTCAGTGTGCGCAGGTCGGCGGCCAAGATGCTCATGATCCTCCATCACAACGACTTCGACATGGGTGAGCGTCGAGCGTGCCGATGTTTCCCGGCGCCGATCCCGGCTGCCGGGATGCCAGCGGGTCGTCACTGACCGGGCGCTCGCCGGTTCAGCCGCTCGAAGCCGATGCAGCCACCGCCTCCGGGACGGAACCGGTATGGTTCGACGCCGCTATCGACCGTATGTGCGACCCGACATCGCAACCTCACCCGATCGGGGTGAACTCGGCGCGGGACCGCCGACCGCACGGTCCCGCGCCGATCAGCACCCGCTCGGAGGAGGATCGCCGCGGAAGCGGGCTTCGACAAAGAGCCAGGCATCGGCGAATCCGGCGACCGCGGCGGTCATGTGTTCGGCGATGTCGTAGGTGGCCAGTCGCACCGGCGCTCCCGCACGGCAGTAGCGGTCCGCGGCAGCGGCAACCGCGCTGTACGGGGTCAGCGTGTCGTAGCGGCCGTGCCACAGGTAGGTCGGTGCGCTGGGCACGCCGTCGAAATGAGTGAGGCTGTTCTCGTGCAGCACCGCACGCGCCTCGGGGCTGTCCATGAGGCTCTTGGAGGCCGCCATCTCCTCCGCGCTACGGAACACACCGTGGAAGAGCAGGAATCGACGGCACGCGTTGTGGGTGAACTCGCGGAACCAGCGGCCGTGGTCGTTGAGCTGATCGGAGATCGGCAACCGCTGCGGGTACTCCCGCTCCAGCCCCATGGCCGCGGCGAATGCGAGCCCGAAACCGGGATGCGGTCCGAAACCCAGGCCGAGCGCCATCTGCTCCAGGTCGGCGGGGATACCGCCGGCTACCGCGGCCGTGAGTTCGAGTTCGGGCGCGTAGCTCGGCTGGAGCGCGGCCGCCCAGGCCGTCGCCATGCCGCCGCCAGAATAGCCCGCGATCGCCACCGGCGAATCGTGCAACCCCAGCTCGGAGACCTTCCGGACAGCCCGGACGCTGTCGAGGGTGACCATGCCACTCAACCGCGCCGCACCATAGGCGACATTGGGACCGAGATAGTCCGGCAGCGAAATCGCCCAGCCCCGGCCGATCGGCAGCATCGCTCCGATCGCGTCCTGCAATTCACCATTGAACAGGGAACGAGACGGATTGCACTGCGTACCAAGTGAATTGATCAGCGCCTGATAGGACACCAGCGGAGGGTCCGGCACCCCGATCGGCATCAGCACCGTGGTCATCCCCATGATCGGGTCTCCGGCGGAATCGGTGGACCGGAACGCCACCTGCCATCCTTCGGTCCCGAGGTAGAGCCCGGTGTCGATCTTGCGGACGCGCACCACGTCCCCAGGATGGCGTGCGGCGAGATCGGCGGGTGCGGCGTAGAACGGGTCCGGGTCGGGGTCGGGATATCGCGGTTCGGAACCGGCGGGCGCACACAGCAGCCCGAGGCTCACAACGCTCAGCACCAGGGTCAGTAGTCGGAATGCAGATCTGGACAAGACTTTCCTTCGAGCAGCACCGCATGGCCGATGGTGTGCCGCAACATCTTTCGTGTTGCGCTACACCCAGCCGAGTGAATAGGGGAAGGCCGCGACCGCGTGCGGTCCTGGAGGCCGCACAGAACATAACGGCCGAAACCGTCCCCCATCACAACCGAAACCGTTTCCTGTCGCCGATCACAACCGGCTATCGCGGCGACACCGATGGACAACAAGAACCGGGTCGCTCGCCTCGCCTGCCGTTCTCGACGGGCCCACCCCACTCCGGCGGGCATCGGCTCCCGCTCTACACGGACACATCCGAGGGGCGGCTGCCCGTTTCAGCAACCCTCAGCCCCCGCAGGAAGGCCGATTTCCCACCGGTGGCGGTAACGCAAACTTGGTGCAGTTGCGCGACCACCAGGACCTGTGACCATTGCATTGTCCGCTACTCGGGTCGAGCACGTTCGAGAGGTTTTGCCGCATGAGACCGGTCGCCGTCATTAGCGATGCTATTGCCGCAGACACAGTTTCCGTACCCGCAGAGGCAGCGACTGTCACGTTGGCGGATCTGCCGCTGCGCGAGAGCCTGCGCGGGCATACGCCCTACGGCGCGCCGCAACACGACATCGCCGTGCGGTTGAACACCAACGAGAGTCCACATCCACCCTCGACGGCGATGATCGACGATCTCCTGGCCGCCATCCGCGCCGTTGCCGCCGAGCTGCACCGCTACCCCGACCGCGACGCGCTCGCCTTACGCGCCGATCTCGCCGCCTACGTGACGCGCCGGACCGGCGTCGAGGTGAGCGCGGAC
>NZ_BAFY01000119.1 GCF_000308555.1 Nocardia cyriacigeorgica NBRC 100375 | reverse complement strand
GACGACGAGGGCGAGGGTGGGCGCGGTCCCGCTCTCGGACAGTGCCGCGGCACGCTGCTTGGTATCGGCATTGATGGCGGCGGCAAGTTCCTTGCCGGTCAGCGAAACGGTCTCCACGGGGGCCCAGCATAACCGGGCCCGCCCGGTGCGCTGTGTGCCGGAGGCCCACGCCGCGCGGATCCGCGCGATCCGGTCGCGGATTTACCGCCGCAATTCCCGCGCTCGCGGGCCTACCGGCCGTATCGTGATCAGTGTTTGCCACCGGCTAACTGCCAGCTGACCTACCGAAAACCCGTGTCACACGTGGAAAGGTGTCGACTGTAGTGACGATCTCGAGGCATATGAAGAACCTGGTCGCCGCCCTGTTCGCGGCGACCACCATCGCCGGGCTGGCCGCCGCGCCCTCCCAGGCCAGCCCGGAGACCGACGCCCTCTACAACTCCGCGCAGCGCCACTTCACCGCCGGCAACGATGCCGCGGGCCGCGACGATCTGCGCAGGCTCATCGGCGCCGACCCCACCGATGCCGAGGCGCTGTCGTTACAGGCCATCTGGTCGCATTACGCGGGCGATGTGCCTGCCTTCGCCGACGCGATGGGCCGGTTGCGTGCCGTCGACGCGGGCCTGGCGGGCGGTACCGATCATGTGATCAACGCGATCGGCGCGGCGGTGGCGACCCTGCCCAATCCGCTGCCCGCGCTGGTCGGCCCGCACACCGGCATCGTGGTGCTCGGCTACGGGCTGCTGCCCGACGGTTCGCTGCGGCCCGAGCTGGTGAACCGGCTGACGGCCGCGTGGATCCAGGCGGTCGCCTCGCCGTTCTCCCCGGTGGTCGTGACCGGTGGCAATCCGCAGAACGGGGTCGCCGAGGCCGATGCCATGTTCCATTGGCTGGTCGGGCGCGGGCTGCCCGCCTCACGTATCCACGTGGAGAACCGGGCCGGGTCCACCGTGCAGAACGCGCTGTTCAGCTCGCGGATGCTGCGTGATCTCGGCGCCACCAGCGCGGTCGTGGTGACTTCTCCGAACCACATCCGCCGCGCCGTCGCCGACTTCATCGTGGCGGGAACCCATGTGGTCGGCGCGATGACGTCGCTGGAACAGCTGGTCTCGCAGCTGCCGCCGCCGAGCAGGCAGGCCCAGCGCGGCATCTACCTCGACGCCACCCGCACCTTCCAGCTCGCCACCGCGCGCTGAGATCGGTAAGAACGCATCGCCGGGCCGGTCCGGCGCCGCTCAACGGGTCCACGCCGCTCAGCCAGGCCGTACCGCCCGGCCGGTGCACACCGCCCGGCACGACCGCCGCTCGCCGCGACCTCCACCCTGTGGCACTCGCTCGGCGGACGGCCGCGCCGATCGGCGCAGTCGCGTGGCCGATACGTCAGCAGCGCTGTCCGCCGCGAGCGGCTCGGCTACCCGATAACCCGGTGCGATCCCGTACCGCGCCGCAGCACACTGGAGCGGTGATCAATCCGAACTTCGATGCCGTGGTCGCACATCTGCGCGTGGCCGGATGCGTGTTCGCCGAGGACGAGGCCCGGCTGCTGCTCGACACGACCACCGATCGGGACGAACTCGACCGGCTGGTCGAGCAGCGGGCCGCGGGGGTTCCGCTGGAATACCTGCTCGGCTGGGTCGAGTTCCGCGGGCTGCGTATCGGTATCCGGCCGGGCGTGTTCGTGCCACGGCAGCGCACGGCGTTCCTGGTGGACGAGGCGGCGGCCCTGGCCCGCGCCGCAGGCCGCGCCGAACTCACAGTGGTGGATATGTGCTGCGGTTCCGGCGCCCTCGGGCTGGCGCTGGTCACCGAACTGGCGAAGCGGACGCCGCGAATCAGTCTGGACGCCGCCGATATCGATCCCGTCGCGGTCGCCTGCGCGCGGCAGAATCTGGAGCCGGTCGGCGGCCGAGCCCATCAGGGCGATCTGTTCGCCGCATTGCCGCCGCACCTGCGCGGGCGCGTCGACATCTTGCTCTGCAACACGCCCTACGTGCCGTCGAGCGAGATCGCGCACATGCCACCGGAAGCCCGCGACCACGAACCGGTCGCCGCGCTGGACGGCGGCCACGACGGGCTCGACATCTTCCGCCGCGTAGCCGCCGAAGCACCCGGATGGCTGGCCACCGGCGGTCATCTGCTGGTCGAGATCAGTGCGGAACAGGAAACCACCGCCGCTGCGATCGCCGCCGAGGCGGGACTCACCGCGGTGATCGCCCACTCCCCCGAGCTGTACGCGACCGCCATCATCTGCACACGCTGACCCCTGGTGGGTGCAGGCGCGCGGACTACTTGCGCCCGGTGAACTCCTCCATCGAGCGGTACACGCCCACCGTGTCGAGGAACAGGTCGCGCAGTTTGAGCGGCAGGATGCCCGACAGCGCCTTGTTCAGCCGTGAGGTCCACGGCAGGATCACCAGGGCCCCACCGTTCTTCATCTCCTGCCAGGAGGTCTCGACCACCTCTTCCTGCTTCAGGATCGGGGTCAGCAGGAAACCCTTGGCGCCGTCGAACATTCCGGTGTCGATGTAGGTCGGGCACACCGTGGTCACCTTGACGTGGTCGTGGCCGGCCTGCTCGAGTTCGATGCGCACCGAATCCGACCAGCCGAGCGCGGCCCACTTGGAGGCCGCGTAGACGCTCATCCGCGGGTTCGACACCAGACCGGCCGAGGACGCGATGTTCAGCACCCGGGCCTGGCCGGTGCCCGCGACCATGGCGGGCAGGAACTCGAGGGTGACATACATCGGCGCCAGCGAGTTGATCGCCATGGTCTTGTCGATGTCGGCGCGGTTGGTGGTCTCCCAGAAATAGGTGTTGCCACGCACGATTCCGGCGTTGTTGACCAGGATGTCGATATCGCCGACCTCCTCGCGCACCGCCTGGGCGGCTTCGCTGATCTGGTCGGGGGCGGAGACGTCGACGACGACATGGTGGATGGTGCCGCCGAGGGCGGCCAGTTCGGCCGCGGTGCTCTTCAGCGCGACCTCGTTGATATCCCACAGCACCACCGCCGCGGCGCCCTCACGGACGGCGCGTTCGGCGAACAGCTTGCCCAGACCCATGGCGGCACCGGTGACCAGAACTTCTTGCCCGCGACCGTTTCCAGTTTCATGATGTTGCGTCCCTTGTTCGATAGGTGGTGGTCTGCGGTCACTTCTGGCGCAGCGTCTTCATGAGTCCGAAGTACAGCGTCATGGTCTTGGCCCACAGCTCTTCCGACATTCCCGGCAGCGGGGCGACCGGCAGCACCCGCTGCATCGCGATGGTCTGGGTGTCGATGTATTTGAGCAGGCCCTCGGGTCCGTGGCGCCGGCCGGTGCCGGAGATACCGAGTCCGCCCGAGGGCGCGTCGACGCTGCCCCAGGCGGCGATGAAGCCCTCGTTGACGTTGACCGATCCGGCGTTGATCCGCGCGGCGACTTCACGTCCGCGGGCGGCGTTCTTGGTCCAGACGCTGGCATTGAGCCCGTAAGCGGTGTCGTTGGCCTGTTCGACGGCCTCGTCATCGCTGCTGACGCGGTACACCGACACGACCGGGCCGAAGGTTTCCTCGCGGTAGACCGTCATGCCTGGCCGCACGTCGGCGAGCACGGTCGGTTCGAAGAAGTAAGGGCCGAGGTCGGGGCGGTGTTTACCGCCGGCGAGCACCCTCGCGCCCTTGGCGACCGCGTCCTCGACGTGGGCGCGCACCGTGTCCAGCTGGCGCTGGAAGGTCAGCGACCCCATGTCGGCGCGGAAGTCCAGGTCGGCCCCGAGCTTCACGGCCTCGACGTTGGCGACGAATTCGCGCACGAACGTGTCGTAGACGGCGTCGTGGACGTAGATGCGCTCCATCGATTCGCACAGCTGACCGGCCGAGGCGAAGCAGGCCCGTACGGCGGTCTTGGCGGCCGCCGATACGTCGGCGTCGGCCAGCACCAGCAGCGGGTTCTTGCCGCCGAGTTCGAGGGAGTAGCCGATGAGCCGCTCGCCCGCCTGCTTGGCGATGGTGCGGCCGGTGGCGCTGGAACCGGTGTAGTCGACGTAGTCGGCCCGGTCGATGACCTCACCGCCGATCACCGCACCGCGGCCGAGCACGATCTGCCACAGACCCGCGGGCAGCCCGGCACGTTCGGCGGCATCGACGGCCCACAGCGCGGTGAGGGCGGTCTGGTTGTCCGGGCGGCCGACCACAGCATTGCCCGCGACCAGGGCGGGCAGCGCATCCGACACGGCCAGGGCCAGCGGATAGTTCCACGGCGAGATGACCGCGACGACACCCTTGGGCCGATGCCGCACGTCGACCTTGGTCAGTACCGGCAGCACACCGCGCGGCTTGCGGGTGGCCAGCAGCTTCTCCGCGACCGAGGCGTAGTAGCGGGAGTTGACCGCGACGTCGCCGACCTCGTCGAAGGCGTGCGCCCGGGACTTGCCGGTCTCGGTCTGCACGATATCGAGGATCGTGTCCTGTTCCTTCAGCACGATGTCGTGGAAGCGGCGCAGCACCGCCACCCGCTCCCGGACCGGGCGCGCCGCCCATGCGCGCTGGGCCTGCCGGGCACGGTCGAAGGCCGCGTCGATATCGGTGGTCGAGGACTGCGGCAGGTCGGCGATCTTGCGGCCGGTCGCCGGGGCGAAGACCTCCACCGAGGGCGCACCGCCGGCGGCGGCACGGGCGAGCAGCGGTTTCACCAGCGCCGGGGACAGCGCGTCGGCGTCGGTGTGCCGGGCAGTCGTCATGATCGGCCTTCTCCTGCGATCGGTGGATTAATTGAACACTGGTGTTAGATTAATATCCGTGACGAGCGCCATGTCAAGCTCTCCGATGTGCACGAGAGCCATGAACCGATCCGCGGCGTGAGGGTCGGCCATGTCTGAGACCACCGCGCGACGCGGCAGGCCACCGCAGACCAAGCAGCAGGCCGAGCAGGTGCGGTCCCGGATCGTGCTCGCCACCGCGGAGGTGTTCAGCAGGACCGGCACGCGCGGTTTGAGCGTCGCGCAGATCATCGAGCAGGCCGGAATTGCCCGGCCGACGTTCTACCGTTATTTCGCGAATGCCACCGAGCCACTGCTGCTGGTACTCGACGCCTCCAACGAGGGCCTGGTCGAGGGCATCCGCAATGCCCTGACCGTCACCGCCGAAGGCGTGGAACTCGGCATCCGGCTCATCGACGCCTTCCTGGATTGGGCCCGCGGCCACGGCCCGATGCTGCGCCCGTTGTTCGCCGAACTGCATGATCCGGCGTCCCCGGTGTCCGGTTACCGGGAGCGGGCCCTCGACGAAATCCGCGCGACCGTGCGTGAGAAGTTCAGCGAACTGGGCCGCCCCATCCCCTCGCCCCTGGATCTGGACGCCGCACTGCACGTCTGCGAGTACGTCGTCTATCGCATCTCGGCGAGCGCCGCGCCCGGCTCCGAGCCCGACCCGGAGACCGTGGCCGCCGCCCGCGTCACCATGATCCGCGTCGTGCTGGCAACTCTCGGCAATACCGACGATCTCAATTACGCGATGGAGCTGCCCGGAATCTTTCCGGCCGCCCCACAGTGAGTATCGAGGCTTCCCACGCAGGCCCGCACCCCGGCGCGGACAGTGAAGTCACTCACAGCCAGCGGTGAAAAGGACCGGACCGCACAGCCTTCCGAGGCGATAGCCACGCGTTCGCCAGCCTGAGCTGTCCGGCTAGTGAGGAACTGCGGCGTTCCCATCCATCAGGGTGGCGGGTCACCAACGGGTCATAGCCACACGGTGACCAGATTAGTGATACCGCACGATACAGCAAGGCCAATCCCGCGGTGCCTCAGCATCGTTCGCGACTTCGCCGGATCCCGGCGCTAGTTACCGTCGGGTAATGTCCGCGGCGTCGATCACCCCAGGAACGATCCCGAACGCATTCGTCATCGATTTCAGGAGCCCACGTGCTGCATTCTCGATTCGAATCCATCGGCGCCTATCTGCCTTCACACACCGTCACCACCGATGAGGTGTTGTCCCGGTTGGCAATTCCGCCGTCATTCGATCTCGAACGGATCACCGGCGTCACCGAGCGCCGCGTCCGCGATACCCGGCCGGGCCACGAGGAGGATTCGTTCACCCTCGCCATGGCCGCCGCCGCCGACTGTTTGTCCAGGTCACGTTATGCGGCTTCGGAGATCGACATCATCATTTCCACCTCGATCACGCGCAGCAAGAACGCCACCCGGATGTACATGGAGCCGTCGTTCGCCTCTGCCATCGGACGCGCGCTCGGCGCGACCAACGCCATCACGTTCGATATCTCGAATGCCTGCGCCGGAATGCTCACCGGCACCTACATTCTCGACAGAATGATTCGGTCCGGCGCGGTCCGCAATGGTCTCGTGGTCAGCGGTGAGGCGATCACACCCATTTCCGATACCGCGGTGAACGAGATCTCGGAGAAATACGATCTGCAATTCGCCTCGCTCACCGTGGGCGATTCCGGGTGCGCACTGGTGCTCGATCAGGCGGTCGACGACGCCGACAAGATCCACTACATCGAGATGATGACGGCCTCGGAGTATTCGCATCTGTGCCTCGGCATGCCGAGCGACAAGACCCAGGGCGTGGCCCTCTACACCGACAACCGCAAGATGCACAACGAGTCCCGGTTCCTGCTGTGGACCGACACCCAGCGCGACTTCCTGGCAAAACGCGGTCGCACGTTCGCCGACGAGGAATTCGACTACATCATCCACCACCAGTTCGGCGCGGCCGCCGTGCCGTACATGAACGCCATCGGCGAACGGGAGTTCGGCACCCCGATGCCGCCGGACCTCAATGTCATCCACAAGTACGGAAACACCTCCACCACATCACATTTCATCGTGCTGCACGATCAGCTCGGCGAGGACAACATTCCGGCCGGGTCGAAGCTGCTGATGATTCCGGCGGCTTCGGGGGTTGTCACCGGGTTCCTGTCCACCACCATCTCCTCCCTGAAGGTGTGATCATGGGCGTACGTATCACCGCCACCGCTGTCAGCCGGGCCGAGGACACCCGCAGCGTCGTCGAGAACAGCGGCCGGGCCGCGCGACACTGCCTGGAACGGGCCGGGGTGCGGCCCGACCAGATCGGGGTGCTGATCAACGCGGGGATCTACCGCGACTCGAACACCGTGGAGCCCGCGGTCTCGGCCCTGATCCAGAAGGCCGCCGGGATCGGGCTCGAATACGGCGTCGACGACCCGCGCACGTTCTCCTTCGACCTGATGAACGGCGCGGTCGGGGTACTCGACGCGGTCCGGGTCGGCACCGCCATCCTGGAGACCGGCAGCGCGACGCACGTACTGATCGTCTCCGGCGACACCCACCCCTCGCTGACCCGCACCGCCGCCACCGAGGACTTCCCGTACGCGAGCTCGGGCGCCGCGCTGCTACTCGAATCCACCAGCGGCGCCGAAGGTTTCGGCCGGGTGCACAGCCTCAGCGGCGCCGGCGGTCCCGGCATCGAGGCCTACGTCGATACCGCGACCATGGGCACGGTCGGCCGCAGCCTGATGACGGTGGTGCGCGAACCCGATGTCGAGCAGCGGCTGCTGGCGCTCGCGTCGGAGGCGGCACTGGCCGCACTGGGCGACTCGGGTCACGCCGACCTGTCCGGCACCGCACTCATCGCTTCGACGCCGAGCCCGGACTTCCCCGCCCGGCTCGCCGAATCCCTTGGTATCGCGGCAGATTCGGTTCTGCTCCCCGATCTCACCGACGGCGACCCACACACCGCCGCCCTCACCCACGCCTACGACCTGGCGGCCGCCGGCAATGGTCTCGACGGGCACACGCATGTGCTGTTCGTCGCCGCGGGTGCGGGCCCGTCGGCGGCAGCGGTGCTGTACCGGCTGCCCGAGCGCGTGGCCACCGCCGGAGCCGCTGCGTGAGCACGGCGACCTACTGGCAGGCCATCGATCGGTTCCGGGCGGTCGCCCAGAGCGACCCGGAACGCGAGGCGGTGATCTTCCCCGCGCACGTGCCCGAGGGCGGCGGGGCGCCCACCTATCGGACGTTGAGCTACCGCGAGCTGGATCGCTGGTCCGACACCATCGCCGAGCGTCTCACCGCCGACGGGGTCGGCGCCGGAACCCGCACCATCGTGCTGGTGCTGCCGAGCCCGCAGCTGTACGCGATCATGCTCGGGCTGTTGAAGATCGGCGCGGTGCCGGTGGTCATCGACCCGGGGATGGGCCTGCGCAAAATGGTGCACTGCCTGCGCGCGGTCGAGGCCGAAGCCTTCATCGGGATACCGCAGGCGCATGCGGTCCGGGTGCTGTTCCGGCGCAGCTTCCGGCGGGTGCGCACCAGCGTCACCGTCGGGCGGCGGTGGTGCTGGGGCGGCGACACGCTGGCCGAATGGGGGCGCGAGCCGAGTGGTGCGGGACTCGACCGGGCACCGGCGGATCCGGACGAGGTCTTGCTGATCGCCTTCACCACCGGCAGCACCGGACCAGCCAAGGCGGTCGAACTCACCCACGGCAATCTGGCCGCGATGGTCGAACAGGTGCATACCGCGCGTGGTGGCGTCGCGCCGGAGACCTCGTTGATCACCCTGCCCCTGGTCGGGATCCTCGATCTGCTGCTCGGCGCGCGGTGTGTGCTGCCGCCGCTGATCCCGAGCAAGGTCGGGTCCACCGATCCGGCGCACGTGATCGACGCGATCACCCGGTTCGGGGTGCGCACGATGTTCGCCTCCCCCGCGGTGCTGATCCCGCTGCTGCGCGAGCTGCGGCGGCGGCCGACACCGTTGCCGACCCTGGACAGCGTCTTCTCCGGCGGCGCGCCGGTACCGCACTGGTGCATCGCCGGGCTGCGCGAGGTGCTGCACGACGACGCCGAGGTCTACGCCGGCTACGGCTCGACCGAGGCCCTGCCGATGGCGACCATCGAATCGCGGGAACTGCTGGACGGTCTGGTGGAGCCGACTCGACGCGGGGCGGGCGTGTGTATCGGGCGCCCCTCGGACCGGATCGAGGCCCGCATCATCGCCATCACCGATGACCCGCTGCCGACCTGGGCCGACGCCGAGAAACGCGCGCCGGAACTGGCCGGCACGCGCGGAATCGGCGAGCTCGTGGTCGCGGGCCCGAACGTCAGCACCCGGTACTACTGGCCGGACCGGGCCAACACCGCGGGCAAGATCGCCGACGGCACACGCATCTGGCATCGCACCGGCGACCTGGCCACCATCGACGAGCAGGGCCGGATCTGGTTCTGCGGACGCAAGTCTCAGCGCGTCGTCACCACCGCGGGACCGATGTTCACCGTCCAAGTCGAGCAGATCTTCAACACCGTGGCCGGGGTAGCGCGGACCGCCCTGGTCGGCGTGGGTGCACCGGGTGCGCAGCGTCCGGTGCTGTGTGTGGAACCGGAAGCCGGCGCGGACACCGCGTCGGTGGTGTCGGCCCTGCGGGCGCTGGCCGCGCGGTCCGAACTCACCGCCGACGTCGATCACTTCCTGATTCATCCATCGTTCCCCGTCGACATCAGGCACAACGCCAAGATCGGCCGGGAAGAACTGGCGGTCTGGGCCGCGAGGCAATTGCGCGGAAGTGGGGCGCAATGAGAACGACAGTCCTGCGCGCGATCCCCATCATCGGCTGGTTGTACCTGGTCGCCGGGCTCATCGCCGCGTCGACCCGGCGTGCACCAGCGCACCGGCTGCCACGCGCCCTGTGGTGGATCGATGCGTTCCTGAGCATCGTCGTGCACGCGGCGCAGATTCCGTTCGCCCTGCGCGCCGCCCGCCACAGCGGCCGCTCGCCGACCGAAATAGCGCTCATGACACAGATTTTCGGGCTCACCTGGTGGCGCACCGCAGACCACGGACAACGGGAGGACACACGATGAAGGTCCTGGTGACGGGCGCCTCCGGCTTCCTGGGCGGGGCGCTGGTGCGGCGACTGGTGCGCGACGGCGAGCACGAGGTGTCGATACTGGTGCGCCGCACCAGCCACCTCGGCGACCTGGGCGAACTCGACGGTGTCCGGGTGGTCACCGGCGATCTGACCGACGAAGCCTCGCTACGGCGGGCGACCGAGGGCATCGATGTGGTGTTCCACAGCGCCGCCCGGGTCGACGAACGCGGCAGCCGCCGCCAGTTCTGGGCCGAAAACGTCCGCGCGACCGAAGTTCTGCTCGACGCCGCCCGCGGGCACGGCGCCGCGCGTTTCGTGTTCATCTCCAGCCCGAGCGCGCTGATGGACCGCGACGGCGGCGATCAGCTCGACGTCGACGAATCGCTGCCGTATCCGCGCAGATACCTGAACCTGTACTCCGAGACCAAGGCCGCCGCCGAACGCGCGGTGCTGGTCGCCGACACACCCGGTTTCCGCACCTGCGCGCTGCGGCCACGCGCGATCTGGGGTGCCGGCGACCGCTCCGGGCCGATCGTGCGGCTGCTCGGGCGCACCGCCGAGGGCGCGCTGCCCGACCTGTCATTCGGCCGCACCGTGTACGCGTCGCTGTGCCATGTCGACAATATCGTCGACGCCTGCGTGAAGGCCGCGACCGTCGATGGCGACGCGGTAGGCGGTAAGGCCTACTTCATCGCCGACGCCGAACGCACCGATGTCTGGGGCTTCCTCGCCGCCGTCGCCGCCGACCTCGGCTACGCCCCGCCGAGCCGAACCCCGAATCCGCGGGTGGTGCGTGCCGCCGTCGCGGTGATCGAGACGATCTGGCGATTGCCGCCGGTGGCTACCCGCTGGTCGCCGCCGCTGTCGCGGTATGTGGTCGCGTTGCTCACTCGCTCGGCCACCTACGACACCACTGCCGCGGCCCGGGATCTCGGCTATCGGCCGATCATCGACCGGGACACGGGTCTCGCGTCCTTCCTGACCTGGCTCGCCGGCAACGGCGGCGTCACCGAACTCACCAAGACGGTGCGCTGACCCGCGAACCGTCACACCGATCAACGAGGTAGATATGGCTACCGGCACCGTGTTCCGCCGGATCTCCCCCACCGAACGCATGTATTTCCCGATGCGTGATCTGGCGCCGCCGTTCCTCATGCAGCTCGTCTTCCCCGGTGCGGGCGAGATCGATCCGGAGCGGTTGCGGGAGGCGGTCGCGATCGCGTCGGCCGCGTGCCCGGGGTCGCGGTTGGTGCGCCGAGGCCGCGACTGGGTCGACAGCGGTGTGCCCGCGGCGGTGCGGGTGATCGAGGACTGGTCGATCGACTACGACTCGCTCGACGGTGATCCGGTGGTGCACAGCCCGATCGGGCCTACCGACGAGGCGACCTGTGAGGTGCTGCTGCTCACCACGCAGCCGGTGACCCTGATCTTCCGGGCCTTCCACGGGGTGATGGACGGCATGGGTCTGGTGACGTGGGCGTTGGCCGTGCTGGCGGCGCTGCGTGGTGAAGAGCCGGAGCCCATGCCCGATCCGGTCGCCGATCAGGAGCTGGTGCGGCGCGTCGGCGCTCTGGGCAAGCCGACGCTGATGCTGCCGAAATACCGCGCCGCCGTCGGGCACGGCCGGCAGGCCTCCGGTGAACCGCGGCATCTGTTGCGCCGCCGCACTGTTGCCGCGAGCGCGCCCGGCGCGGTGGCCAAGATCGCGGCCATCCTGGCCGACCGGACTCCGGGCACCTCGCGGATCATGATGCCGGTGGATCTGCGGCGGCACGATCCGCAGTTGCGGTCCACCGCTAACCTCGCGCTGCCGTTGTTCTTCGACATCACCGCGGGAACGTCGTGGACCGAGATCAACGAGATGAAGCGCGCGGGGCTGGCGCAACGGCTCGAGCTGAATCAGATGGACAACAGCGGACTGGCCGACATCCCGCAGCCCGCCGGCCGCGCACTGCTGCACACACTGAACTGGCTGGGAGCCAGGTTCGGCCGCAACCTCGCCTCGGCCACGGTCTCGCATATGGGCCGATTCGATCTGGACGAACTCGCCACACCCGGCTTCCGGCCGACCTCGGTGCTGATCCTGCCGCAGCACAGTGTGGCGATGCCGCTGCTGTTCGGGTTGATGGAATCGGGTGGAAAATCCGAGTTGACGGTCTCCGCGCGGAACGGCCGCGGCGTCGCCGAGCGGCTGGACGCGTTGCTCGACCGGATCGTGGCGGGGCTGGAAGCCGCGGTACCCGTCGATGACGAGAGTGTGCGATGAGGGCCTGGGCGCGGTTGGTCATCGCCCGTCCGCGCACCGTCCTCGCGGTCGTGATCGGGCTGATGCTGTTGTGCGCGGCCTACGGCGCGAGCGCGTCGGACAAGGTGGGCGCGGCCGGATTCACCGATCCCGGTAGCGAATCCAGTCGGGTCGACGCCCTGGTGCGGGAGCAGGTCGGGCCCACGAGCGCGGACGTCGTCGCCGTCTACACCGCGCCGGACGGGCAGCGCCTCGACGAGATCGGCCCGCAGATCACCGCGGCCATCGAGCGGATCGACCCCGCCCTGCTGGCGCGGCCGGTGGAAAGCTACTGGAACAGCACACCGCCGCGCACCCAGTTCTTGCGCTCGGCCGACGGCCGCCAAGGCCTTGCGGTGGTCTTCCTGGCCGGCGACGACAACCAGCGCATCACCGCCTTCGAGTCGTCGAAGCTGATTTGCTGGTTCCCGGAATCCACACCGAACTGGCCGGTTTCAGCGCGCTGGCCGACGAGATCACCACCCGATCCCAGCAGGATCTGATTCTCGCCGAATCCATTTCCATCCCGATCACCCTGCTCATCCTGGTGCTGGTCTTCGGGGGTCTTGCCGCTGCCTCGATGCCGGTGCTGGTCGGCGCGCTCGCGGTGGGTGGGTCGTTGGCGGCGATCCGGGCGTTGACCGAGTTCACCGAGGTCACCACGTTCGCGGTCAACATCGCGTCGCTGATCGGGCTCGGCATGGCCATCGACTACGGCCTGTTCCTGGTCACCCGGTTCCGGGAGGAGCGGGCCGGCGGGCTCGACGTGCCCGCCGCGATCGAACGCACCTGCGCGACGGCCGGGCGCACCGTCGCCTTCTCGGCCTCGCTGCTGATCTGCGCCTTCGCCGGAACATTCGTTTTCCCGCAGCCGGTGCTGAAATCGCTCGGATTCGGTGCGATCGCCGCGGTCGCGCTGGCGGCGGCGCTGTCGCTGACCGTCCTGCCCGCGATGCTCGCACTGTTCGGCACCAGGCTCGGCGCCTCCCGCGGACGCGGCCGGACCGAGCGGTTCTGGGGGCGCGTGGTCGATGCCGTGCTGCGTCGCCCGGGCATCGTCGCGCTGGCGGTGACGGCGGTGCTGCTGGTGCTGGCGACACCGCTGCTCGGCGCGCGCCTCGGCGATATCGACCATCGTGCCCTGCCTCCGGACAACCCGATGCGCACCACCGTCGAGGAACTCACCGACCGTTTCCCGGCGGCCAACAGCGGTGTGACCGCGGTGCTGCACGGTGTCGACGGTGCGCCACCGCCGGCCGAAACCGTCGCGCAGGTGATACGCGAGATCGGTGCCGTGCCCGGGGCCGGCCCGGTGTTCCAGACCGGGCGGGCAACCGATTTCGTCGTCGTCCACGCGATGCTCGACAGTGCCGACCGCAGCGACGACGCGATCGCCGTCGTCGAGGCGGTGCGGGCGCTCGCACCGCCCGCCGGGACCGAGCTGCGGGTGGGTGGCGATACCGCGGCGACCATGGACAGCGTGGACTCGATCACCGCCGCCCTGCCGTGGATGATCGCGGTGATGGTGGTGGCGACCCTGCTGCTGCTCGGCATCGCCTTCCGCTCGATCGTGCTGCCGATCAAGGCGGTGGCCATGGCCTTCGTCAGCCTCGCCGCCACCTTCGGCATCCTCACCTGGATCTTCCACGACGGACACCTCGCCGGCGTGCTCGGTGTCACGCCGGGCCCACTCGCCGCGGGCATGGTGGTCCTGATCATCGCGGTGGTGTTCGGGCTGTCCACCGACTACGAGGTGTTCCTGCTGTCACGGATGGTCGAGTCGCATCACGCCGGGGCGGGAACGGCCGAATCGGTGCGCACCGGCACCCTCCGCACGGCCCGCGTCATCACCGCCGCGGCAGTGCTGCTCATCATCGTCACCGGCGCGTTCACCCTCTCCCCCCTCACCCCCATGCGCTTCCTCGGCCTCGGCATGATCATCGCCCTCATCATCGACGCGACCCTGGTGCGGATGCTGCTGGTACCGGCGCTGGTGCAGTTGATGGGGCCGGTCAACTGGTGGATGCCTGGGGTGGGGCGGGGCGCGGGCGGGGCGACGAAGGCGCAGCCTGTCCCTATCCGATTCGCAGGGCCGTGAGGCGCCAGCCGTGCCGGCGTGTGTGGGTGATTCGCCCGGCCAACGCGAGGTAGCGGGGACCACGCCGATAACGGGCGAATATCTCGGCATCCGGGCCATCGTCGATCACTACGTCGATGCGCACCAGGACAGCGGGCCCGAGCCGACGGCTGGGCACCAGCTCCGCGTCGACGAGCGTGCGCAGCCGAGCGTGCACGTCGGGACTCATCCACGCCGCCAGCTGTTTGACCGGGCGTCGCCTGTCGAGGACTTCGAGGACAGCACGGGCGGTCCGCTCGGCGAAGACGTATGCGGTAGCCGGGGTCCGATCGGTCGCCGGTGTCGGGTATGCCGGACAGCGAGCGGGAGAGGGCGCCGCGCTCCGGGCGGCACACGTCGGCGTCGCATGCCTATTGCCGGGTTTCGTCCGTATTCTGCTCCCGCACACAGCGTTCGGAGCCGTTGATACCGACCGTGTCCCCTGCACCTGATCTCGCGCCATGCACCATCCCCTGACTCACGACGACCATCCGATGGAACCGTCCAGTGCTACCAGCGGCGCCACACGCCGATTCTGCTGTCGCACAGAGGTATTGCCACGAGTAGCGCACTACTTGTTCAGGGCACCCTCTGGGTATCGCGATGCGAGTGGTCTGCGACCGTGCCGCAGCTTGTCAGCGATTACCGAGATCGTGCACGGCGCCCTCCGCGACCGACTGCAACTTGTCCGGATTGGCGACGTTGTGGATGGCGATGATGCGGCCATCGGGGTCGAGGGTGACGGTGAGGGTGGCGATCACCCGGTCGGGTCCGCGGAACAGCACACCGGCGGCACCGTTGATCTCGACCAGCTCGACTCGCATATCCGCCGGCGCCACGCCTTGGTAGGGGCGGGTGCCGACGGCCGCGAACCAGGGGGCCACCTTGTCCGCGCCCACCACCGGTCGCATGGCCTGACGCACCTTGCCGCCGCCGTCGGTCCACAGGGTGACGTCAGGGGCCAGCAGGTCCATCAGCGTATTGATATCCCCGCCGGTCGCCGCCGCGACGAACTTGGTGGTGACATCGCGCTGCTTGCTGCGGTCGGCGCTGAACCTCGGCCGGCGCGCCTGGACATGCCCGCGGGCGCGGTGCGCGGCCTGGCGCACCGCGTCCTCGGAGCGGTCGACGGCCTGGGCGATTTCGGCATAGCTGAAATCGAAGACCTCCTTGAGCACGAAGACCGCCCGCTCGATCGGGCTGAGTGTTTCCAGCACCACCAGCATCGCCATCGACACCGATTCCGCGCCGGTGACGTCGTCGACGATGTCGCCGGTGGTCAGGATCGGCTCGGGCAGCCACGGACCGACGTAGGTTTCGCGTTGGTGGCGGGTGGAGCGCAGCCGGTCCATGGCCAGGTTGGATACGATTCGGGCGAGATAGCCTTTCGGCTCGCTGACGCGGGAGCGGTCCACCGTCGACCATTTCAACCAGGCATCCTGGACCGCGTCCTCGGCGTCGGCGGCGCTGCCGAGGATGCGGTAGGCGACGGCGAACAGCAGGTTGCGGTGCTCGTCGAAGAGCTGCTGGGCGTCATCGGATGCGGTCATCGCGCACCTGCCCGGCGGGTGTAGCGGCCGCCGCTGGGCCAGATGGCGCCCGAACCGGGGAACCGGGTCATGCGCTGGAAGGTCGGCCACGGTGCTGAGCTCACCGTCTCCTTGTACCAGGTTGCGCGCTTGCCGGTCAGGTACCAGCGGCGCGGCGAGCTGTCCGGCTTGGTGAACTGGATGACGGCGTCGTTGCGCCCGAGGCTGACCGGCGTGTGGTAGTAGCCGAACCGGAAGGCTTTGGGCTGCTTGCCTTTCAACTCGCGCGCCAGCGACACCGCAGCGTGCACGCCGGTCGGCATTCCGCTCTGGCAGGTGCCGTGCATGAGGCCGTACCCCTGTTCGATGGCGGCGGCGTCGCCGACAGCGTAGACGTTCGGGTGCGAGATCGAACGCAGTGTGGCCCCGGTGACGATGCGGCCCCGCTCGTCGACCGCAAGGCCTGCCGCGGCCGCGACCGGATTGGCGCGAACACCGCTGGTCAACAGCACGGCGTCGGCGTGGATGCTCTCACCATCGGCCAGCGCGACCGAATCGGCGAGCACCTTCACCACCTCGGCTCCGGTGCGCACCTCGACGCCCAGCCGTTCCAGTACCGACCGCAGGTACGCACGGGGCTTGTCGGCCATGGCGGCGCCGGGCTCGTCGCGGCCGAGCAGCAGCACCCGCAGCCGCGGATACCGTTCGGCGATTTCGGCGGCCGACTCGATACCGGTGAGCCCGGCACCGCCGACCACGACCGTTCCGGCCTCGAGCCGGTCCAGGCGTGCGGCGAAGGCCGTGGCGTCCGCGGCAGTATCGAGCGTGAAGGCGTGCTCGTCGGCTCCTGGCACCCGGCCGGTGTCGGCGACGCCGCCCAGGGCGTAGACCAGGCGGTCGTAGTGCAGCAGCCGCTGGTCATCGAGGCGAACTGTGTTCGCCTCGGGGTCGATCGCCGCGACCCGGCCCCGGATGAATCCGACGCCGATGCTGTCCAGCAACTCCGGGATATCGAACTCGGCCAGCCGTTGCACGGTCGCCACCTGGTGCAGCCGCAGCCGCTCCACGAAACGCTCGTCGGCATTGATCACGGTCACCCGCACATCCTCGCGGTTCTTCACCCGGGCACCCAGGTTCACCGCCGCCGACATCCCGGTGTATCCGGCCCCGAGGACCAGGATTTCCCGCTGTGCCATTCCCTTGGTCTCGTCGTGCTCGTGCATCGTCGCATCCCTTCTGATAATCCGTCGATGCACCCGAGACGTAAGTTGGGCCGCCGAACGTGACATCCTCGAGAGTGACCTGCATCACATGAGCGAAGGCATCGGCGATCCGGGTCGGTGCCGCCACCTTCACTCCCCCCGCTGACTCAACCCACTCGCCCGCAGCACCCGGCGCGCCGTGGCGGCGCGGATGGCGGCGTCGGTGCCGATGATGCGGACGTGGCCGCGGGCACGGGTGATGGCGGTGTAGAGCAGTTCGCGGGTGAGCAGGGTGGATTCGGGTTCGGGCAAGACGATGGTGACGGCGTCGTATTGGCTGCCTTGGCTGCGGTGGATGGTCATGGCGAAAACGGTGACCACGGAGGGGAATTGGGTCGGATGCACGAGGTAGGGTTCGCTGCCGCGTTGCAGGGCGACGCGCAGCGATCCGTCGGTTTGGCGGATGACGACGCCGGTGTCGCCGTTGTAGATGCGGGCCTCGTGGTCGTTGGCGGTGACCAGCAGCGGCTGTCCCGGGTACCAGGTGGGTTGACCGGAATCGGGGCCCGCTCCCGCGGCGGCGGCCCATTCGCCGGCCATCCGGTCCCAGCGTTCGACCCCGAACGGCCCCTGGCGGTGGGCGCACAGCAGGCGATGTGATTCCAGGGCGGTGAGCGCGGCGGCGGCGTCACCGGCCAGGGCGGCGTCGGTGACCTGCTGGGCGGCGGTGACCACATCGGCGCGGACGGCGGCGGTGTCCTCCGGCTCGCACAGCGACAGGGCGTCACCGCCGTCACGCAGCAGCCCCAAGGCGGTCTCGGAGTCGCCGGCCCGCACCGCCACCGCCAGATCGGCGATCCGGCCGCCGAACCGGCGCCCGCGAGTGAGCCGGACGATGCCGCCACGCAACCGGGTCCGTTCCAGCGCGGTCAACGCCTCGGGATCGGCCGCGGACCCGGTGGCCGGGCCGATGATCTGCTCCAGCACCGGATTCGGGGTGCCGACCACCGGCCCGGCCACCAGGTCGGCGAGCACCGCGCCCGCGTCGACCGAGGCGAGCTGATCCGGGTCGCCGACCAGCACCAGCCTGGTATCCGGGCGCAGCGCCGCCATCAGCCTGCTCATCATGGTCAGCGACACCATCGAGGTCTCGTCGACCACGATGACGTCGTAGGGCAGCCGGTTGAATTCGTGATACCGGAACCGGGTGCCGCGGCCGCGCTGCCAGCCCAGCAGCCGGTGCAGGGTGGCGGCGCTCAGTTCGGGCAGCCCGAGTTCGGCGGCCTGATCGCGCACCGCTTCCTGCAACCGCGCCGCGGCCTTACCGGTGGGGGCGGCCAGCGCGACCCGCAAGGCCGGCGCCTTCGGATTCGCCCGCTGATGGGCGTCGAGCAAGGCGATGATGCGGGCGATGGTGTGGGTTTTGCCGGTGCCGGGCCCGCCGGCGACGACGGTGGTCCAGTGGGTTGCGGCGAGTGCCGCGGCCAGGCGCTGCCGGTCGGGTGCGGTCGATCCGGGTTCCGCGCCGGGCGTGGTGAACAGCCGGTCGAGTTCGCCGCGCACCACGGCCGGATCGACCACCGGATGCCGGTCCGAACGTTCGGTGAGCACCCGCCGGATGGTCTGTTCCTGCTGGTAGTAGCGGTCCAGGTAGAGCAGCGGGCCGCCCTCGCGGCGACCTTCGACCAGCCGCAGCGGCCGCAGCGGCCCGGCGGTACCGCCGACCACCAGCGGGCTGACTCGCAGCGCGGCGAGCACCTCGTCGAATTCCGGCCACGGCAGCGTCGCCGGATCGATGGTGGTGTCCCAGGTTTCGTCGGCGTCGATGCCGATCTCGCGCATCCGGGCCAGTTCCAGGCACACCGACCCCGACCGCACCGCCCGCACCGCCAAAGCGGCCGCGAACAGCGCCGATTCGGACTCTTCCCGGCCGAGCCGCCCCAGCCGCACCGCGACATGCACATCCGCGGCCGAGAGCACCCCGGCTTCGTTGAAGGTGCGCAACAGACCGGTTCCCCGCTGAGCGATCTGAATGGAGGTCACGACCGCAGCTCCCTCCTCGGTCGCCGCGCACCGCGATGCGCAGCGGGCCTTCCCGCCTCGACCATGCCCACCTGCCGTGCCCGCGCCTTCACGCAGCACCTCCTGCGAGCAGGTCCGACAGATCGGTGATCAGCCCGGCGGGCGGCGTCCAATCGAACACCCCGCGCCCCGGCGGGGTGTCGGGACCGATCATGCCGCGCACGAACAGGTACGCCGCACCACCGAGGTGGCGCTCGGGTGCGTATCCGGGCAGCCGCCACCGCAGATATCGGTGCAGCGCGACCGAATACAGCAGCGCCTGCAACGGATAGTGCGAGCGCATCATCTCCGCGGCCATCCGGTCCCTGGTGTAGTGCTCGACGGTGAGATCACCGGTGCCGAGCCGGTTGGTCTTGTAGTCGACGATGACGAAGCGACCGTCCGCGATGCGCAGCACCGCGTCGATACTGCCGGTCAGGTAGCCGCGCAGCGGATTGTCGTCGAGAGTGTCGAGGCGATCGGCGTAGGAAGCGAAGTCGTCGGTGGCGGGCAGATGGGCCCGCAGCAGGCCCGCTATCGCGCGCAGGGTCGCCGCATCCTCGTTCGCGTTGTCCCCGCCGGCCAGCGGCAGCTCGAATTCCAGCTCGCACAACCGGTCCCGGGTCGCGATCCCGGCGAGGGCACCGAACGGAGTCGGCGTGCGCAGCACCGCCAGCAGCGCGGTGGCCAGCAGCGCGGGATCGGCGGCGGCCATCATCTCCTCGACCGTCTCCCGGCAGCGGGCATCCACCTCGGCCGCCAGGTCGGCGGCGTCGGTGTCGACCCGCTCGAGCGCCGCGTGCACCAGGGTGCCGAACTCGGCGCCGTAGGGCAGCTCGTTCATCAGCGACGGCGCGCCCGTTTCGGGTTCGGCGGCGAGCACCGGAACCCCGGTGGGCTCGTCGTCGGGTCCGCGCCCGTCCTCGGGTTCGCTGTCCGGGGCGAGGGCGTGCGCGGCGGCGGTCAGCGCCGAGTAGGAGGTGCGCCGCCACTGCTGGTCGAGCGTGCGGTCGAAGACGGCGGCGGCGAGTTCGCCGGTCATCGTCTCGACCCGCACCCGCCGCGGCCGCACCTGCTGCTCACCGTCGACGACCTCCACCGCCACCGCCGGACCCCCGGCCGCCGCCCACGCGATAAGCCTTTCCGCGACAACGGAATCCGGCGGCACCGGCACGCGCGGCGCGACCTGCTCCGCACCGCCGGAACGGCCGAGCAGCATCCGGTGCAATGGCGCGTTGTCGGTGGTGAACGCGGGGGCCCACCACGCCACCACCTGACACATGGCACGGGTCAGCGCGACATAGAGCAGCCGCAGCTCCTCCCCCGATTCCTCGGCTTCGGCACGGCGTTTGCGCTCGGTGTAGCCGGCTGCGTCCGGGCCGCCGACATCCAGGACGCGGACATCGTCGTCGTGGAACAGCAGCGTCGCGGCCTTGGGATTCCTCGCGCTGTCCCACGCGAACGGCAGGTAGACGACCGGGAATTCGAGCCCCTTGCTGGCGTGCACGGTCGCGATCTGCACCGCCGCCGCGTCGCGGTCCAGCCGTCGGCTGCGGTCGGTGACGGCGCCGGAGGCGGGATCGCGCACCCGGTCGGCCAGCCATCGGGTCAGCGCGGTCAGGCCGTAGCCCTCGCTGACGGCGAGTTGATCGAGCAGCTGTGCGATATGGCGCAGGTCGGTGAGCCTGCGTTCGCCGTTCTCGATCCCGAGCAGTCGCGGCGCCAGCTCGGACTCCGCCGACAGCTTCTCGAAGACCGCCGCGAACCCGGCCCGGGTGAACAGCCGAGCGGCTTCGCGTAGCTGTGCGCTGACCCGGCCAACCAGATCCGCTCCGCCACTGTCGATTTCGGCGGCGGTGATGCCGAGCAACGGCGTGCAGGCCGCCAGTCGCACCCGATCGCTGCGATGCGGTTGTTCGAGAGCCCGCATCACCCACAGCCAGTCGGTGGCACTCTCGGTCGCGAAGACGCTGGTGCCGCCCGCCAGGACCGAGGCAACCCCCACCCGGTCCAATGCTTCACGCACAACGTCGATCTGGGATCGGGTGCGCACCAGCACCGCGATATCCCCCGGGTCGATCGATCGCGGATCCGCATGCTCGCCCGCGTCGATGGTCGTCCCGGATTCCAGCAACCGCACGATATCGGCGGCCAGATCGGCGGCGACCTTGGCCCGCATCCGACCCACCGTCGGGAAACCGGCCTTGTTGAGCGGTCCGGCACCGGTGCGCGGCAGGACCCGCAGCCGGAAGGGCGTGGGGTCCCGGCCGGGCCCGGACAGCCGCGACCACGGCCGGGTCGCGGCCACCGGATAGACCGTGATGGCGTCGTGGCCGAGCGCCGCACCGCCCATCACCTGGTCGATGGCGCTGAGCAGGCCCGCATCGCTGCGCCAGTTCACGGTCAGTTCCCTGCGGGTCTCGGCATGGCCGACGGCATCGAGGTAGCTCAGCACCTCCGCACCGCGGAAGGCGTAGATGGCTTGTTTGGGGTCGCCGACCAGCACCATCGTGGTGTGCCCGTGGAAGACGCGGCGCAGGATGTCCCACTGCAACGGGTCGGTGTCCTGGAATTCGTCGACCAATGCGACCCGAAAACGGTCGCGGATCCGCAGGCAGGCGCGTGGGCCGTGCTCGGGATCGGTCAGCACCTCGTGCAGCAGCACCAGCAGGTCGTCGAAATCGCGCAGGCCAGCGAGGCGTTTGCGGCGTTCGGTCTCGGCGCGCACCGCCAGCGCGAACGCGACCCGTTCCCCGGCGAGGTCGTCGGTGTCCGGGACGAGCCGGGCGTGCCGGTCCCGGACCGCGGCCAAGGCCAGCGTGTGCGCCTCCTTGATGGTGAACGGCGGCGCGGTGCGTGCGTAGCGGTGCAGGTACAGATCGTCGGCGACGGTCTCGGCCAGCTCGTCGACGTTCTCGACCAGCCGCGAGCGCATATCGTGTTCACCCGCCAAGCCCAGCTCGTCGAGCATGCGCTGACAGAAGCTGTGCGTGGTCGCGATGGCGCCCGCGTCGAAGTCCGACAGGGCCGCCAGCAGCCGGGCGCGGCGGCGCCATACCTCGTCCTCGTCGGCAGCGGCCAGGTACTCGACCAGTTCATCCCCGCTCGCCCGCGCGGCCGCCGGGTCGGCCAGCGCCGCCGCGACACCGACGAAACGGTTTCTGGTGCGTTCGCGCAGTTCTTGCGTGGCGGCACGGCTGAAGGTCACCAGCAGCAGCTGCGAGATATCGATTCCGGCCTCGGCGACATAGCGGACCGCGAGCCCGACGATCGCATACGTCTTGCCGGTGCCCGCGCTGGCCTCGAGCACCGTGGTGCCGGTGGGCAGTGGACCGACCGGGTCGAAGGCGGTGTCGAGCGGCGGCGCCGCGGCGGGTGGGGGGTGAATGGTCATGGCTGACCCTGTTCCTCGGCTCGCAGCAGCGGCGCCCACAGCCGGCGCGACAGGGCGCCGAAGCGAGTGGTCTCACTCGGTTCGCCGGGTGGCGCCGGCGCCGCCGTGAGGTCCTCGAGGCGCGGCGCCGAGCCCCAGATGTAGCGCAGATGACGGTCGGTGTGCTCACCGTAGGGGCCGGGACCATTGGGACCACCGAGGAATTCGCGTTCGGCGGCGGCCAGCGCCTCCTCCACCGTGCCGCCACGGAACCGGCGTTCGGCGTAGGCGGCGGTGGCCGCGGTGGCGATCGGCAGCGGCTCGGTGAGCCCAGCATCGCGCAGGGCGACCAGCTCACGAAGAATCGTCAGCGCTTCCGGCGCCGACGGCGCGGTGATCTCCGAACGCCATGCGGGACGGCGGAATTGGCCGCGCCCGATGGTCACCGCCCGCCAGGGCCGGTCTTCGGTGGCGGCCAATGCCAGCAGCGACACCCACGCCGTGATCCGGTGCTTGGGCGCGAGCCGGGAGTAGGTGGTGCGCACCAGGGTGTCACCGCGCACCTCGGGCACGGTCCCGGTCAACCGGCGGCCGCCGCCGAGATCGAGCGCGATATCGACCGCCCGCGCGGGCCGTTCGTACTCCGGTTGCGCGATCCGCACCAGGGTGTCGACGGTGTGTTCCACCTCGTCGAGCACCGCGCCGCCCAGGCCGAACGGCGGCAGCGTCCCCCGCCGCCACTCCGCCGCCCGCAGTCCGGCCGGATCGGCGCCGGTGAGCCGCGCGGCCAGCATCCGTTCGCCGAGATCCCATTTCGCCAGGCCGTCCAGCTCGATGGGCAGCCGGTCGGCGATGTCGTCGTCCTGGTCGGGCACCCGCAACCCCAGCCGCTGCCACAGAAACGCGCGCACCGGATGTTCGGCGAACGACAGCAATTCGGCCAGCCCGATATCCACCGGTTCGGCCGGCGGGAGCGGCTCGGGCAGAAACGGCGGACGCGGCCGTGGCACACCACCCGCCGCCCGGGCACCGGCCAGCGCCACGGTATCGAAGCTGAACGGGCGCTCGGCGTGGAAATTGCGACGATCGAACGATTGCAGCGGATGGCGCGTCAGCACCTGCGCCATGCCTTCCGGTCCCACGTGGGCACGCAGCACGTCCAGCAGTTCGGCCACCGGGATGGCCGGCGGGCGATGCGTTCCGGAGACCGGGTCGGACCCGGTGTGCAGCAGCACCAGCCGCTCACCCGCGGCCATGATCGCGTCCAGCAGCAGTTGCCGGTCCTCGGCGCGGGGGTCGCGCTCGCCGAGCAGCGGGTTGCGGGCCAGCACATCGTCACCGTCCACGGCGCCCGCGCGCGGGAACACATCGTCGTCGAGCCCGAGCAGCACCACCACCCGGTGCGGCACCGACCGCATCGGCACCATCGTGCACACCGTCAGTTCGCCGGTGCGGAAGTTGGCCCGGGTCGGGCGCGCCGCCAGGCGCCCGGCCAGCAGCACCGCGACGTCGGCCAGCCGCAGCGCGATATCACCGGCGAAGGCCAGCGCGGCGGCGAGTTCGCGGCGGGCCTCGGTGCGGATCCAGGCCTGCGACTCGGGGACGTCGGTCAGCAGGTCCAGGGAGCGGGCCAGCGCGGCCGCCCAGTCGTCGGCGGGTCGCGGACCGCGCAGATCGCGCAGCGCGACCGCGAGCCGGTCGACGAACTCGGCGAACCGGCCGGCGAGATCGACATCGTTGCTGTCCACATCGTCGAGCGGCAGCGCGAGGTCGAGCCAGTCCGCGGAGCTCTCGCCCGCGGTGACGCCGAGCAGGATCCGGTCGACCGCGCTGTTGAGGGTGTTCTGTTTGAAATCGGCCAACCCGAAGCTCTGGCGCTGCCGCTGCCCGATGCCCCAGCGCGCGCCGGTCTCTGCCGCCCACTCACGCAGCCGCTCGATATCGTCGTCGTCGAAACCGCAACGGCGGCGCACGGTTTCCGAAGCGGCCAGATCGAGCACCTGGGTGACGGTGACGCGCCCGTCGGCCAGCTCGAGCAGCACCGAGATCACCCCGAGCAGCGGATTGGTCACCGCACGCCCGCGGTCGGCCAACCGCACCCGCAACCGATGCGCCGGATGCCCTGGCCGCCCCGAATCCCCCGCCGGCTCAACCGATCCCGCCACTTTCTGCCCGAATGCCGCCCGCACCAGCGGAGCGTACGCCTCCACCTCCGGGCACATGATCAGCACATCCCGCGGCTCGAGCGTCGGGTCGGCGGCGAACATGGCGAGCAGACAATCGCGCAGCACCTCCACCTGCCGCGCCGGGCCATGGCAGGCATGCACCTGCACGGTGCCGTCGGCGAGGACGGGAGTCGCGGGCCAGCGGTCGGCGCGGACACCGTCCTGGAGCACATGCAGCAAGCTCGGCAGGCCTGCGGCGCCGATACTGCCACCGCCTCCACCATGTCGCCGGTCGGTCGCCGCGGCAGGCAACCGCTGCTGCAATTCCCGCACATCACGAGCCAGACCCGCGAGCAACGGGTGCTGCACGGCTGCCGCGGTGCGGTCCTCGGCCCGGGTGGGTGCCGGGGCGATGCGGCCGAGCGCATCCCACATCGCCGGGCTCGGATGGGTCAGCCACAGGTGCACGTCGCGGCGCTCGGCCAGCGCCTCGATCACCGCGAGCTGGTCGGCGGGCAATCGGGTCGGGCCGAACAGCGACACCCGCTGCGGCAGCCGCACGATGCCGGGTTCGGCGCGCAGGACGTCGCAGGCGGGGGCCAGGCGCTCGGCCGGGCTGGGCGTGCCGATCTCCGCGCGCAGGCAGCGCCACAGGGCCGGCTGCCAGCGCAGATCGCCGGGCACCGGCGATCCGGCGCCATCGGTGTCGGCTCCGGCCGCCCAGTCGATGATGAGCTGCGGGCGCTGCGCGCCGTAGCTGTCGAACAGCGTCGCCAGATGCGCGGCGGTGGCGTAGCGGCGCCCGGCCCGGTGGCTCGATTCGCCGTCGCGCAGGCCGAGATGCCGGGCCAGCACCGCACACCAGGGCTGGGTCACCGAGGCGTCGATCACCCGCAGCAACGTCCACACCACGCGGTCATGCGCCCACGGATCGTCGGCGGGCGCCACCCCGCCCGCGGCGGCCAGCGCCTCGGCCACCAGGGCGGCGGGTGAAGGGAACTCGATATTGGCCGCGATACCGTCGCCGCGGGCCGCTGCGGAAACACCGAGCACACCCGAAAGCCGCTGCGTCAGCCACCGTTCCACACCCTTGGCCGGCACCGCGACCACTTCGGTGGCGAACGGGTCGGGCAACGGCTGCGCCAGCAGTGCGGCCAGAGCGTCGGCCAGCACGTCGGCGCGTTCGCCGCGATGGATGTGCAGCGGCATGCGCGCCCTTTCCTCCGATGCGGTCCGCCTCGGCACGCCCGGCCCACCACCACCGGCCCCGGTCGAGCACCTCGGCGCTTCGTGCTCTCGTTATACGCCCAGCGACCGACGCGCAACCGCAGCGGCCCGTCGCACCCCACGTGACATAGGCCACATACCCTAACGATATTCGGCCGTGTCGCCGGAGCATCCGCCGGGTGCTGTGCCACAGTCCTTCCCCGGGGAGGAACGGGAGACTGCACCGAAAGGCTGGTTCGCGTTTCATGGATGCGATGGTGATTCCCCTGGTACCGAGAGGCGGCTTCACTGTCCGCCGCATCGGCGACCGCTGGGAGCTCGTCAATTCGCGCTGCTACGGGCGCACCGTCGTTCTACACTCGTGGCCGCGCGATCAGCACGCCGAGGCGTTCGAACACTGCCATCGCCTCAACGAAGGCGCCACCGCGGCACGACAGGTACAGCACCGCTGATCCGCGCGAAAGTTCTTGCCACACAAGACTACCGATGCCAATAGCACAGGTGGCCGCTGAGCTCAAGACGTGCGTCGAGCGCACGGATATGCCAATGTGGTCCCTCGTGCGTTCCCCCATGGCCGCTACCGGGGCCAAACCCCGCGTCGCCGCATCTGCCTGTGTCCTTGCCGCCGCCGCCATCGCGCTTCCCGGTGTGCCCGCCATCCTGCCGACCGCCGCTGCCGCGCCGCTGGCCCACAGCCAAACGTGCCTGCCCGGTTTCGACTGCGATATGAGCAACCGGATCGCCGGCGTGAACGCCTACCTGAAGAACCGCCCCGGAGTCACCGGCTATGTGCTGCGCGACCGGGTGAGCGGCGGCGTGTACGCCAACGAGCATGCCGAGGATTCGGTGTGGACCGCCTCGACCATCAAGCTCGCCATCGCCGCCGACCTGCTCAACCGCGCGCGCGTCGGCGCCATCGGGCTCTCCCCCGAGGACCGCGGCCTGATGGAATCGATGCTGGCCACCTCCAACGATCAGGCCACCGACGTGCTGTGGAACAAGTACGCGGGCCTGGACCGGATGGCCTACAACAACGCCTTCCGGGCCAACGGCATGACCGGCCTGGTGCCGCAACCGACCAGCACCGCACTGTTCCCCGACTGGTCGTTCCAGAAGTGCACCGCCGCCGACCTGGACCGGCTGATGTCGCACGTGCTCGACCGGATGCATCCCGACGACCGCAACTACCTGATCGACCGGATGCGCAAGGTCGACATGAACCAGCACTGGGGTGTGTGGGGCGCCGGCGCCGCGATGCGGCCGGGGCTGAAGAACGGCTGGTCGGCCGAGCAGGGCGGCTGGGTGGTCAACTCGGTCGGCTTCGCCGGGCCCGGCGAGCGCTACACCCTGTCGATCATGACCTCGATGGGCGATCAGGGCGGATACACCGACGGTGCCGACACCGACACCAAGATCGCCGAGATGCTGCTGGCCGGACGCTGATCCGAAGACCCGGCTCCGAGTGCGGGTCACTCGGAGCCGGAACCGGTCAGCTGATGCGCCGCAACCGCATCGGCGCGTCGTCGCGGGGGAACGGAATCGTGGTGAAACCCCACGGCATGCGATACGGCTCGGGTATCGACCACTCGTAGTCGCGCACCAGTGCCGCGATCACGGTCTTCACCTCGAAGGTGCCGAAGTGCATCCCGATGCACTTGTGCGAGCCCGCGCCGAACGGCATCCAGGCCAGCCGATGCGATTTGTCCTCGCGCCGGGCTTCGCTGAAACGCTCCGGATCGAACAGCTCCGGGCTGGACCACAGCTCCGGCAGCAGATGATTCACCTGGTAGGCCAGATCGACCGGGGTGCCCGCGGGGATGTAGTGGCCGCAGATCTCGGTATCGCGCACCGCGCGCCGCACCAGACCCGGCACCGGCGGCATCAACCGCAGGCTTTCCTTCACCACCAGATCCAGATCGCGCATGCTCTCCAGTTCGGCGATGGTCGGCGGCGCCCCGGCAGTGTCGGCCGCCCTGACCTCCGCCCGCACCCGCTGCTGCCAATCCGGATGTTTGCCCAGGTAGTAGGCCACGGCGGTGGCGGTGGTCGTGGTGGTGTCGTGGGCGGCCATGATCAGGAAGATCATGTGGTTGACCACGTCGGCGTCGCTGAACACCGAGCCGTCGGCGTCGCGGGCATGGCAGAGCCCGGAGAAGAAATCGGCCTCCTCGCTGCGCCGCTTCTGCGGCAACATCGCGGTGAAGTACTCCTCGAGCACCTTGCGCCCGCGCAGCCCGGCCCGCCAGCGGCCACCCGGCATGGGATGGCGCACGATGGCCAGCCCAGCGTGCGTGCAGTCGACGAACGCCTCGGTCAGCCTGCGCCGCTGCGGGCCGACATCGGCGGCCATGAACGTCTCGCCGGCGATGTCGAGGGTGAGTTCTTTGATGGTCGGAAACAGTTTCACCGTGGCACTGGCGCCGCGGCCGGGCGGCACCCAGCGGTCGACCACCTCGCGCACCACCGGCGTCAGCGCGGCCAGATGCGCCTCGAGCCGTTCTCGGGTGAAGGCCTGCTGCATGATCCGGCGATGGAACATGTGCTCGTCGAATTCCAGCAGCAGTAGTCCGCGCCGGAAGAACGGGCCGATGAAATAGTCCCAGCCCTGGCCGAAATCGCGGCGGCGGCCGAGCACCTCATCGATGGCTTGCGGCCCGGCTGCCAGCACCCGCTCCATCCCCAGCGAGCTGTTGAGCGTGACGGGTCCGTAGCGCCGGTAACGGTCCATCATTTCGGCCGGTCCCCAGCGCATGTAGTGCAGCGCGCGGCCGAGATACGGCAGCCCGGCATCGCCGTCGACGGCGGTGGCGGTGCTGCCGGAGGGCGGGTTGGCGAGTACTCGGCGTCGGGCCGGGATCAGGCTCAGCGCCCGATCGATCGGATGCGCGCGCGGGATCTCGATCAGCGCCGAATTCTCCGATTCGACACGCACGCGGGCTTTTTCGACGGCGGCACGGTCGACGGTGACCATGGCAGACCTCCCTGGGCGAGGAACCTCCATGGTATTCGCTTGCGGGTGTTCTCCGGCGGCTTCACCGGAATCGGGCTTCACTTCCTACAGCGAACAACATTGCGTGATCGCACCGACACGCCCCGCGATCGGGGATCTCGCCGTGACGATGGCGTGGGCGCCGACTACCGTGTGGCATGTCAGAAACGTTCGGCGGGGTCACCCCCCAGTCTGTCGAGGAGCAGCGACGATGAGCACTGAAACCGTGGAGAACCGTCGTCACCAGGTGGTGGTGATCGGTTCCGGCTTCGGCGGCTTGTTCGGGACCAAGCACCTCAAGAACGCCGATGTCGACGTCACCCTGATCTCCAAGACCTCCACCCACCTGTTCCAGCCCCTGCTCTACCAGGTCGCCACCGGCATCCTCTCGGTCGGCGAGATCGCGCCGGCCACCCGGCTGGTGCTGCGTAAGCAGAAGAACGCCCAGGTCTTGATGGGTGAGGTCATCGATATCGACCTGAAGGCCAAGACGGTGACCTCCCGGCTGCTCAACCAAGACACCGTCACCTCCTTCGACAGCCTGATCGTGGCCACCGGCGCGCAGCAGTCGTATTTCGGCAACGACCATTTCTCCACCTTCGCCCCCGGCATGAAGACCATCGACGACGCCCTCGAGCTGCGTGGCCGCATCCTCGGCGCCTTCGAGCAGGCGGAGCTGGCGACCACGCAGGAAGAGCGCGAGCGCCTGCTGACCTTCGTCGTGGTCGGCGCGGGCCCGACCGGTGTCGAACTCGCCGGGCAGATCGCCGAATTGGCCGACCGCACCCTCGAGGGCACCTTCCACAACATCGACCCCCGGGACGCGCGGGTGGTGCTGGTCGAGGGCGCCGGCGCCGTGCTCGGGCCGATGGGTCCCAAGCTGGGCGGTAAGGCGCAGCGGCGGCTGGAGAAGATGGGCGTGGAGATCCAGCTCAACGCCATGGTCACCGATGTGGACGCGCACGGCGTCACGGTGAAGGACCCCGACGGCACCATCCGGCGCATCGAATCCGCCTGCAAGGTGTGGTCGGCCGGTGTGCAGGCCAGCCCGCTGGGCAAGATGCTCGCCGACCGCTCCGACGGCACCGAGGTCGACCGGGCCGGCCGCGTCATCGTGGAACCGGATCTCACCATCAAGGGACATCCGAACGTCTTCGTCGTCGGCGACCTGATGTCGGTGCCGAACGTGCCCGGTCAGGCCCAGGGCGCGATCCAGGGCTCCACCTACGCCGCCAAGCAGATCAAGGCGGGCCTGAAGGGCCACACCCCCGAAGAACGCAAGCCGTTCAAGTACTTCAACAAGGGCAGCATGGCGACGGTGTCGCGGTTCAGCGCCGTCTGTCAGGTCGGCAAGCTCGAGTTCGGCGGGTTCATCGCGTGGCTGGCGTGGCTGGCACTGCACCTGTACTACCTGGTCGGCTACCGCAGCCGGATCATCACCGTCATCCAGTGGTTCGTCACCTTCCTCGGCCGCAGCCGCGGTCAGATGGCGGCCACCGAGCAGTGGGTGTTCGCCCGATTGGCCCTGGAGGCGATGAACGGCGAGGACGAGGGCGAAGCCGAAGTGGTCATGTCGGCGCTCGGCGACCCCTCGGCGAACAGCTGGAAGGCCGCGACCAGCGGCGCGGGACCCACCACCGAGGTGGCCGCCGACGGAAAGCCGGAGAGCGCACCCACCGAATCCGACCGCACTCGCGCCACCGGCTAACTTCCGGCAATGGCGGCTGATCCGATCGGCCTGTGAAACCACCCATCCGGGTGTGCGACGAATCCGAATGTCGAACAGACATCGGACTCACTCCGGATGAAAGGCAATCATGGCCACAGCCAAGCACAGGATGATCCACCCGCAGCGGCAGAAGGTCGGGTCGATCGTTGTGGCGGGCGCGGTTCCACTCGTCATGGCGCTCGTCGGCACGGGCACCGCCTCGGCCACCACCCAGCCGGCGCAGTCGGCCACGGTGACCGGCCACGCACCCGGCACAGCAGCATTCGGCGGTTCCGCGCAGGCGGCACCGATCGCGGAACCGGGCGCAGTACCGGCCCCTGAGGCGCTCGCAGCGGCTCCCACTACGGGCCAGTCGGCCGCCCAGCCCGGCGCGCACACCACGCTCGCGTGGTCGCGTCCGGTCCCCGACAAGTCCTACCTGGCACCCCTCGGTGATCTGCACGCTCCCACGCAGGTGCAGCCGGTGGCGCCCATCGCGCCGCCGCCGGGTCAGCTGCGGTTCGGTGACGTCTCCATCGAGTCGCCGGCCTGGCTGGATCCGCAGCAGGCCGCGCAGGTCAACGACGGCGCCGCCAACGCCGAGGCGGGCCTGGCAACCTTCCTCGACTCGGTCGGCATGGAACGCAGCCGCTCGGACCGGGTCGCCAGCCAGACCATCGGCGCGGCCGCGGTCGGCGCGGTGGCCGGTGCCGGTGCGAGCACCCCGCTGGCGGCCACTTCGGCCGTGGTCGGCGCGGTCGCCGGCTTGGTCGCCGGGGTGCCGTTCCTGCCCGCCGGGCTGGTCGCGGGACCGATGCTCGGCGCCGCCATCGGTGCCGCGGTGATCGCGGTGCCCGCCGCCG
>NZ_BAFY01000120.1 GCF_000308555.1 Nocardia cyriacigeorgica NBRC 100375 | reverse complement strand
CTGCGGCCCTGGCCTTCGCAGACCAGGGCGCGCCCGTCGGCGGTGCGCGCGGTCGCGGCCACGCCCGGGTTGCAGCTGGTGCCGCCCTCGCCGACGACCTCGGAGATGGTGTAGGGCCCCTTCCACTGGAATCCGGTGGTCGAGGTGGTGGCCGTCAGGCACAGCAGCGTCGATCCGTCGGCGGCGGTGCCGATGAGTCCGGCCTCCGGGCAGGCGGTGCGCAGGGTGGCCGTCGGCGCCGCGGGGCCGACGGGTTCGGCGCCGGAGGACGCGGCGCCGGTGGTCGCTTCCGGCGCGCCCGCGTGCTCCTGCGGTCCGCTGTCGGCCGGTCCGGTCGCCGAAGCCTGTGTCGCCCAGACACTCTGGGAGGTCTGGGTGGAGGCGAGATCTTCCGCGCGTGAGACCACGTCCGCGAGGAGGTCGCCCGGGAGCACCAGCAGGGCCGCGATCACCGCGGCCTCGACCAATCCCAGTAACAGCGCGAACAATGCCATCACCCGGCCGCGAGGATGACCGAAGGCGATGAGCCCGAATACGATCGCCACCGGGATCAACAGCAGCAGGGCCGCGACCAGCGCGATCACCGCGTAGGGGTTGACGATTCGGCGTGCGGGGTGCTCGTCGTAGCTGCGGGACCAGTACTGGTCGTCATCGTCGTCGGGTTCGTCGACTGCGACGGCTCGGCCGCGGCGAGGGGCCGCGGTGGTGTCGTCGCGAATTTCCGGCCAGCGCTCATCTGCCCAGCGCTGCGAATCTGCCATCCGAGGTACCTCTCACACTCACCGTCGTGCGAAACCCCGCCAGATCCGGACCCGCCCCGACACGAGAAGGATAGAGGTCCACCGCCGAACCGTCCTGCGAATGCGGCAGAACGCATTACCCGAAAGCACGCCGACATGCCCGGCAAATCAGTAACGAACACGGCACAATTGCCCACCGCGCCATTGCCGCGACGCCGGCTCAGTGGCCGCGTTCGACCTTCGGCAGCGATTCGGTGACCAGGGTCAGCAGCATGTCCACCAGCAGGCCGTGCACCTGGTCGCGCGACAGCGTGCCGCGGGTGATCCATTCCCGTCCGGCCACTTTCACCAATCCACCGTAGGCGCGCACCATGGCGCGCATGGACGCACTGTGTGCCGAATCGGCCAGTCCGATCATCAGCAGCAGTCGTTCGGCGGCCGCATCATCGGCCTGGTCCAGGATCTGCTGGACCTCCGGATCGTCGCCGACGCCTTCGTGGCTGGTGACCTTCACCCAGGTGCTGCCGTGCTCGGAGATGGTGTCGAGCAACCAGCTCACGCTGGCCTCGACCCGTTCGCGCTCGGTGCCGGTGGGCACGATCATGTCGTCGACGCGCGGCAGGGTCACCATCCGGCGCACCACCGCGAGATACAGATCGCGCTTGTTACCGAAGTAGTGGTTGATCAGTCCGCGCGCGACTCCCGCGCGCTGGGCCAGCTCTGCCGTCGACACCGCGGCGTAGGGCCGCTCGCCGAACATCTCGATGGCCTGGGCCAGGATCTGGGCCCGGCGTTCGTCGGGCTCGAGCCGCCGGCGGCGCGGTTGCCCGTCGGTGGCCGAGACTGGGGTATCAGAGAGATCGCGCAATGAGATCCTTCATCACCTCGTTGCTGCCTGCCAGGATGCGCAGCACACGGGCGCCGGTGTAGAGCTGGGAAATCGGATACTCCGTCATATAGCCGTAGCCGCCGAACAGTTGCAGGCAGCGGTCAACCACGATACCGAGTTGATCGGTCAACCAGTACTTCGACATCGCAGCGGTGGGAATGTCGAGTTCGCCGCGCAGGTGCTTGGCGATGCAGTCGTCGAGGAAGGTGCGGCTCACCGTGGCCAGCGTCGCGCATTCGGCGAGTTCGAATTTGGTGTTCTGCATGGCGAACAGCGGTTTGCCGAACGCCTCGCGGCCCTTCGTGTAATCGACGGTCAACTCGACCGCGCGTTCCATCATCGCGACCGCCATGATCGCGGTGACGAGGCGTTCCTGGGCCAGCATCTGCATCATCTGATAGAAGCCCTGGCCCTCGACGCCGCCGAGCAGGTTCGCCGCGGGGACCCGAAGGCCGTCGAAGAACAGCTCCGCGGTGTCCTGGCCCTTACCGCCGATCTTGGACAGGATGCGGCCCCTGGTGAAACCCGGTGTGTCGTCGCCTACCTCGGCGAACAGCAGGGACACGCCCGCGGCGCCCTGCTCGGGATCGGTTTTGGCGGCGATGATGATGCCGTCGCAGAGCCAGCCGTTCGTGATGAAGATCTTCGACCCGGTGATGACGTAGTCGTCGCCGTCGCGCACCGCGCGGGTCTTGATGTTCTGCAGATCCGAGCCGGTACCGGGTTCGGTCATACCGATCGAGAGCACCATATCGCCGCTCGCGGCCCGCGGTAGCACCCGCTGCTTGAGGTCATCGGAACCGAATTCGGCCAGGTAAGGGGCGATGATCGCGCTGTGCACCGGCATACCCATGGCGCCGTCGCCCGCGCGGACCTGCTCCTCGATGATCGCCGCCTCATGGGCGAAGGTGCCGCCACCGCCACCGAACGCTTCGGGCAGTGCCGCGCACAGCAGCCCGAGCTTGCCCGCGGTCCGGTAGAGCTCCCGGTCCGGGTGGCCCTGCTCGACGAACTTCTCCTCATGCGGAACGACCTCGCGCTCGAAGAAGTTGCGGGCCAGGTCCCGCACCGCTTCGACCTCGTCGTCACTCCAGCTGGGCCGTGCCATCGTCGCATCCTCCGCTCGTTATCACCCGGCCACGCCGGGGCTTGCGCACTCAGATTCGCCCACTATTGGCGTTCTGTCAACAAGCCGGGCGCAGGTGTGCCGCGAGTCGGCGCACGGGAACTCAGCGGTCGGTGTCGACCGCGGCGAGGGTGGTGAAGATGGGCGTGGCCGGATCGGCCTGGATACCGCGACGGCGCAGGAAGCTGTCGATGAGCCCCCACACGTATTCGGTGGTCTGATCGACGAATTCGCTCGCGTCACGGGCCGGGTCGTCGCCGCCCAGCCACAGGTCGGTGATCGAGACGACCACACCGGTGATGGCTCGCGCCAGATAGTCGACGCCGCTGTCATCGATGGGCACCGCTTCGGCCACCGCGCCGGCCCGCCGCGCCAGACGCCCGGCGACCTGACGGCCGAGGTCGACCTGCACCACCGAACCGTCGCGATCGTGGCCGGTCTGGGCCTGGCCGAGGAAGCGGAAGACGTTCGGATGTTCGAGGATGCTGTCGGCGTAGGCGCGCAGGACCGTCCGCAGCGCCTGCCGCGGTGGTTGCAACACCAGCGTCAGGTCACTGCCGGCGGCGGCGAACGCCGATGTGGCCATGCGGCTGCCGATTTCGGTGAACAGATCGGCCTTGTCGGCGAAACGCCGGTACAGGCGCGGTTTGGTGATGCCTGCCTCGCGCGCGATGTCGTCCATGCTGGGGCGCGGCCCGTCGCGGTCGATCACCCGGATAGCCGCGTCGACGATCTCGTCGCGGCCGATGGACCGCGGGGCGGAGCGCACGGTGGAGCGGTTCACGCTGGTGCCTCCGAGTGCCGGCGACGTCGATGTTGGCGAGTGCGGCGGCATTCACCCCTCGAGCAACACCACCGACCCTGGTGCGAGAGCATACACGTACTGCTGGTACGCGCCAGCGGAGATGGTGCGCATTCGATTAAACCAGCGATTTGCGTGATCCATCACACATCTACATCTACCTGCGGTATCTGGCTTCAACAGCCATCGTACTGGCAGTATCGTCGTACCGTACCGCCAGTACGCTCAAGCGAGGTGACGTGATGATCGAACCGCACGGTCCCGGCCGCCGTCCGGAGGACGGACCCGATCGCCGGTGGCGAATCCCGGCCGACGGCATCGAACTCGCCGGCTTCGAATGGGGAGATCCCGCGGCGCCACCACTGGTGCTCGTCCACGGAGCGTCCGATACGCACCGCACCTGGGAACAGGTCGCGGTGATACTCGCCGACGAGTTCCGTGTCATCACCTACGACGTGCGTGGGCACGGACAATCCGGTGCGCCCCACGCGCTCGGCGACTACCGCCTCGACCGGCTCGCCGACGATCTCTACGCCGTCATCGACACGGTGTCCCCGGATCGGCCGGTCCACCTGGCCGGGCACGGTTGGGGCGCGGTGCAGGGCTGGGAGGCCGTCCTCGATCCGCGCGCGAGCACCCGGATCGCCTCGTTCACGGCTCTGTCGGCGCCGCATCTGGACCACCTCGGATTGTGGTTGCGTCAGCTGCGGCAGCGCACCCGGCGCACGGTGCATCGCATGCAATCGCGCACGGTGCGCCGGATGGCGGCAACACCGCAGCGCCCGCACGGTTCCCCGGTGACGCACCGCCCCGCGCAGACGCATGCCTCCTCGGGCGGGCGCACCCGCCGGGTGACGCCGATGGTCTCCGCGCTGGAGGAAGCGCGGCTGACGCTGCACAGCTCACCGTCGATGCTGCGCCGTGCGCTGTACCAGCCGCGGGTTCGCGCGGGCCTGCGGCAGCTGACACACCGCTCCGCCCACGCGCAGGCGCCGATCGCGCCGACCTGGCGCGCCGATCTGCTCGCGGGTGCGCGCATCGTCCGCGCCAATCTCGGCCATCACCTGCGCCATCCCCGCGACCAGCACACCTCGGTGCCGGTGCAGCTGCTGCTCGATGCCGCCGACCCGGCCGCACGGCCCGGTGTGCGGGCCGCCGTGCAACAGCGGGTGGATCGGTTGTGGTGCTACACGCTGCCGGCGGATCATTGGCTTCCGGTGACCGAACCGCTCCTGGTGGGCGAGGCCATCGCCAATTTCATCAGCGATCTACGCGCCGACAGCGACCCCCTGTACCGGAGCACCCGGTGATCGCCCGGCCGCCGTCGCCGTCACCCGACCCGTCGCTCCGGAAGGCATCATGACCACCGCAGCCGAAACCCTGTCCCGGACCCTTGGCGCTCCCCTGCCACCGGAATTCGCCGCTCTCGGCGACGACCGGCTCGCCGAGCTCGACCGCATGCTGCACGCGGCGTCCCATCGTCGCTCTCAACTGATGCGGGAAGCGTTCGACTCCGGCATGCGGCTGATCCCGCGGCTGATGCGCCCGGCGGTGAAGAAGGCGCTCGGCCTGTGAGCAACCATCTGCTCGCGCTCGCCGAGACGACGAAGCTGGCCCGGTTGCTGGATGTGCAGACCGAGCAGCTCGGCTTTCTGCTCGACCTGCCGCCGGAGGCGATCCGCGCGTTCCGCGACCGCAGCACCGACAGGCTGTTCGACCGGGACCGGTCGAAACTCGCGAAGGTGGCCGCGGCGGCCAATCTGGTGCCGGTGGCGATCAGCGCGAAGATCGCCACGCGTGCCTTCGGCCCGGTGCTGTGCGCTGCGGTCGCCGCGTCGGTGGAACCGCGGCGCGCGGCCGACATCGCAGCGGCCCTGCCCGCGCCGTTCCTGGCCGAGGCGGCCATCGCTCTGGACCCGAGGCGCACCGCCGCGGTGATCGCGCAGGTCCCGCCACGACAGATCGCGGCGGTCGCGAGCGAACTGCTGGCTCGCGACGAGCACGTCACCATGGGCCGATTCGTCGGCGTCGTACCCGAGCCGTCATTACGCGCGGCCGCGGCCGTCACGGGCGACGCCGACCTGCTGCGCATCGGCTTCCTCATGGAAGACAAGTGGTCGATCGACATCTTGATGGAGATCGTCGCCGACCGGCTGCCCGGCATCATCGGCGCCGCGCACACCGAACAGCTGTGGGCGCAGGGCCTGGACCTGCTGGCCACCGTCAACGATGCGAACAAGGCTCGCCTCGGCGATATCTGCGCCGAACTCGGCGACGAGGTTCTCGACGGCCTGGTCCGGGCGGCCTACGAACTCGATGCGCTGGCCACCCTGCTTCCGGTCACGCGTGTCATGAGCGCCACGACCCTCGCGGCCTTGGCGTCCCGGCCCGCCGTGCACGACGAGCGGTTCCTCACCGCCTGCGTCGACATCGCCCTGCGCGACGGTCTGTGGCTGGACCTGCTGCCCCTGACCGGATATCTCCCCGCGCAGCCGCTGGCCTTCGTCGCCACCCGGATCGCCGCCGAACCCGACGATCGGCTCGACGATATGCTGCGCCGCGCCGGCGACGCCGACCAGTGGGACGCGGTGATTCCGCTCGTCACCGCGCTACCCGACGAGGATCGGCGCCGGTTGGCGGCACTCCCGGTGATGGGCGAGTCAGCCGACGCGGCAGCAAGCGCGAGTCGCCCCGGCTCCGGCGACGGCGATCCGCCTGCCTCCGGACGCGCGCGCCTGGCCGAAGCATTATGGGTTGCGTAAGAGCTGTCGGCCCGGTTTCAGCGGCATGCCCCGCAGGCCACCGGGCCGGGGCAGCGCACCACCGCGATCATGAGGTCGCCTGGCCAACCCGAGTCGATCCCCGGCGGCACAACCCTGCCGGGCCGACCGCAACGGCGAGGTCGAGCGACAGCGGCAGCGCCGCCACCGGATTGATCCGCAGCGGCAGTGAACCGCCGAGCCGGCCGACGGCGGCACGTGGCCCCACCTGGTTGGTCGGCCCGCCGTGGGCGTGCACCGATGTGGCGCGGCTGTCCGCCGTCACGGGGTGGCGCGTCCGGTGCGCTGGCGGCATGGTGGACGCGACGATCTCGGCCGTCGGCTCGCCGATCGGCTGCCGGGAAGCGCTCGCGGCGGCTGATATTCGGCTCGAATGGCCGGTCAAACGCCCGCAATGGTACGTTCCCGCCATGACGACATCGGGGGACTCTTCGAATCAGCCGGGCGCGCAAGGTGATCAGCCGCAGTCGGCGGGCGATGCCGGGCAGCAGCCCGTGGCGCCTTCGGATCCGACGATTCTGCGGCAGCCGAATTCGCCGGACCCGCAGCAGGATCCGACCCAGCTGAGATCCTTCGATCAGCCGCAGGGCGGGTTCAACCCGGCCGCACCGCCCGCGCAGGGCTTCGCGCAGCCCGGCTTCGCACCGTCGCAGCAGCACACCGGGCCGGGATACCCCCAGCCCGGCGCGGGTCAGGCCGCGGGAACCCAGGATCAAGGCTTCGCCGGAAACCACGGTTTCGCCCCGGGCCACGGGTTTGCCGCCCCAGCTCAGGGGTTCCCACCGCAGGATCAGAACTTCGCACAGCAGGGCTTTGCGGCACCGAGCCAGGGATACTCCGGTCCCGGTCAGGGTTTCGCACCGCAAGGCCAAGGATTCGCCCCAGGCCAGAACTTCGCACCCGAAGGCCAGTCCGGACCACAGGGCCAGGGATTCGCAGGGCAGGGCCAGAGCTCTGCCCAGGGCCAAGGATTCGGGCCGCAGGGATTCGGCGCGCAGGGCCACAACATTCCGCCTGCCTTCGGACACGGTGGGCCGGGCGGAACCGGTTTCGCTCAGCCCGCCTCCGCATACAGCTCAACGAGCCCCGGCGCCCCGGCGCCCTCGGGACTCGCGGGCAAAGGGTGGTTGTGGGGGCTCGGCGGCATCGTCGTCGCTTCGGCGGTGTGGGGCGGGGCGGTGCTCGCGTTCGGCGGCTTCGGCGGCGGCAGCGGTTCCTCCGGTGTCGCGCCGGGCGAGCCCGACCTGCGCGGCTATGCCTACTCCGACGATTTCTGCGATGCCGTCGACACCGCACCGTTCACGGAGGCCGGCTACACGGTCTCCGCCAAGGACTCGAGCGGCAAGCGGTCGTACCCGGATTTCGAGGGCACCGAGCACCCCGCCCGCGACACCATGTTCTGTGCGCAGCGTTTCCTCCCGGAGGGTGTCGACGAGGACGATTACCAGGACGCGAGCATGTACTCCAGCGTCACCATCCACAAAAAAAGCGACCCGAGCCCGGAATTCACCGCGGGCTTCGACACCTGGAGGATGACGAATCCGGAAACCAGCGGCGAAGGCCGGAAAGAGGAGATCTCGGGCCTCGGCGACGAGGCGTGGGTGTCCATCGAGCCGAGCACACCCGGCGATACATCCCCCACGGTCACCCTCCGGGTCCGCGACGGCTGGGTGATCGGGTACTTCACCTGGTCGCAGTATGTGTCCACCTCGTCCTCGTCGAGGAGTACAGCGAAGGTGCTGCCGGAATCGGAGGTCATCGACAAGCTGACCGAGTCCGCGAAGTCCACGATGGCCGCGCTGCGCGAGTGAACCGGGGCGCGTGACGCCTGCGGCGAACAGAGGTGAGGGGCCGGTCACCGGAGCCCGTTTGCGACAATGGGCGCGATACTCGCCAAGCTCATGAAGGATGATCCCAGCTCCGATGGCCGAAACCACGATCGATCCGGACGCGCTCGCCACCTGTTTGCGGGTCCTGGAGCAGGCCGGACAGCTCGACAAGGATCATCCGGATTCGGTGGCGGTGCAGCGCGCTGTCGGGCATATGTTCAAAAGGCTCAAGCAGCGCCGTCGCGCCGAGGCCAAGCAGGCGGTCTCCTCCGCCGATCGAGCGGTGATCGCGGCCACGGCGACCGGTTCGCCGCAGCGCATCGACGACGAGACCGCAGGCATCCCGATCAGCTCCAGCGCCACCGGCGCCACCGCGGGCACCTTGATCCGGCCGCGTCCCTGCTACATCTGCAAGGAGCGCTACACCCGGGTCGACGCGTTCTACCACCAGCTGTGCCCGGAGTGCGCGGCCGACAGCCACGCCCGGCGCGATGCCCGCACCGACCTGACCGGCCGGCGAGCCCTGCTCACCGGTGGACGCGCCAAGATCGGCATGTACATCGCGCTGCGGTTGCTGCGCGACGGCGCGCACACCACCATCACCACCCGCTTCCCCAACGACGCGATCCGGCGTTTCGCCGCGCAGCCCGACAGCGCCGACTGGCTGCACCGGGTCCGCATCGTCGGCATCGATCTGCGTGATCCGGCGCAGGTGGTGGCGCTGGCCGCCGACGTCGCCGCGCAGGGCCCGCTCGACATCCTGATCAACAATGCCGCGCAGACGGTGCGCCGCTCCGCCGGCGCCTACAGCGCGCTGGTCGAGGCCGAATCCATGCCGCTGCCCGCCGGTGAGTTGCCCGACGTGGTGACCTTCGGCAAGACCATGCAGGCCCACCCCAGCGCGCTGACCGCCTCGCTGACCCCGACGCTGTCGGCCGAGGATGTGGCCGAGCTGGCGTTGGTGGCGGGCTCGGCCACCCCCGAACGCATTTCCCGCGGCGTCGCCATCGATGCCGGTGGTCTGGTGCCCGACCTCGCGCACACCAACAGCTGGGTGCAGACCGTCGGCGAGGTCGATCCGACCGAGCTGCTCGAGGTGCAGCTGTGCAATTCGGTCGCGCCGTTCATCCTGGTCTCGCGGCTGCGCCCGGCCATGGCGGCAGCACAGGCACGGCGCAAGTACATCGTCAACGTCTCGGCGATGGAGGGGCAGTTCAGCCGTGCCTACAAGGGTGCGGGACATCCGCACACGAATATGGCCAAGGCGGCGTTGAACATGTTGACCCGCACCAGTGCCCGCGAAATGTTCGAAACCGACTCGATTCTGATGACCGCCGTCGACACCGGCTGGATCACCGACGAACGCCCGCACTACACCAAGATGCGCCTGGCCGATGAAGGCTTCCGCGCACCGCTGGATCTGGTGGACGGCGCCGCACGGGTCTACGACCCGATCGTGCAGGGCGAGCGGGGCAACGACCTGTTCGGCTGCTTCCTCAAGGATTACCGGCCCTCCCCCTGGTGAGCCCCCGAGTGGGCGGTTCGGATGGTTCTGCTCACGTCGGAATCCGGGTGCGGCGACGCCTATTACGCTGGATGCGGTGAGCGTGCACGAGCGGCTGGTCCGTGACTATCAGGATGGCATCGGGATCGACGATCGTGACGTGCCACCCGCGCCGGATTTCGGTGCGACGCTGGCAGCGGCGCTGCCGGTGGCGGGACTGGCATCGGGCTCGATCGGCGCCGTCATCGCTGCCGCGAACCGGCTGCGGCGCGCCCACGGACTCGACCCGGTGCACCACCGCATCGACCCGCGCCGGGTGGCGGCCGCGTTCGCCAGTGAGCGGCTGCTGCGCATCGACGGTGCGCCGGTCGCGATGTTCGCCGACCTGTCGGGCTTCTTCCCGACCTTCGACGGGTGGGTCCGCACCCACGCCAACTACCCCCACTCACCGCGCGCGACTGCTCGCCGCGCTGCACCTGCCCGCCGACGCGTCCGTCGACCTCGCCGTCGCACAGATCGCGATGAGCCGCGCCGCCGACATCGAGGATGCGGCCGCGGCGACCGGTGCCATCGCGGTGCGGGTGCGCACCGAACGGGAATGGGCCGCCACCCCGCAGGCGCGGGCCGCCGCGGCGGGTCCGCTGGTCGCCACGACCGCCGTGCCGACGCGCGTGGCCTGGGCCTGCCCGACGGCGCGTCACCGTTCCAGCCGCTACGCGGTATCCGTGTCCTCGACATGACCAGGGTGATCGCCGGCCCGGTCGCCACCCGCGCCCTGGCCCTGCTCGGCGCCGACGTGCTGCGGATCGACCCGCCCGGTCTGCCGGAGATCCCGTGGCAGTTCCGCGACACCTGCCAGGGCAAACGCACCACCGTGCTCGATCTGCGCCGTGATCGCGCGCGCGTCGACGCCCTGCTCGACACCGCCGATGTGCTGGTGACCGGTTACCGGCCCGGCGCACTCGAACACGCGGGGCTGACGATCCGCCCTGGCCTGGTGCACGGCCGGGTCAGCGCCTGGGGCGAATTCGGCCCGTGGGGCGGGCGGCGCGGCTTCGACAGCATCGTGCAGGCCGCGACCGGCATCGCCATCATCGAAGGCGCACCGTCGGTGCCCAGTGCCCTGCCCGCGCAGGCGCTCGATCACGCCTCGGGGTATCTGCTCGCCGCCGGCGTGATCGACGCGCTCGTCGCCCGCGCCGCCGACGGTATCGGCCGCGATGTGCGGGTGTCGTTGGCGCGCACCGCGTCCTGGCTGCTCGCCGCCCCCGAACGCACGCCAAGGCATCCCGCGGCCACCGAACCGGATCCGCACTGCGCCCTCACCCACGGCAACGTCACCACCGCCACTCCCGCCCTCGCCGAATACCCCGACTACCCAGCACCCGCGCGCCGCTACGGCTGCGACCGGCCGACCTGGTCGACTCCGGCGCCGTTGCGCCGAGTGTGAGCAGGTCCGCCGCGGCCCACCGCGGTGCGGCTCGCGCCGTCCTCGGACCGCTGTGTCGGTCCCGAGACGCGGCCGGCGAACCGGGCCACGTGAACGCCCCGGCCGCAGTCGGACAGCACTACATCGTGGCGGGGCACGCTACGGCACCCACGGCAGTGAGGTCGCCGGCCTCAGCGGCGGCCGATCGCCGACACCGGGCGGCGCGGCCTGGAACGAGCCCGCCAGGGCCGGCGCGATCACCAGCGCATCGACCGCCGCCACGGTCACGACCGGTGGCGGACCGATGCCGCCCGGTCCGGTAGCGGGCACGCCCGAGCCCGGGCCGCGAGCGGCTCACCCCCGGTCGATAGGCTCGAACCGTGCGGCAGAAGATCATCGTTGACGTCGATACCGGGGTGGACGACTCGCTGGCGCTGCTGTATTTGCTGGCCAGTCCGGAAGCGGAGATCGTCGGCATCGTGTCGACCGCGGGCAATGTCGGCGCCGCCCAGGTCGCGGTGAACAATCTGGCTTGGCTCGAGCTGTGCCGCGCACCCGAGGTCGAGGTGGCGCTCGGATCCGCCGAACCGCTGGTCATCGCCTTGCGCACCACCGAGGACACGCACGGCCCGCAGGGCGTCGGCTACGCGGAGCTTCCCGCGCCGACCCGCACCGTGTCCGACCGCAATGCCCCCGATCTGTGGGTCGAGCTCGCCCGCGAACATCCCGGGGAAATCGTCGGGCTGTGCACCGGACCGCTCACCAACCTGGCACTGGCACTGCGCCGCGAACCCGCCCTGCCGCGGCTGCTGCGCCGGTTGGTCGTGATGGGCGGTGCGTTCAACCATCCGGGCAATACCACCCCGACCAACGAGTGGAACGTGCACGTCGACCCCGAAGCCGCCAAAGAGGTCTTCGACGCCTTCTCCGCCGCGCCGCCCGACCGGCGCCCCCTGATCTGCGCGCTCGACATCACCGAGACGATCGAGATGCGGCCGGAGCACCTGACGCGGTTGGCCGAACGGGCGGGAAGTGTGCCGGCCGAGCTGGTTTCACCGGCAGACCCGCCGGGCGCGCGGTCGGTCACCAGCAACCCGATCATCCGCCACCTCACCGACGCGGTGCGCTTCTACTTCGACTTCCACCACTCCTACGACCTCGGGTACCTGGCGCATATGCACGATCCGTTCGCCGCCGCCGTCGCGCTCGACCCGGCGCTGGCGCGCACCAGGCCCGCGACGGTCGACGTCGAGCTGACCGGCACCCTCACCCGTGCCACCACGATCGCCGACTGGGCGGGCATGTGGGGGCGGGAACCCAACGCCGACATCGTCGTCGGCACCGATCCCGAGTTGTTCTTCGACCGGCTGATCAGTCGTGTCGGTGATTTCGCGGCCGCGGTGTACCCGCCGGGGGCCGGTCTGATTCCCGCGAACGCGCAGGAGGCGCCATGACCGAGGACACCGTCGCCTATCTCACCGAGTTCCGTCGCAGGCTCGGCCTGCCCGCCATTGTCGATGTGCACACCCATTTCATGCCGGATCAGGTGATGCGCAAGGTGTGGGCCTATTTCGACTCGGCGGGCCCGCTCACCGGACGCGAGTGGCCGATCGCTTACCGCGACGACCAGGCGGTGCGGTTGAAGACGTTGCGCGGCTTCGGTGTTCGCGCCTTCACCGCGCTGGTGTACCCGCACAAGCCGCAGATGGCGGCCTGGCTCAACTCCTGGACCGCGGAATTCGCCGCCGAGGTCCCCGACTGCCTGCACACGGCCACCTTCTACCCGGAACCCGGCGCGGCCGACTACGTCACGACCGCCCTGGAGCAGGGCGCGCAAGTGTTCAAGGCACACATCCAGGTCGGTGCATACTCTCCGCTCGACCCGCTGCTCGACCCGGTCTGGGGCATTCTCGCCGAGTCCGGCACCCCGATCGTCATCCACTGCGGATCGGGCCCGGCCCCAGGGGAATTCACCGGCCCGGAGCCCATCGCGGAGCTGTTGCGCCGCTACCCCGGCCTGCGGTTGATCGTCGCGCACATGGGCATGCCCGAGTACGCCGAGTTCATGGACCTGGCCGATCGCTATCCTGGCATCTGCCTCGACACCACCATGGCCTTCACCGATTTCACCGAGGAAGAGGTTCCCTTCCCCGCCGCCGACCGTCCCCGCCTGCGCGACCTAGGCGACCGCATTCTGTTCGGCAGCGACTTCCCGAACATCCCCTACCCGTACCATCACGCGATCACCGCCTTGGAACGACTAGACCTGGGCGATGAGTGGTTGCGCGCCGTCTGCCACGACAACGCGGCCCGGCTGTTCGACCTGCCGGCCATCGCCGACACCGGGGCCGATTCCGCCTAGTACGGAAGCCCGCCCTCGGGCAGGTGACCGCGACTCTCGCTCACCCGCTCTCCACTCCGTCGGTGCCGGCTTCGGTGGGCGGACTCTGACGGGCGCGCTGGAACCGGTCGATGCCTGCGACGGCCTCCTCGCCGCGACCGCCATCACGCACACCGCGAGGCGTTTCGCCGCGAAAACGGCGCGCGGACGGCTTCGTTCGGCTGATCAGCCCTCGTCGAAGGCGCGCAGCAGTTCCTCGGCGGCCAGCGCCGCGGTGAGCGCGCCCTCGCGGACCTGCTTTTCCACCTCGTCGCGGATCGCCTTGACCCTCGGGTTGTCGGCGAGGCGGCGCAGCAGCTGGTCGTGCACCATGGTCCAGGTCCAGTCCACCTGCTGGCGGCGGCGCTTCTCGTCGAACTCGCCGGCGTCGGTGAGCACCCGGCGATGTTCGAGGACCGTGGACCAGAACTTCTCCAGTCCGAGCCCCTCCAGCCCGCTCATGGTGAGTACGGGCGGGCGCCACAGGGCGTCGTGTGGATGGATCAGCCGCATGGCGCCGGTCAGTTCGCGGGCGGCCTTCTTCGCCTCGATCTCGTGTTTGCCGTCGGCCTTGTTGACCGCGACCAGATCGGCCAGTTCCAGCACACCCTTCTTGATGCCCTGCAACTGATCGCCGGTGCGGGCCAGGGTCAGGAAGCAGAACACGTCGACCATGTTCGCCACCGTCACCTCGGACTGGCCGACACCGACGGTCTCCACCAGGATCACGTCGTAGCCGGCCGCCTCGAGCAGCACGATGGTCTCGCGGGTGGCCTTGGCGACGCCGCCGAGCGTGCCCGCGGTGGGCGAGGGCCGGATGAAGGCTTCTTCACGCACCGACAGCCGAGCCATCCGGGTCTTGTCGCCCAGGATGGAGCCGCCGGTCCTGGTCGACGACGGATCGACGGCCAGCACCGCGACCCGATGCCCCTGCTCGATCAGGTACATCCCGAGCGCATCGATGAAGGTCGATTTGCCGACACCCGGCACACCGGTGATCCCGACCCGGTTCGACGTCACCGCACCGGTGGACGGCGTCAACCGCAACAACAGCTGCTGCGCCTGTTCCCGGTGATCGGCGCGGGTCGATTCGACCAGGGTGATCGCCCGCGCCAAGGCGGCCCGCTCGTTACGGCGGACCGCCTGGGCGAGCGCGTCGATATCGATGACGCGCTTGGTCATTCGGCGCTGTCTGCCTCGGCCGAGGCGCCGATCTCGTGCCCGAGTTCGGCGGCCAGCTTCTTCAGCAGATCGATCGCCGCATCGGCGATCACGGTGCCGGGCGGGAAGATCGCCGCCGCGCCCGCGGCGTACAGCTCCTCGAAGTCACCGGGCGGGATGACGCCGCCGACGATGACCATGATGTCGGGGCGACCGACATCGGCCAGTGCCTGCCGCAAGGCGGGCACCAGCGTGAGGTGGCCGGCCGCCAGCGAGGACACACCGACAACGTGGACGTCGTTGTCGGCGGCCTGGCGCGCCACCTCTTCGGGGGTCTGGAACAGCGGGCCCACATCGACATCGAAGCCGAGGTCGGCGAAGGCCGTGGCGATCACCTTCTGGCCGCGGTCGTGGCCGTCCTGGCCCATCTTCGCCACCAGGATGCGCGGACGCCTGCCCTCGGCCTCGGCGAACTCCTCCACCAGCGCACCGGCGGTGGTGATGTTGGTGACCTTGCCTGCCTCGTCGCGGTACACACCCGACAGGGTACGGATCTCGGCCTGATGGCGGCCGTACACCTTCTCCAGCGCATCGGAGATCTCGCCGACGGTGGCCTTGGCGCGCGCGGCATTGATGGCCAGTGCCAGCAGGTTGTTCTCCATGCCGCCCTCGGACGAGGCCGCGGCGCGGGTCAGTTCGTTCAGCGCCCGCTCGACCTCGGCTGAATCGCGTTCGGCACGCAGCTGCCGCAGCTTCTCGATCTGCTCGGCACGCACCCGGGAGTTCTCGACCTTGAGGACCTCGACCTCGTGGTCTTCTTCCACCTGGTACTTGTTCACGCCGATCACCGGCTGCTGGCCGGTGTCGATGCGCGCCTGGGTGCGGGCGGCCGCCTCTTCGATGCGCAGCTTCGGAATACCTTCCGAAATGGCCTGCGCCATACCGCCATGCGCCTCCACCTCGGCGATGTGGGCGCGGGCGCGGTCGGCCAGCTGGTGGGTCAGCCACTCCACGTAGTACGAGCCACCCCACGGGTCGATCGGACGGGTGGTGTTGGACTCCTGCTGGATCAGCAGCTGGGTGTTGCGGGCGATGCGGGCGGAGAAATCGGTGGGCAGCGCCAGCGCCTCGTCGAGGGCGTTGGTGTGCAGAGACTGGGTGTGGCCCTGGGTGGCGGCCATCGCTTCGATGCAGGTGCGCGCCACATTGTTGTAGGCGTCCTGCGCGGTCAGCGACCAGCCCGAGGTCTGCGAATGGGTGCGCAGCGACAGCGATTTCGCGCTCTTCGGGTTGAACTTCGCCACCAGCTCGCTCCACAGCAGCCGGCCCGCGCGCAGCTTGGCGACCTCCATGAAGAAGTTCATGCCGATCGCCCAGAAGAACGACAGGCGCGGAGCGAACTTGTCGACCTCCATGCCCGCGTCGATACCGGCGCGGATGTATTCCACACCGTCGGCGAGGGTGTAGGCCAGCTCCAGATCGGCCGTCGCGCCGGCTTCCTGGATGTGGTAGCCGGAGATGGAGATCGAGTTGAACTTCGGCATCTTCGCGCTGGTGTAGGCGAAGATGTCGGAGATGATCCGCATCGACGGTTTCGGCGGATAGATGTAGGTGTTGCGGACCATGAACTCCTTCAGAATGTCGTTCTGAATGGTTCCGGCCAGCTGTTCGGGCGTGACGCCCTGCTCCTCGGCGGCGACCACGTACAGCGCCAGGATCGGCAGCACCGCACCGTTCATCGTCATCGACACGCTGACCTGGTCCAGCGGAATGTGGTCGAAGAGCTGACGCATATCCAGGATGGAGTCGATGGCGACACCGGCCATACCGACATCGCCCTGCACGCGCGGATGATCGGAGTCGTAGCCGCGGTGGGTGGCCAGGTCGAAGGCCACCGACAGGCCCTTCTGACCGGCCTGCAGGTTGCGGCGGTAGAAGGCATTCGAATCAGCGGCGGTGGAGAAACCCGCGTACTGGCGGATGGTCCACGGCTGATTGACATACATCGTGGGATACGGCCCGCGCACGAACGGCGCGATCCCGGGCACGCTGTCGAGCGGAAAGCCCGCGGCGGCGACGGCATCGCGGTCGGCCTTGGTGAAGACAGGCGGCACGTCGATGCCCTCGGGCGTGGCCCACACCAGCTGCTCGGGGGTGTAGTTGTTGGCCGCCGCGGCCGTGCGGACGAATTCCTCGACCTGCGCGGCATCCACCGCCGCGGGCTCGGGCGCCCGCTCGGTGAGCGGCACGTCGGCGAAACTGCCGATCAGATGCTCGATACGCGATGTCATCAGGCTCCCACCTTCTCCAGCAGACCCGACAGCGCAGCGACGGCATCGATGCGCGCGGTCAGGAATCCGTCCGGGCGCTGTGCGCCGTCCAGTTCGGCGACGGCCTTGTCCGGGCCCGCCAGCAGCACCGTCTCGATACCGGCCGCCCGCAGCCGCTCGGTCGCCGCGCCCGCGTCGGTGCCGTATCGGGCATCCGAACCACACAGCACTGCTATCGGGGCACCGGATTCGGTTGCCGCGGATTCGATTCCGTCGATATCGAGCGGGCCGGGGTTGATCGACTCGATCCCGCCCGAGGCCAGCAGGTTCGCGATGAAGGTGACCCGCACATTGTGTTCGGCCACCGTCCCCAGCGGCACCAGCAGCGCCGTCGGACGCTGGCCGTGCGCGGCCAGGTAGGCGTCGGAGCGGTCGCGCAGCGCCTCGAACGCGGCACCGTAGCCGGTCACCCCGATGTGCGTGCGCGCGGCTTCCGAGAGCGGCTTCTCGGCCAGGTTCGGGAATTCGTTGACGCCGGTGACCGCGGTCCTGCGGTGAGCCACATCGGCGTCACGGGCGGCCTTGGTCGCGGCGATACGCTCGGCCAGCAGACCCGATTCCAGGGCCGCGAGGTATCCGCCGGCGGCCTCGATCTCCTGCATGAATTCCCAGGCCTTGGCGGCGAGTTCGGCGGTGAGGTCCTCGACGTACCAGGAACCTGCGCCCGGGTCCTGGACATGGCCGAGATGCGATTCCTCGAGCAGCAGCAGCTGGGTGTTGCGTGCCATCCGATCGGCGAACGAGCGCGAGACACCCAGCTCGCCGGGAGGCAGCGCGACATCGAACGGCAGGACCGTCACCGTGTCGGCGCCACCCACACCGGCGCCGAACGCGGCGAGGGTGGTGCGCAGCATGTTCACCCACGGATCGCGGCGGCTCATCATCGCCGCCGAGGTCACCGCGTGCTGCGGTGCGCCGCCGGCATCGGGCGCACCGCACACGTGCGCGACGCGGGCCCAGAGCTTGCGGGCGGCACGGAATTTCGCGATGGTGGCGAACTGGTCGTCGGTGGCGGCGAAACGGAATTCCAGCTGGCCGAGCGCGGCGACCACATCGAGGTCGCCGGTCAGCGCGCGCAGGTATTCCAGGCCTGCGGCGACGGCGGCACCGAGTTCCTGGGCATCGGCGGCGCCCGCGTCGTGGAAGACGCGGCCGTCGACGGTGATGGCCCGTACGGTTTCGGCCCGGCCGTTCGCCTGCCCGGCCAGCACTACCGCGTCGGCCAGGTCGAGATCATCGGTTCCGGCGAAGCGGCTGGTCAGCGGGGCGGCACCGAGGCCGATGCGGATGTCCGCGCGAGCGGGAGCGGAATATCCGTCGAGTATGCCGAACACCTGCTGCGCGGCGTGCGCGGTCGCGGCACCCGCATCCAGGGTCAATGGAGCGAGTTCGAACAGCAGACCCGACAGCGCCGCGGGCAGCTCGGCCACCGGCACGCCGCCGTCGCCGACGCTCAGCCAGACGGCGCTGATGCCGTTCTCGAGACGCGCCAGGATCTCCTGGTTGACGCTCGCGCCGTCGGTTCCGGTGAACCGGTCGCCGACGAACCAGCCGCGGTGGACATCGCGGGTGGCGTCGCGGCCGCGCACGAACGGGAACTGCCCCGGCAACGGCTGCTCGGGCAGCTCGTCGCGACGGGTATAGAGCGGGGCGATGGTGAGGCCATCATAGGTGGTGACCTCGAGCAGCTTCTCGGGTTCGTCCGGAAGCTCCGCGGCATCGACCCGACGGGTCTTGGCCAGCACACCCGCTACGCCCTTACGCCAGGCGGCGTACTCGGGCACCGGCTCTGAAGCTATCGGCATACGCTGCTTTCCCTCTTCCATTCGAGTACGGGCGCACCACTCCTGTGCGCCCGCACCTGTGCATCCGCCCAGCTCAGCGGACACTTTGGTTAACGAGTATTCGACTCGTTTCCTCCGATGCTAGCCCGACGCCAATACGCGCTCGAGCGAGGCCACCACTACCAACGGGTAACCTTGCCCGGGTGACTCGACTGATTCGTGATCGACGCGTCGTCGCGCTGATCCTCGGGGTCGGCGCGCTTTTCGTGGTCGCGTTGCTGATCGAGCTGCCGAGTCCGGAGCGGATCCAGGACTGGGCCGAGGGGGTCGGCCCGATCTTCCCGCTGCTGTTCTTCATCGGATACGCCCTGGTCGCTGTCGCGCCGGTGCCGCGAACGGTACTCACCGTGAGTTGCGGGGTGCTGTTCGGCGCCGGGCTCGGAAGCACGGTGGCGCTCACCGCCACGGCGGTGGCCGCCGCACTGGCCTTGCTGCTGGTGCGCGCCCTCGACCGCGATCGGGTCGCGTCGCGGTTGACCCATCCGGCCGTGCGCGCCATCGATGTCCGGCTCGAGCGCCGCGGCTGGCTCGCGGTCGGTTCGCTGCGATTGATCGCCATCGCGCCGTTCTCGGTGGTCAACTACTGCTGCGGACTGTCCTCGGTGCGGTTCTGGCCGTATCTGATCGCCACGGTCGTCGGGTCGCTGCCAGGCACGGTGGCCACGGTGATCCTCGCCGATGCGCTGACCGGCGGCAGTCACCCGGCGATGGTGGTGATTTCCGGAATCTGCTTGGCCATCGGCGTGCTGGGGTTGGTGCTCGATGCCCGGTGGACGCCCGCGCCGCGCGAGAAAGCCACCGAGCCGGTTCCCGTCGCCGACTGACGGGCCGCTCGCGGTGGCGGACAATCCGAGCAGGTCCTCCGATCGGCGCGCCCCGCACGGGCGGCCCGCGCCCCAATCGCCGGGCGTCTCTCGGATGAACGCCTTCCGGTGCCGGCCGCACCGGCGAGCCGACGCGCATTACCCGGCCGATTCGAGCCGCCGTCGACCGACCCGGCTTCGATACCGGCGATCAGTCGACGGTCAGTTCGCTCGGCACCGCGATCACGTCGACCATGGCGCCGTTGCGCAGCACGGTAACCGGCAGATGCGAACCGATCGCCTCGGCGAACAGCTGACGCTGAATACCCTGCGCGTCTCTGACCTCGGTGCGAGCGACGCTGAGCACCAGGTCTCCGCGCCGCAGGCCCGCACGGTCGGCGGGTCCGCCGCCGATGACTTCGACGATGCGGACGCCACCGTCCTGCCCGGTCCGCTCGGCGACATCCTCCGGGAGCGGGGCGGGCACCCCGACCAGGCCGAGGTACGCGCGGCGGACCCGGCCGTCGGCTCGCAAGGTCTGCACGATCATGCGGGTGGTCGCGTTGATGGGGATCGCCAGGCCGAGCCCGATACCGGCGACGGCGGTGTTGATGCCGACCACCCGTCCGGCCGAATCGGCCAGCGCGCCACCGGAATTGCCCGGGTTGAGGGCTGCGTCGGTCTGGATGACATCTTCGATCACCCTCCCGGCGCGGCGCGAGGACACCGGAACCGCCCGGCCCAGCGCACTCACCACCCCCGCCGTCACCGACCCCGCCAGGCCCAGCGGGCTACCGACGGCGACCACCAGCTGGCCGACGACGAGAGCGTCGGCGTCGCCGAGCGTGACGGCGCCGGGAGCCTCGCCCCGGGCGCATAGCACCGCGAGATCGGACAGCGGGTCGGTCCCGACCACGTCGAACCGGGTTTCGGTGCCGTCGGCGAAGACGAGCTCACCCCTGCGGGAAGATCCGACGACGTGCGCATTGGTCAACAGATATCCGTCCCCGGACACCACCACCGCCGACCCGCTCCCCCGCCGCGCCCGCACGCTGGCAACGTGCGGTGTCACCGAGGCCACCACCGCGATCACCGTGCGCGAGTACGCATCCATCGCCGCATCGTCCACGCTGATCACCACCTGCTCCGCACGCCGATACCTCCAGAATGCCGAGCCGGATGGCAGCACGCAGCGTGTTCACCAGCAGCGCAATCGCGCAGGTGGGCGCCGAGGTCGATCAGAGCTTGGCCAGGTCGATGGCCTGGGCCATCGTGGCGTAGCCGGCCGGGCTCGGGTGCAGGTGGTCGCCACTGTCGAAGGCGGGGGCGATAGCGTCCGGGTCGGCGGGGTCGGCCACCGCCCGTTCGAAGTCGATGACCGCGTCGAACTCACCGGAGGAGCGGATCCAGGCGTTCACCGCGTCGCGCACGGCTTCACCACGTTCGCTGTAGTAGGGCGCACCCTTGTACGGGGTCAGCGTCGCGCCCACCACCCGCAGGCCGTCCGCGCGGGCCAGGGCGATCAGGTCGCGATAGCCTGCGATGAGCTGGTCGGCGCTGACCTCCGGGTTGGGGTGCACCCACGGCTCGTCGAGTTCGCTGGCGCCGATGTCGTTGATCCCTTCCAGCAGGATGACGGTGCTCGCGCCGTCGCGGTCGAGCACATCGCGCCGGAATCGGGTCTTCGCGCTCTAACCGGTGAAGTCGGAGTCGGTGAGTACCCGGTTGCCGCTGATACCGGTGTTCAGCACCGCGCGGGTGGACCCGTCGGCGGCCAGCCGCGCGGCCAGGACGTCCGGGTAGCGGTTGTCGGCGTCGGCGGTGGCTTCGGCGCCGTCGGTGATCGAATCGCCGAAGGTCACCACCGCACCCTCGGCGCCGGTGCTGTTCACCTCGAGATCGGCGAGGTAGTACCAGGAACGGCTGGTGTCGGTGAACGCCGTCGCGGCCGGATCGGCGGCGTGGTTTCCGGCGGCCAGGTAGCTGGTGGCGTTGCCGGTCTGATGGAAGGTGGCGGGACCGGTCGCCTCGGCCAGGTAGATGGTCACCGTCACCGGCCGCAGCGCGGTGGCCGGGAAATCGACCGCGTCGGTGGTGGTTTCCGCGCCGACGGGAATCTCGGTGGATTCGGCGCCACCGAACAGCAGCGGCCGCACACTCTCCGCACGCACCGCGGCGCCGTCGGCCGGTTCGGCGATCGTCGCCGCGGCGATCCGCAGCGGTCGTTCGCCGAACAGGTTGGAGAACTTGATGCGCACTTCATTCCCGCCGAGCGTGGGCCGGACAACCTGCCGGAGGGTCTGATTCGCGAATCCGGCGGTGGACCAGTTCGGTTCCCACAGATCGACGGCTGCTTGTTGCGCGGTCACCCAACTGTCGGACCAGGCCGCGCCGGTGGCGTCCGCGTCATCGGAGCAGCCGGCGAGCACCAGTGCTGCCGTGGCCAGCAGCGCCGCCACCACGGTGCCGCGCCGCCTGCCGCTCGTGCTCGTCTGCTCGCTCGTCCGCCGTCTTCTCCACGCGATCATCTGCGCTCCCTCACTCGAGTGATTCGCCGGCGCGAATCCGTCGCAGCAGACCAACCTCGCGTGGGCAAGGAGCAATTCCGCCCCGGCTGTGCACAATCCGACAACGACGCCGGGAATAAGACAGCGCGATGCCGCCGAGCGTTATCGCGTGCGGACGTCTACTGTTGCGCCCCCGGCGGCTGCCACGGGCGGCCGTGGATGTCACCGGCGCTCGGCTGCGGCGGCTCGGCACGCGCGGGCGATTGCGGTGTGGGTGCGGGTTTGTTCAGGTTCGCGGGCGCGGGATCGACGCCGGGGACCAGGCCTTCGACCGGTGTGCGAGCCGTGGCCTCGGCCGCGCGCACGGCGCGTTCGATGGCCGGATCCGGTGCGGTGTCGAACCAGTCGGCGACATCCTCGGAATCGTCTTCCGGTTTGGTCTCGCTGCCATCGGATTCCGGCGGCTCGTACCGGAATACGCCGTCCTCACCCTTGGTGGCGAAGTTCTTGGCGAAACCTTCCAGGGCCTTGCCGAAATCGCTCGGCACCAGCCACACCTTGTTGGCGTCACCGCGCGCGACCATCGGCAGGGTCTGCATGTACTGGTAGGCAAGCAGTTCCGGTGTGGGCTTGCCGGATTTGATGGCGGCGAAGACCTTTTCGATCGCCTTGGCCTGGCCCTGGGCTTGCAGATAGGAAGCGGCGCGTTCACCCTGCGCGCGCAGGATGCGGCTCTGGCGTTCACCCTCGGCCGACAGGATGGCCGACTGCTTGGCGCCCTCGGCGGACAGGATCTGGGCCTGCTTGGCGCCCTCGGCGGTCTTGATCTGCGATTCGCGCTGGCCCTCGGCGGTGAGGATCATGGCGCGCTTCTCGCGGTCGGCCTTCATCTGCTTTTCCATCGACTCCTGGATCGACGGCGGCGGATCGATGGCCTTGAGCTCGACCCGCGCCACCCGAAGGCCCCAGCGGCCGGTGGCCTCGTCGAGCACACCGCGCAGCTGGCTGTTGATCTGATCGCGGGAGGTCAGCGTGTCTTCCAGGGTCATACCGCCGACCACGTTGCGCAGTGTGGTCACGGTCAGTTGCTCGACCGCCGCGATGTAGTTGCTGATCTCGTACACCGCGGCCTGCGGGCTGGTGACCTGGAAATACACCACCGAGTCGATTTGCAGGGTGAGGTTGTCCTGGGTGATCACCGGCTGCGGCGGGAACGAGACCACTCGTTCGCGCAGGTCGACCTTGGCCCGGATGCGGTCGGCGAAAGGCACCAGGAAGGTCAGCTGACCCGACACGGTGCGCGAATACCGGCCGAGTCGTTCGATCACCGCCGCCTCGGCCTGCGGCACCAGCGCGATCGATTT
>NZ_BAFY01000121.1 GCF_000308555.1 Nocardia cyriacigeorgica NBRC 100375 | reverse complement strand
ACCAGCAGCAGCCCTTTGCCGTCGGGCAACGGTGTGGTGGCTTCGGTGGGCCCCATCGTGGCCGGTTCCCCGGCACGCACCGCCCACCAGCGCCGGGTGGCCAGCGCCAGCGCCGACCCGAGCATCGCGCCCGCGACCACATCGGAGGGCCAGTGCACCCCGATGTGCACGCGGGAGTAGCCGACGGCCACCGCCACCGGCGCCACCGCGACGGCGGCGCGGCGATCTTCGAGCGCGACGCCGGTGACGAACGCCGCCGCCGACGCCGAATGCCCGGACGGGAACGACGACGAGTAGGGCGGTTTGACGGGCCTGCGCACGAACGGCACCGACGCGTCCGGCGGCCTGCGCCGCGGGAACATCGGCTTGGCGATGCCGTTGGCGATACCGCTGGCCAGCCCGACCGACAGCACCCCGCGCACCGCGGCCCGGCGCTGTGCCCGGTCACCCGCCAGGTACATCGCCGCGGCGGTGGCCACCCACAGCAGGTTGCGGTCGGCCATCCGGCTCAGTTTGCGCAACGCCCGGTCCGCCGGTGTGGGTCGCAAGTCGGCACTACGCGCTATCAGCCACCGATCCACCGCACTCACTGCTTACCTCGCTTCTCGCCGGGCCACCGGGCACGGCCACGGCATTGTCGGAGTCTAGCCATCCGGCTCGCGCCGCGCCCGGTCCCGGCCGGGAACCAGATCCCGCGTGCGCCGAGTTCCGCTGGGTACCAACATGATCGGCGGCCACGTTCCGCGCATGCCATCGACATCGTCGACCCAGGGCCGCTCAGTGTGTGGGCCTGCGATCATCAGCGGGAGCGAGTGCGACCATGCGCACGGTTCGACCGCCTCAGCCCTGGCCGATGGGTGTCGGTGTCGGTGGTTCGTCGGCGAGCAACGGCTCGCCCAATCCGATGCGGTGTTGCAGTCGTTTCATCCATTCCGGCGCCCACCAGCACCTGTCGCCGAGCAGCGTCATCGTGGCAGGCACCAGCATCATCCGCAGCACGGTGGCGTCGATGATCAGGGCGGCGATCATGCCGAAGGCGATGTACTGCATCATCACCAGGTCGGAGAAGGCGAAGGCGCCGGTCACCACCAGCAGGATCAAGGCAGCGGCGGTGATGATGCGCCCGGTGTGCGCGGTGCCGGTGCGCACCGCCTCCTCGGTGGAGGCGCCCTTCGCGCGGGCTTCCACCATGCGCGACAACAGGAACACCTCGTAGTCGGTCGACAGCCCGTAGATGATGGCGATGATCAGCACCAGGATGTTGGCCTGGATGGGCTGCGGGGTGAAATTCAGCAGGCCCGCACCGTGCCCGTCGAGGAAGATCCAGGTGAGGATGCCGAGGGTGGAGCCGAGGCCAAGCGCGCTCATCAAGGCCGCCTTGATCGGCAGCACGAGTGAACCGAACGTCAAGAACATCAGCATGGTGGTCACCAGCAGCACCAGGACGATCATGAACGGGATCCGCACCAGCAACGCGTCGATGCTGTCTTTCTGAATCGCGGGTACCCCGCCGACCAGCATGGTCACCCCGTCGGGCCGGTCCAGGTCCCGCAGATACTCGATAGTCTCGCCCGCTTCGGCGGAGTCGACGAGGGTGGCCTTGGTGCGGTACACGTCGCCCTGCACCGTCGAGCGCGACGGAATCTCGAAATCGCCCGCGAGTCCCGGTGCGGTGTTCGCCTGATGCCACAGATCGCCCACCGCGGTGCTGTTGTCGGAGACGACGATCAATTCCAGCGGATCCGATTTCCGGACCGGGAACAGCGAGTCGATCCGCTCCTGGGCGATGCGGGTCGGATCGTCCGGCGGCAGATAGCGTTCGCTGAACCCGCCGAAGACGAGGTTGCGCATGGGCAGGATCAACAGCAGCAACCCGACGCACAAGGTGATGCTGATCTTGCGCGGATGCCGCATCACCCAGGCGGTGCTGCGCGCCCAGAACCCGTGCTCGACCTCCTCGGCGGACCTGGTGCGGCGGAACCGTTCGAAGCCCAGCAGGTCCACCCGTGCTCCGAGCACCGCGAGCATCGCCGGTAGCAGCGTGATCGAGGCCAGCGCCGCCAGCGAGACCGTCGCGATGGCGCCGTAGGCCATCGATTTCAGGAATCCCTGCGGGAACAGCAACATACCGCCGAGGCTGGCGATGATCATCGTCGCCGAGAACACCACGGTGCGCCCGGCCGTCAGCACCGATCGCCGCACCGCGGTCGGCGTGTCATGGCCTGCGGCCAGTTCCTCGCGGAACCGGCTCACCACGAACAGGCCGTAGTCGATCGCCAGCCCGATGCCGATCATCGAAACCACCGGGGAGACGAAGGTATTCACGTCGGTGACCATGGTCAGCAGCCGCAGGATGCCGTAGGCGCCGAAGACGGTGAGCCCGCCGACGATCAACGGCAACGCCGCGGCCACCACCCCGCCGAAGATGAAGAACAGCAGCACCGCCACGGCCGGGATGGCCAGCATCTCGAGCCGCCGGGTGTCGTGGGCGACGGTATCGTTCAAGGTCCCCGCGACCGCCTGTAGGCCGCCCACCTGCACCTCGATGCCAGGAATCGCGAAGGCGTGCTTGACCTTCCGATAGTTCTGCACCATCTCGGTGTCGGTCTCGCCGCGGATGGCGATCGCGGCGACGGCGTGCGCGCGGTCGTCGGTGGCGGCCTGCGGACCGCTGAGTTTGCCGGTCTCGGTCGGCCAATAGGCGGCGTTGATGCCGAGGATCTCGTCGGGGTATTCGCGGGGCAGGCGGTTGAGGTTGTCCACCACACGATCGCGGACGTGCGGATCGTCGACGGTGCTGCCGTCAGGGGCGGTATAGAGGACGACCACGTCGACGTCGTGATTGCGGCCGAATGCCCGGTCCGACAATCGGGCCGCCACCGCGGATTCCGAGGTCGGATCATCCAATCCGCCCGAGGTGAGATGCGCGTCGAGACCGGTGCCGACGGCGCCGAGCCCGAGCATCGCCGCGCCCACCACGACGATGACGACGAACCGCAGCCGGTACACCAGCTCCCCCCAGCGGGTGAACATCACTCGGCCCCGGGGAGGTCGGCGCACACCCGGGCACGCTCGCGACACTGTCGTCGATCCGATCGGACCAGCACGCCGATTGCCAAGGGGCCGGTGCCTTTCCGCTTGTACCCGCACTGTTGGACGTCATCCAACGTACCGGCCGGAACCGACGAGACGTTACGATTGTGAAATCTCTCAATTTCAAATATGGGCCGCACCCGCAGATCACACAGCGTCGACGAGGGCACGGATCGGGCCGCGATAACCCGCCGCCAGAGCGCGCACCACCGCGTCGAACCTCGCGACGAACGATTCGGCGGTCGCTGGATCGAACAGCGCGGCCGGATAGCGGAACACGCCATCCACACCGGCCGGGGCGCCCGCGTCGTCGTAGCGTTCGACCAGCCCGAACTCCAGATCATGTTTGGCACGCGGGGCCCCGACCGGTACGTCGATGACGGTGGGTGTCTGCGCACCTGCCGCCGCCGGCGCCGCTGCCGCGCGCTCCAGAATCAGGGTGGCCTGGAACAACGGAGTCCGCGCGTCCTCCAGCAGGCACCGTTTCAGCCGCGGGTTCGGTGTGTCCGGATGGGCGAACGCGGCCAGCGCCACCCGGCGGACCTGATCGATGAGTTCGTCCACATCGCCCACCCGGTCCAGGCGAATCCGCAGCAGCACGTCGTCGGCGAAGTTGCCGACCAGATCGTCGAGCAGCCGGTGATCGCGCCCGCTCACCGCGGTCGCCACGGTGACGTCGTCGCTGCGCCCGAACCAGCCGACACAGACCGCGAACGCCGCCTGCAACAGCATGAGCAGGCTCACCCGTCCGCGCTGGGCGCGTTCGAGCAAGGCCGCGTGCACCGGCGGTGCGAACGCCACCGCCACGGTCGCGCCGTCGCCCGGCGGTACCGCCGGCCGGGGCCGGTCATAGGGAAAGTGCAGCATCGCGGGGCGCCCGGCCAGGGTATTGGCCCAGTAGCGCAGCTGCTGGGTGGCCCGGCTCCACTCATCGGCGAAATCACCGAGCAGGGCGTGCTTCCACAGCGTGTAATCGGCGTAATCGACCGGCAGCGGCGGCAACGCCGGAGCGCGGCCACCTGCGCGGGCGGTGTAGGCGGCACCGAGATCGCGCAGCAGCGGAGCGACCGAGCGGCCGTCGATGCTGATGTGATGGGCGACCAGCAGCAGCACCACATCGTCGTCGCCCACCAGCAGCACCCGCGCCCGCAGCGGCAGCTGCACCGCGAGGTCGAATTCGCGACCGGCCAGTTCGGCCAGCCGGGCGGCCAGCTCGGCTTCCGGCACCGGGCACACCCGGATATCCGGTTCGGCCTCGGCCATCGGGACCACGATCTGCGCGGGCCCGTGTTCGGTGGCCGGGTAGCGGGTGCGCAGCGGCTCGTGCCGGGCGATGACGTCACCGAGCGCGGCGACCAGGGCGGCGACGTCGATCGAGGCGCCACGAATGCGGACCGCCCGCGCCACGTTCCAGTCCGCCGAGCGGCCCGCGCGCGCCGCATGCCACATTCGCTCCTGCGCGGGAGCCAAGGGCACAAACGCCGGACGTGGACGACGCATCAACACCGGTGGGCGCGCCGGTGCCGCCACCGACCGCCCCGGCCGCAGTACCGGTATCGGACCCGTACCCGGTCTGTCGCTCGAGTTTCTCGACCCGACCCTCGTAGCGGAGTCCACCACCTGCACCTCACCAACACGCTCGATCTCGCGGGAAAGGTATCCGGGTGGAGTTAACCGGCAGTTACCGATGGATGAAGCGGCCGGGTCGGTGATCGGGCGGGCCGGCCGACCCGTGCCGCGACCGGCACTAGGGTGGTAACGGTGCAGACAGGCCAGGAATCAGACCACCCGCACGCGGATCCACTCGCCGGACCTCGGATCTGGGGCGGGACCACCCTCACCGAGCGCAAGCAGGTGCGGCGGGCGGCGCTGCTGGAGGCCGCGCTGGATCTGATCGGCGAATCCGGAGCAGCCGGGGTCACCATGCGGGCGGTGTGCCGCCGGGCCAACCTCACCGATCGCTACTTCTACGAGAGCTTCGCCAGCCGTGACGAACTGCTCGACGTGCTCTACCGGCACGTCGCCGAGGAATTCCTGGAACCGATGACGGCCTTCGCGGTGGCCGACGATCCGTCCAGGGACCGTGCCCTGTCGGAGGTGCTGGTCGACAAGGTGCTCGAGGATCCGCGCAAGTCCCGGCTGTTCCTGGTGGAGCCGTACTCCAGTACCGGCCTCGGCCAGACCACCATCGCGGTGATGCCCGCGTTCACCCGGCTCATCCAGGACCATTTGTTCTCCCATATCGACGACCCGGTGCGGCGTCGGCTGGCAGCGGTCACCATGGCCAGCGGCAACGCGGGCATGTTCTCGGCCTGGCTCAACGGGTCCCTGCGCGCCGACCGCGACGAGATCGTCGACCATCTCGTCGCGATGATCACCGCTTATCGCGGGCTGTATCAGCACTGACTCCGCGACGAGGTGCCTCATCGGTGAGCGCCCGATCGTAAGGTGGCCGCAGGAGGTTGGAAGTTGACCGATGCGGTGGTGGGTTCTACGGGTACGCTGATGTCGCCGATCCGGGGGGCCGGGATGCTGGGAGAGGTCCTGGTCGCCGTCCGAGGGGGAACCGAGCTCTACATCGCGCGCGCCACCGAGCCGATCGCAGCCGGGGCGACCGTGCTGATCATCGCTGTCGACTCCGGCCGCATCGCCGAGGTGGTGCCGTGGGTTCCGCTCGTGCCGGATCCGCTGGACTGATGTCGAAACAGCAAGGGAGACAGACGTGCTCGGCTACCATGTGCCCGATCCGGACGAGGCGATGCTGGTCAGCGGCGCCAAGAGCAAGGACAACACGCCGTTCAAGGTGATCATCGGCCGCGGCGCCTGGGTGGTGCCGTTCTTCCGTAAGGTCCGGTATCTGTCGCTGGCCATGTTCGAAGCCGAGATCAAGGAGCGCTGCGAAACCAAGCAGGCGATCCAGCTCGACGTGCGGGCGGTCATCGCGTTCAAGGTCGCCAACGACACGCCCTCGATCGTCAATGCCGCGCAACGGTTCCTGTCCGAGCAGGAACGTGAGATGTCGATGCTGACCGGGCGCATCTTCTCCGGTCATCTGCGCTCCATCGTCGGCTCCATGACCGTGGAGGAGATCATCCGGGAGCGTCAGCGCCTGGCCGACGAGGTGCTGGTGGCGTCGAAGGTCGAAATGAGCAATATCGGGCTGTGGGTCGACTCGTTCCAGATCATGTCCATCGATGACGGCAACCTCGGCTACATCTCCGCGCTCGCGGCCCCGCACAACGCGGCCGTGCAGCGCGACGCGCAGATCGCGCAGTCGCAGGCCGCGCAGCGTTCGGCCGAGGCCGAGCAGGAATCGTTGCGCCGCCAAGCCGAATACGAGCGTGAGACCGCGCTGCTCAAGGCGCAGTACCAGCGCGATATAGACAAGGCGCAGGCCGAGGCGGCCGCGGCCGGACCGCTGGCGCAGGCACTGGCCCAGCAAGAGGTGCTCATCGCCAAAGCCGAACAGGCACGCAAGGAAGCCGAATTGCGCGAGCAGCAGTTGCAGGCCGAGGTGGTCAAGCCGGCCGCGGCCGAGGCCGAGCGGGTGCGCATCCTCGCCGAGGCCGAGGCGGACCGCACCAGGATCCAGGCCGAGGCCGCCGCGTCCAACAACCGGATCGCGCTGGACCAGTTGCTCATCGAGCAGTTGCCCGAGATCGTGCGCCAGGCCTCGCACGGGCTGTCCAACGCCAACCTCACCGTGCTCAACGGGCCCGACGGGGTCAGCGAATTGGTCAACGGGATGGTCGGTCAGGGGCTGACGGTGTTCTCTTCGCTGCAAAAGGCGCTTTCCTCCAACGATGGAGAAAATGCGGGCTAAAGTGGCCCGGTAGCGTCGGCGACGAGGAGCGGGTGTGGTGGCCATCGGGAAATTGGTGTCGTTCGACAGCTCGCGCGGATTCGGTTTCATTCGTCCCGAAGACGGTGGTCCGGATGTTTTCGTGCACGTCAACGACATCGGTCTCGACGAGGACGAATTGCGCCAGGGCCGGGTGTTCGAATTCGAGATCACCGAGGGCGACCGCGGGCCCAAGGCGGTCAATCTGGCCGCCGCCGGCGGCGCGGTCGGCCCCGCTCCTCGGGTCCGCAGCAAAGACCGGGCGGGGGTGGTGGTGTTGACCCCGGCCGAGCACACCCGCCTGGTCACCGAGCTGTTGCTGGATGCGAGTCCGGCCCTCACCGCCGGTGAGATCATCACCATCCGCGAACGACTCACCGCCTTCGCCGCCGAACACGGCTGGCTCGACGACTGACCCGGCCGGGCGTGCCCGACCGGCACGCTCGCAGATCCCGCACGCTGTCGGTACCGCCGCATACGATCGCCACACCGATGAATCATCGTCGGTCGCGACGTCGACATCGGTGAGGACCGACTCCGAGGAGGATCGCGTGGACCTACCGGTGATGCCACCCGTGCGGCCGATGCTCGCCAAATCCGCCCCAGCGGTGCCGCGGGAACCCGGGCTCAGTTATGAACCCAAATGGGATGGATTCCGGTGCATCGTGTTCCGCGACGGCGCCGAGATCGAACTCGGCTCCCGCAATGACCGTCCGCTGACCAGGTATTTCCCCGAGGTCGCCGAGCTGCTGAAGGACGCGCTGCCGCCGCGGTGCGTGATCGACGGCGAGATCGTCATCGTCACCGAGGGCGGCCTCGACTTCGACACCCTGCAACTGCGGCTGCACCCCGCGGCCTCGCGGGTGGCCAAACTCGCCGCGGAAACGCCCGCCAGTTTCGTCGCCTTCGACCTGCTCGCGCTCGGTGACGACGATCTGACCGGCGAGCCGTTCCGGGAACGCCGGCGTCTGCTCGAGACCATCCTCGATACCGAACTCTCGCGGGTGCATCTGACGCCCATCACCTCCGACCCCGACGTCGCCGAGGACTGGTTCACCCGCTTCGAGGGCGCCGGCTTCGACGGGGTGATGGTCAAGGCCGACGATCAGCGGTATCAGCAGGACAAGCGGGTGATGCTCAAGGTCAAACACGAGCGCACCGCCGATTGCGTCGTCGCCGGATTCCGCTGGCACAAGGACGGCGAAGGCGTCGGTTCGCTGCTGCTCGGGCTCTACGACGACGAGGGCAACCTGCATCACGTCGGGGTCGCGAGCAGCTTCACCGCCGCCAGGCGCAAACAGCTCGTCGGCGAACTCGCGCCGTGGCGCGAGAACGCGCTGGACGATCATCCCTGGCGCAACTGGGCCGACGCGGCGGCCCAGGCATCGGCCGAAGGCAAGATGCCGGGCGGGATGAGCCGTTGGAGCGCTGGCAAGGATCTGTCCTGGGAGGCGTTGCGGCCCGAACTCGTGGCCGAGGTCCGCTATGAGCATGTGCAGTCGGGCCGGTTCCGCCACGGCGGCAGACTGGTCCGGTTCCGCAGCGACCGCACCCCCGAATCGTGTACCTACGCTCAGCTCGACGAGGTCGCTCCGGCTGAGCTGGCCGCCATCTTCGGTTCCGAGGTGGCGCGATGAGCAGCTCGGTCGAGATCGAGGTCGACGGCCGCAGCCTCACCATCTCCAACCCCGACAAGGTGTATTTCAGCAAGCGCGGGGAAACGAAACTCGATCTGGTGCACTACTACCAGGCCGTGGCCGAATCACTGCTCGGCGTCATCGGGAACCGGCCGCTGCTGCTGGAACGCTATCCCGACGGCGCCTCGGGCAAGTCCTGGTTCCAGAAGCGGGTACCGAAGTCGGCGCCGGACTGGTTGCACACGGTCGAGGTGTCCACCCCCAACGGCACCACCAGCGACGCGCTGGTCGCCCACGATCTGGCCCACATCCTGTGGGCGGTGAACCAGGGCTGCCTCGGCTTCCACGTGTGGCCCAACCACGTCGACGATCTGCGCATCGCCGACGAATTGCGGGTGGACCTCGACCCCTCCCCCGGCATCGGCTTCGACGACCTACGGGAGGCGGCCGTGCGCACCCGCGAACTGTGCACCGAACTCGGTATCGACGCGCGGGTCAAGACCTCCGGATCCCGCGGACTGCACCTATATGTGGCACTGGAACCGCGCTGGGACGGTTATCAGGTGCGTGCGGCGGCGGTCGCGCTCGCCCGTGAGCTGGAGCGACGCCATCCCGATCGGATCACCGCGCACTGGTGGAAGGAAGAGCGCGGCAGCCGCGTCTTCGTCGATTACAACCAGAACGCCCCGCACAAAACGGTTTTCGGCGCCTGGTGCGTGCGGCCCAAGGTGGGCGCGCAGGTGTCGACGCCGATCTCCTGGGACGATCTGGAGACGGTGGTTCCGGAGGAGCTGACCATCGCCACCGTCCCGGCTCGGCTGGCCGAACGCGGCGATCCGTGGGCCGACCGGCCGCCGCAGTCGATCGAACCGCTGCTGGAGATGTCGGAGCGGGATATGGCCTCGGGTCTGATGGACGCGCCGTGGCCGCCGCAGTATCCGAAGATGCCCAACGAGCCACCGCGCGTCCAGCCGAGCCGAGCCAAGAAGGCCGACTGAGGCGGTCAGTCCGGCAGAGCGTCCACGGTCGGGACGACGAGGCCGAACAAATCGGTGACGGTGGTCAGTGCGGCGGTGTGCAGGGTGGCCGCGGGCACGACCGTACCGTCGGGGCCGGCCAGTGCGCGGGTGGCGCTGGCTTCGGCGATGACGGTCGGCCGGTAGCCGAGGTTGAACGCGCCCTGCGCGGTGTGGCCGACGCACATGTGCGTCATGAACCCGGCCAGCACCAGATCGCCGCCCGGCTCGACACCCGAATCGCGCAGGGTCTGTTCCAGTTCGGTGGCGTGGAAGGAGTTGGGGAACTGTTTGACCACGACCGGCTCGCCGTCGATGGGGGCGACTTCGGCACTGATGGCGCCGATCTCGGCCCGGATGTCGTACGGGGTGCCTTCGCCGCCGTCGTTGATGATGTGCACGACGGGGATCCCGGCATCGCGTGCACGTTCCAGAAGTCGCGCACCGGCCGCGAGCGCCGGCTCGGCACCCTCCAACGCCATCACACCGGTCCGGTAGGTGTTCTGGTAATCGATCATGATCAGGGCGCAGTCGCGCAATCGTGGTGCCGAATCGTCCAATCCGACGACGGTGCGCAGGGAATCCGAGGCCTGGGTGATGGTCATGTAGCAACCTTTCGACGTGATGTGGGCATGACGACGTTCCTCCCGGCACGAACGCCGAGGGAGGTGTGGGGCCGGAGGGCTCAGGCCGTCCGGGTGCGGAAGCGGCGGCGGTAGGCCGCCGGGGTGGTGCCGAGCTGACGTTTGAAGGCCCTGTGCAAGGTCTCCACCGAGCCGAGTCCGGAGCTCGCGGCGATCTGGTCGAGGGAGTGGTCGGTGGTTTCGAGTAGTCGTCGCGCGACTTCCACCCTGGTCGCCTCGACGTAGGCGCTGGGGCCGAGACCCATCTCGGTGGTGAAGACCCGGACGAAATGGCGTTCACTCAACCGCATTCGCGCGGCGAGCACCTCGGTGGTCAGGTCCTCGTCGAAATGCTCGGCGATCCACAGCCGGAGCTGGTCGATATCGCGGCGGGCCGGCGCGGGACGGCTCAGCGGCACCGAGAACTGGCTCTGCCCGCCCTGCCGTTTCAGGTACATGACCAGCTGACGCGCGACGGCCAGGGCTGTCTGCTCGCCGAGATCCTCCGCGACCAGGGCCAGCGCCAGGTCCAGGCAGGCGCTGATGCCCGCGCCGGTCCACAGCCTGCCCCGGTCGGTGCGCACGAAGATCGGATCGGGATCGACGGTGACTTCGGGATGGCGGGCGGCGAGCTGGGCCGCGGTCGACCAGTGCGTGGTGGCCGTCTTGCCGTCGAGCAGCCCGGCCGCGGCCAGCAGATGCGCGCCGACACAGACCGAGGCCACCCGCCCGGCTCGCGGGGCGGTCTCGCGCAGCCACGCCACCACGTCGGTGTCGATGCGGGCGAGCGGACCGCCGTCGGTCATCTCGACCGCGCCGGGGACCAGCAGGGTATCGACGCGGCCGTCGACCTGGTCGAAGGTCAGATCCGGCAGTACCCGCACCCCGGCCGAGGTGGTCACCGGGCCGGGCGCCGGAGCCGCGAGCCGAACCCGGTAGCCGGCGCGGCCCGCGGTCTCCCGGTTGGCCAACGCGAAGACTTCGGCCGGACCGGTGACATCGAGGAGGTCGACCTCGGGGAAGACCGCGATGACGACGTGGTGGGAACTGGGCACGCACCTATCCTCACCCGCGGCCCCGATGACGGCAATGACGATTGTCTGTCACATTCGGACATCGCGGCGCCGGCGTTCCGGTGCGCTCAGGCGGTCCAGAGCACCCGCTCAGGCGGTCCAGAGCACCCAGGTCGCGCTGCGGCCCTGGCCTT
>NZ_BAFY01000122.1 GCF_000308555.1 Nocardia cyriacigeorgica NBRC 100375 | reverse complement strand
GCATCGCTCGCCGGCCTGCGCGAGCCGATGAGCTGGGGCAACACCACCTTCGGCTATCAGGTGGACGGCGCCACCGTGCGCGGGGTGCCGGTGTTCCACAAGTACGCCAATACCGTTGCCGCCGAGCACATGCTGGCCGAATTGCTGGATGCGCCGTTGGAGCGGCACGGTGGGCGGACCGTCGCGCAGGTGGCGGCCGACAATCTGCTCGAACTGTGGCTGGAACCGGGTAAGGCGCTCGTGGACCACGCCGGCATCACGGTGGCGACGGTCGAGGTGGTGAAGGAAGCCGCCGACGGCTCCGTACTCGTGGATCTCGATATCAGCCGCGACGCGGTGACACCGGCCGATCAGGAGGTCATGGTCGATCCGCTGGTGCTGCCCGGTGACGCGGGTGAGATGCGGGAACCGGGCGCGGTGCAAGTGTTCTTCGCCGGACGGCTGTGTTTGGAGCGGGATCTGCTCACCAACCGGGTCGTCGCACTCCCCTGGCTGCCCCGCCCGGGTGATCGGGTGGTGTTCCCCAATACCGCCGCCTACCACATGGATCTGTCGGCGGCGACGGCGTCGATGCATCCGCCCGCTGCCAAGATCGCCGTCACCCGTGACGGCGCGGGGTTCCGGGTCCGCGACGACGCGGCGCGGCGAGCCGGGGCGGCGGCCGGGCTGTCGGAGGTGCGGTGATGCTCTACGACCACGTCGCCGAACTCGTCGGCAACACTCCCCTGCTGCGCCTGGATCCCGCGGTGCACGGGCTCGACGGCGTGCAGCTGTACGCGAAACTCGAGTCGCACAACCCGTTCGGCTCGGTCAAGGACCGGGTCGCGTGGGCGATGATCCGGGACGAGCTGACCGGCCTCGCCGACGGGGGGCAGACACTCATCGAAGCGTCGAGCGGCAATACCGCCAAGGCGTTGCGGTTGCTCGGCGCGGTGCACGGTATCGGGTTGCGGGCGGTGACGAACCGCATCAAGGTCGACGAGGTGCGGGATCTGCTTCGCCTGCTGGGCACCGAGATTGTGGAACTGCCCGGACTGTCCGAATGCCCCGATCCGACCACACCCAACGACGTCTATTCGGTCATCGAAGCGATGATGGCGGAGCGACCCGGCACGTTCCACCATCCGTCCCAGTACACCAACGACAAGAACGTGCAAGCCCATCACGACGGCACCGGCCGCGAGATCCATGACGACCTCGCCGCCGCGGGCATCGACCGCGTCGACTACCTTATCGGTGGGCTCGGCACCACCGGGTCGACCCGTGGCACCGCCACCTACTTGCGCAAACATCATCCGGAATTGCGCACCATCGCGGTGGTGTCGGAGCGGTCGGACTTCATCCCCGGAATCCGTTCCGAACACGAGATGTGGGATGTCGGCCTGTTCCAGCCCGATTTCTACGACCGTATCGTCACCGTGGACTCGGCCCGCGCGATCGATGCGACGCTGACCCTGGCCAACGGATACGGAGTGCTCGCCGGCCCGACGAGCGGCGCGGCGTACGCGGCGGCCGTGGACAGCCTTGCCGCCGTGGAGCGTTCGGGCGCCGATCCGATCGTGGCGGTGATCGTCGTCTGCGATCGGATCGAACCGTACCTGTCCTACATCAAGAAGCGCAGGCCCGACCTGTTCGGCGGCACGAACCGGCGATTCACGCCGACACCGCAGGAGCTGGCCGCCGTCCCGGTCCTCACGCCCGCCGAACTCGCCGAACTGAATCGCACCGAGCATCCGGTGCTGGTGGACACCCGAGGCGCCATGGCGTACCGGATCGGCCACGTACCCGATTCGCTCAATATCCCCGACGATCACCTGGCCGATCTGCTCGCCCACGCCACGCCCTTCTCCGTGTCCCGGCCCGTGGTGTTCATCTGCCCCACCGGCGAGCTGTCGCGGCACTTCGCCGCCGCGATCCAGCGCACCGGGCACCGGTCCTACAGCCTCGACGGCGGGCTGATCGCCTGGCGAGACGCGGGGTTGCCGCTGGAGCGCGGGAGCTGAGGTTTCGAGCCGGTCGGGAAGTACCGCTAGGTATCGGCGCTACGCTGCGCGCTCGCCTTCGGCTCGGCGGGAGCGGCGGCCGTCGGAGCCTGTTCGGCCTCCGGGACCGGTGGCAGGGTGCGCCGGTAGCGGGCGTAGCCGCTGAGCATGATGGTCAACCAGAGCAGGCCGATGGTCCAGCCGGCCAGGACGTCGGTGGGCCAGTGCACGCCGAGGTAGACCCGGGACAGCCCGACCAGCGCGACGAAAGTCGCCGCGGCCACGGCCACGGCAGAGCGCGGGCCTGGTCGGTGCAGCCCGGTGATGACGACGGCGGCGATGACGCCGACCACGACCGCCGAACCCAGGCTGTGCCCCGACGGGTACGAGTGGCTGGTGACCACGACCAGCCGGTCCGCCACCGGTGGGCGTTCGCGGTCGATCACCGATTTGAGCAGTGGGATCAGCAGCGCCGAACCTGCTCCGGTGACCGCGACCAGGGTCAGTTCGGGCCACTGCCGGCGTTTGGCCAGCACCGCACACGCCAGGATCGCCGCCGACCACATGGCGATGGTGCCGCCGGAGTGGGTGATCACCTTGGCGACCGGGGTCAGCGCGTCGACGCGGTGGGCGACGACCCAGTCCATGATCGGCACATCCACCGCTGCCTCGGCGTCACCGTGCAGGACGAACCAGGTCAGACTCACCGCCGACACCGCGAGCACGATCGCCAACCACACCATCGGATCAGCCTAGGCGTTGCCCGCGCGGGCCTCGCGAGGCCCACCGCCGGCGTGGCGCCGACCGGCAGGCGCGACACCGGTCACTGCTGTCGCCGCGTCACGTGGTGAGTGCACATCGGTGCCGGAGTGGCGGTCGCGCCTCGTCGCAGGTCAGCGTTGCCCGTTGCTCTCGATGGCGGCGGGCTCGGCAGGCCGGAAAACCCCGAGCGCGCCGGGTTCGCTGCTGATGGTGAGGTCGCTCACCCGATGGTTGACCTCGCCGTCGGTGGCGAGCGAGACATCCGAGCCGACCACCTGGACCCGCATCTGCGCCACGCGCCGGTGCACATAGGTGTGCGAATGCTCCAGGCTGCCGGTGATGGTCGACCAGATCAGCCGGGTCCGCGACAGCGGCAGATCCGCGCGCAGATACCGGACGTCGAGGGTGCCGCCGTGCAGGCGTGGGCGCGAGGTCGGGATCTGGTGGCCGGGCAGATAGGTGCCGTTGCCGACGAACAGCATCCAGATCTCGACCCGCTCCCCGTCGATGATGGCGTGCAACGGCTGCGCCCGAGACAGCACGCGCAGCAGCGCGACCGCCGCGGCGGGCCATTTCCCGAGCCGCGATTCCAGCTTCTCGCGCAGTCGCACGAAGTCCGGGTAGCCGCCGAGGCTGGCGGTGTTGACGAAGGTGCGTTCGCCGTCGCCGCCGAAGCGCACACGCGCGATATCGGTGCGCATCACCTCGCCCGTTTCCAGCGCCGCCACTGTGGCGGCGGGATCGTCGACGCCGAGGTCGCGAGCGAAATGGTTGAGGGTTCCGCCGGCGAAGACCGCGAGCGGCAGGTCGTGGCGGACCGCGGCTTCGGCGACACCGGAGACAGTGCCGTCGCCGCCGAGCGCGCCCATTGCGACCACTCCGCCGGCACGGACTTGCTCGGCGATCTGCGCGCCGAGATCCGCGCGCGGGTCGAGTTCGAGGATCTGCGCCGCGGGGAGCTTGTCGCGGACGGGATCGAGCTGGTTGCCGTTGCC
>NZ_BAFY01000123.1 GCF_000308555.1 Nocardia cyriacigeorgica NBRC 100375 | reverse complement strand
CCCGCAGGGCGGGACCCTGCTCATCCCCCTCGACGGCGACACCGAGTTGACCGACGACGTCCTGGTGCGGCTCTCGGCCGCCGCCGAAGTGCCGGTCACCGCCGCGATGGTCACCAGCGCCACCGCGGAGGTGCCCGAGGCCGCCGATCAGGCCCATGAGCTGCTCGGCCTGGTCCGGGCCGGTGAACGCGCCCCCGGCCTGTATCAGATGACCGATCTCGCGGTGGAATACCAGCTCACCAGAGGCGGGCCCGCCACTCGGCGGATCGCGACCATCCTGGCGCCGCTCGACGACCACCCCGAGCTGTTCGCCACCCTGCGGGCCTACCTGCGCAACGATATGAACCGTCAGCTCACCGCCAGGCAGCTGTATGTCCACCCCAATACCGTCGACTACCGGCTGCGCCGGATCGCCCAGCTCACCACGATCGACCTGGCCACTTCCGCGGGCATCTCGCAGGCCTCGATCGCGTTGCTGGCGCGCGAGCTGGACCGCGGTCCGGTCGCCCGCCCCTAGGTGATGCCGATTCGTGCTGGTCACCCGGTCGTCCAGGAGGGATCCTGAGAGGCGGAGTGTCCCCCTCTGGATGGTGAACCATGCGAATCGCGGAAATACTGCGCAGAAAAGGCAGTGAGGTAGCGACCGTCCGGCCCGACTCGACGGTTCGTGCCCTGCTCGCGACGCTCGCCGCGCACAATATCGGCGCGGTGGTCGTCTCCTCCGATGGTGTCGGCATCAGCGGCATCGTCTCCGAACGCGATGTGGTGCGCAGTCTGCATCAGCACGGTGCCGCACTGCTCGATGCCCCGGTCTCGCAGATCATGACCACCGACGTACGCACCTGCGACCCCGACGATCTGGTGGACGGGCTGCGGCGCACCATGACCGACCACCGCATCCGGCATCTGCCGGTGGTGCGCGACGGCCGGTTGATCGGCATCGTCAGCATCGGCGACGTGGTCAAGAGCGCGATCTCCGAACTGGCGACCGAACGCGAACAACTGGTCGGCTACGTGCAGGGCACCTACTGAGCGCCTACAGCTGCGAGGTGTCGCCCATATCCGCCGACAGCCAGTGTTCGGGGCGCATGAACACCACCACTTGCTCCCCGAACTGGGCCGACACGCGTAGATAGCCCGCCACGTTCTCCGCAGGCAGGAACCGCGCGGCCATCTCGCGGCTGTGTGCGTCGGTCATCGGTTCGATCCGGGTGACCGGCCCCTCCACACTCACGTACCGCACAGTCGGTTCGAGGCGCTGGGCCACCAGGCTGAACCGGCCGGCGGCGCGGATATGCGCCAGCTTCCGCGACTCGGCGCCGGTGATGACCCAGAGCTCACCACCGGGGCTGTACTGATACCAGATGGGAACCGTCAGCGGCCCACGGCCGTCGGAGCCGGCGACGGCCAGCGACGCCACATGCGGCTGGGCCAGAAACTCTTCGCGTTCCACAGAAGTCAGCGGCATGGCCCGCACACTACGCCGGCCCACCGACACCTTCGGTGCACGAGCACCGCGATGCGTGTTCGCGGTGGTGAAAGGTGTTGGGTGCGAGAAAAGTTCGAAGCTTTTCCGGATTGTGCGTATCGTTGAGCGATATTCAGCGCGTCCGGCGGAGGGAGCGGCACGGTGGGGTCACCTGCGCGAGCGTCGAACCCGGTTCCGGCACCGGAGCACGCCCATCGGCCCGCGCCCGCCCGCCGCGAGATCGCCACCGCGCGCGCACTGTTCCCATCGCTGGCCGACACCGGCGAGGTGTATCTCGACAGCGCGGCCACCACCCAGAAGCCGTGGCCCGTCATCGACGCGGTCACCGGCTACCACCGCACGCACACCGCCAACGCCGGGCGCGGTAGTTATCGCTGGTCCACCACGCTCACCGCCCGGATCGCGCAGGTGCGCGAGCGGATGGCCGGTTTCATCGGCGCGGCGCATACCGATGAGGTGGTGTTCACCGGCGGCGCCACCGCCGGGCTCAATGCCATCGCGCTGTCATGGGGTCTGGCCGCCCTCGACGACGGTGACCAGATCCTGTTCAATCCGCGCGACCACGCCGCCAATGTGCGGCCATGGCAGCATGTTCGCGAGATCATGGCCCGGTTCGGCAGGCGGATCGAGCTGGTGCCGTATCGGATGACCGAACTCGGTGAGGCCGACGTCGCCGACATCGCGGCCAAGCTCGGTCCGCGGACCCGGTTGATCACCACCAGTCACCTGCATCACGTCTACGGTGCGGTCACCACGCTGGAGGAGTTGCGCGGCCGGATACCGGACCGGGTGCTGCTGTGCTTCGACTGCAGCCAGAGCGGCGGGCATCTGCCGGTCGACGTCGTCGAACTCGGGGCCGACTTCGCGGTGTTCGCCGCCCACAAGATGTTCGGTGCGCCCGGAGCCGGGGTCCTGTACTGCCACCGCCGAGTCCACGACCAGTTGATTCCGTTCCTGCCGGGCGGTGGCCCAGGGCTCGGCGGCTCGGCCTCGGCGGCGATGCCGGACCTGCTCGAGGGCGGCACCCCCGATATCCCGGCCCTGCTGGCGCTGGGTGCGGCAGTCGAGGTGCTCGAGTCGTTCGGGATGCCGGCGATCGCCGAGCACAATCGCGATCTCACCCTGCGGCTGGTCGACGGCCTGCGCACCGTGCCCGGCGTGCGCTTGCTGCCAGGCCCCGCGCACGCGCCCTGTGCGAGCGGTTACGGGATCGCCTCGTTCACCCTCGACGGGATCTCGGCCGGCGACCTCGGTTTCGTGCTGGCCGAATCCGGTTTCATGGTCCGCACCGGCGCCCACTGTGTGCCCGCCGACCCGGCGGCCGCGGCGGGCGAGACGGACTCGGTGCGGGTCAGCACCCAGATCTACAACACCCGCACGGAGATCGATCGTTTCACCGACTGCGTCCGCCAGATCGCCGAGGAGGTCCTATGACGGAAGCATCGATGGGGACCGGTGCCGTTCCCCCGCCCCAGTACGACCGCAGGGGCGCCTCCCGGGTGCTCGCCGAACTCGCCCAGCCGGGCCTGTTCGCCGCCGCTGCGCCGGCCCGGCCGCGGCACATCGAGTACACCAGCACAGCGCTGACTCCCGAGCCGGGCCACCACCTCACGGTCTCGCAACGGATGTATCTGGAGCGGTTCATGCGGCCGTGCCGTCCGGACCAGGTCACGACCGCCACCCATCGGATCACCTGGACCGACAGCCACGGCATCCCCAATACCGGCCATTACCGCGACGACGGCCTCGGCCCGATCATGCCGATCGCCACCCGCGAGGCCGTGCTGGAACTGTGGGATCGGCTGGCGGCCAACCACGCATTGGCCGAACGTATCTCGCGGCTGGATGCCGCGGCGCAGGGTCTGCTCGACGCGACGACCACCGATCACGATCCGATCGAGATCTTCCGGGTCGGGATCGAGGCCACCGGCCGGGCACTGGCCCAGCACGCGCTGCTCGCCCGGCAGACCGCCTACCGTGACGGCGCCGAATTCGCGCACGGCTTGCTCGGATCCGGCATTTTCGCCGCCGTCGCCACCCGCTGGTACTGGGAGCTCCAGGCCTCCACCTACAGGCGCGGCATGATTCCGGTGACGTTGCGTGCGCAACCGGATGCGACGGTGCGGTATTCGGCCGAGACGGTGGCCGTGCTGCGCGCGATGAAGGACGCCACCATCACCGACGCGCACACGGTGATGCGCCGCGCCACCGGGCCGGAGGGTCTCACCGTGACCGAGGCGATCGAGAAATACCACGACGACCTCGATCTCATCTCCCGGCAGTACGCGCTGCTGCCCTCGGGTGCGCGGCCTTCCTGTCTGGCCGCGATGCCGCACCGGATCGGCGACGAGCACTACAGCATTCTGCCGGTGGTGGCCGAGCAGTTCGTCGCCACCTTCGTCCGGATTCACGCCGATCTCACCATCGGCGAGCTGCCGCATGAGCCAGACCGGTTCGACGGTGACGGTCCGATCGCCGCCGACGACCAGATCTTCTATGTGCCCGATATGACGTGCAAACACTGTGTCCGCACCATCACCGGTGTACTGGAGTCCATGGGTATCCGGGTGGCCGAGATCGATCTGGTCAGCAAGCGGGTGGTGGCGGATTTCCGCAGTCCCCGCAATCGGGCGCGCGCGTTCGAGGCGCTGCGCGACGGCGGATACAACCCGTCGGCGGTGCCCGCGCAGTTCGAATCCGGCGCAGGTGAGCCGGCCGCGGCCGCGGAATCCGGTCGATGACGGCACCCGTACTGCCCGGCCTGATCGATCCGATGGTGCGGGAGTTCCTCACCGAACGGGTGAGCCTCGACGCCGCACTCGCCACGCACGGTTCGCCACTGAACATCGTGTTTCCTCAGGTCTTCGAGCACAACCTCGGTCGAATCCACACTGTGCTCCGGCAACGTGGCCTCGCCTACCGAATCTGCTACGCACACAAGGTGAACCAGGCGCATGCCTTTGTCCGGGCCGCCGCTGACGCGGGCATCGGCATCGATGTGGCCTCGGCCGGAGAACTGGCCAGCGCGCGCCGCGCCGGATTCGGGCCGGGGCGCATCGAAGCCACCGGTCCCAAGGGTGCCGGGTTTCTCCGGCAGCTGACCGCGGCGGGCGTCACGGTGAACGTGGACAATCAGTGGGAGCTGGAGACGATCGCCGAACTGGCGGTGGGCGGCGCGCCGGTTCCGGTGCTGGTGCGGGTCTCCGGGTTCGATCCGGCGCGGGTGAGCCGGTTCGGCATTCCGCTGTCACGGATGGATTCGGCCCTGCGGACGCTGGCGGCACATTCGGATCGGATCGACCTGCGCGGCTTCGCGTTCCATCTCGATTCCGGCGATGTCGGCGAACGGGTGCGCGCGTTCGATGACTGCCTGACGCTGATCGAACGCGCCTACGACCACGGCCTCACACCGTCGGTTCTCGATATCGGCGGTGGCCTCCGCCAGGTATTCACCGCTGACGCTGAGGGTTTCGAACGGTACGTGCGGGCGCTGCGC
>NZ_BAFY01000124.1 GCF_000308555.1 Nocardia cyriacigeorgica NBRC 100375 | reverse complement strand
TCCGGTGCCGCGCACGTCGACGACGACCTGGGTGTAGCCGCTCTGAATGAGTTTGCGGTCCACGCCGAAGGAGCGCAGGGTGCCGGCGGGCATGGCCTTGGTGATCTCGGTGAGGCCGCCGAGGCCGTAGGCGGACAGGTCGAAGCTCTTGAAGAGCTCGGTCAACGCGTCGGCCAGGACCGGGAAGGTGAGCGCCGAATCCAGCACGTTGCCGACCAGTTTGGTGTACGGGGTGAGGTTGACGATCGTCGGCGTCTTCTCCTCGACCGGCCTGCCCGCGGCGTCGGCCGGACGGTAGATGTTGGCTTTGAGGACGGTGCCGTCGCTCATCGTGATGGGCACATCCCAGTCGATGTGCACATTCGGGTGGGCGCGTGGGCCGTCGTGGGTGGCGGTCCAGTGCGCGCCGAGCGCGCCGCCGTCCGGTTGTGCCTGCCCGGTCTGGGCGGCCACCAGCGCGGCGCTGACCGCGACGATGCTCACCAGGGTGGCTACGGCACTCCGGACGAGACGTCGATGTCTGATCATGTGTCCCCTCATCCCGACAAGAGCGGAACTCCATCGTTCCTGACTCGCGGGTAACCATAGGTTGGATCACATTCGGTGGCAACTATGACCTGGATCTCACCGCTGCCCGGTCGCCGCGGAGAGACGGTGGCGGCCGAGCCCATATCCTGGTCGCATGACCGTGCTGACTGATGGGCCGCCCGATCGGCTGCCTCATGGCCCGCACCGCCTCACCCGCGAGGAAGTCGAGAACTCGCAGTACCGGCGGTTGTGTGCGGCCGCGTTGGAAGCGGTCGGCGAGCTGGGTTACGCGCCGACCACGGTCACCGAGATCGTCGGGCGGGCCCGGGTCGCCCGGCGCACCTTCTATGCCCTGTTCGGCGCCAAGGAGGAATGCTTCGCCGCCGCCTACGACAGCGCGGTCGCCGATTGTCTCGAGCTGCTCGCCGAGACGATCACGCTCGGCGCCGACACCCCGATCGCCGAACGGGTACACACCTCGTTCCGGGTGTTCCTGGAAATCCTGGCCGCCCGGCCGGCCGCGACGCGCGCGCTCTACATCGAGATCCTCGCCGCCGGACCGGCGTTGGTCGAGCATCGCGCACGAGTCCATCAGCTGTTCGCCGAGCACATCCTTGCGGTCGGGCGGCTCGGCGTGCAGCGCGGTGAGGTTCCCGTCGATCCGGATCCCGCGCTGATCGACATGCTGCTCGGCGGGATCAACGAACGGATCGTCGCCTGCCTGTACGAGCGCGGTGCCGAGCGTTTGCCGGAACTGGCGCCGCTGTTCACCAGGACCGCACTCATCCTGTGCGGCGCCGAGCGGCCCGGCGCGGGTTCAGCGGAATCCGAGCAGGCTTAGCCAACCGGTCAACTGCAGGTCGAACACCTCGGTCCGGTCGGTGAAGGTGCCGTGGCCGTACATGTCGAAGACGTCGAAGCTGACCGCGCCGAACAGCGCGCTCCACAGCACCAACGCCCGGGCCAGCAGCCAGTCGGGGATGTCGATGCCGAATTCGGTTCGGATGCGTGCGAAATCGCCGAGGGTGGCCGTGGAAATCGATTCGGTCTCGGCGGGCTCGCGCAGGGCCGCGTCGCGGTGCGCGGCTTCGACCAGGCGCAGCAGCGTCGCGATGACGCGGGTGCCCGGCGCGACGGTCTGTTCGGCCGGCGCCGCGTAGCCCGGCACCGGGGTGCCGAAAAGCAGTCCGTACCAGGCAGGTTCGGCCAGGCCCCAGTCACGGACGGCGTGGGCGGCGGCACGCAGCCGCGTGGCCGGATCGGCGGATGCTGCCGCGACCGCGGCGTCGACGGCGTCACCGAGCGCGTCGTAACCGTCGACCACCAGCAGAGTCAGCAGTTCGTCGCGGCTGCGGACGTAGCGGTAGACCGCCGAGGAGACCACGCCGAGTTCGCGGGCGACCGCGCGCAGCGAGAGAGCGGCCGCCCCCTCGGTGGCCAGCTGGGCGCGCGCGATGCGTTTGATGTCATCCATCGTCTGGGCGCGGGCACGGGCCCTCGGTGTGGTCATGGTGTCACCCTGAATCACTACCGAGAGCGATGTCAACAACAGTGATCACCGCTCCCCCACGCTTCGGCGCGGGATTCAACGTCCGGATTCGTCGAGCTCGGCGACCGCGCGTTCGATCTCGTCGGCCAGTGTGGCGCCGCCGACTTCCCAGGCCGCGGCGCGGAAGCGGTCACGGAACCGGCTCAGGTCGCTGCCGATGCCCTCGCCGCCGTAGCTGGTCGCGGCGGCGTCGCGGAAGGTGCGCACCATTTCGTCGGCCAGCTCGGCGATGCGTGCCCGGATCAGTTTGCGTAGCGCGCCGCTGAGGGTGACGTCGGTGCCGACGTCGTAGAGGATCAGCGCGCCCTTGAGCATGGGCAGGTCCGGGATCGCCCAGTTCTCGCCATGCCGTTCCAGGTATTGGGCGGCCAGCAGTTCGTCGAGGATGTCGGGACGACGATCGCCGAGCAGTTCGGTGAGCTCGTCGTCATCGAGGACGGCGGATTGGTCGGAATGCCCGGGTTTGCGCGGGTCGAAGACCGCACGCCAGTCGCTCGCGCCCGCACCGGCGTCGCTGGCGAAGACCTCGCGGATCGCGTCCAGCCGCAGGCCGCGGGCTTGCATGGCGAGAATGTCGCGCAGCCGGTCGAGGTGTTCGGTGCGGTAGAGCGCCTCTTTGCCGACTCGCTCGGGTTTGGGGAGCAAACCGAGCGAGTGGTAGTAGCGGATCGTTCGCGCCGGGACGCCGCTCAGTTCGGCCAGCTGGGTGCGGCTGTATCGGGACACGCGACCAGCATAGATACCAAGCGCACCCTTCGTTGACAGTTCCAACTGTCGTCATTAGCGTAACCGGCGTCACTGCCGACGCCCACCGAGGAGTTTCCCCATGTCTGAGCAAGCGACGGACTACGACGTCCTCATCGTCGGGTCCGGGTTCGGCGGCAGCGTCACGGCGCTGCGACTGGTGGAGAAGGGGTACAAGGTCGCCGTCATCGAGGCCGGCCGCCGCTTCGCCGACGACGAGCTGCCCAAGACGAGCTGGGATCTGCGCAAGTTCCTGTGGGCACCTAAGCTCGGCTGCTACGGCATCCAGCGCATCCACCCGCTGCGCGATGTGCTGATTCTCGGCGGCGCCGGTGTCGGCGGCGGATCGCTCAACTACGCCAACACCCTGTATGTGCCGCCGGAGCCGTTCTTCCAGGACGCCCAGTGGCGCGACATCACCGACTGGCGCGACGAGCTGACCCCGTACTACGAGCAGGCGCAGAAAATGCTCGGCGTCGTCCGCAACCCGCACATGACCCCGGCCGACGAGGTGTTCAAGCAGGTCGCCGAGGACATGGGCGTCGGTGACACCTTCGTGCAGACACCGGTCGGGGTGTTCTTCGGCGAACCCGGTAAGACGGTGGAGGATCCGTACTTCGGTGGTGTCGGACCCGAGCGCACCGGATGCCTGGAATGCGGCGACTGCATGGTCGGCTGCAAGTACGGCGCCAAGAACACCTTGGTGAAGAACTACCTCTACCTCGCGGAAAAGGCGGGCGCGCAGGTCATTCCGATGACGACCGTCACCGCGTTGCGCCCGCAGCCGGACGGCACCTGGGAAGTGGCGACCGAACGCACCGGCGCCTGGGTGCGCAAGAGCCCGGCCACCTATACGGCGGGCAATGTGGTGCTCGCGGCGGGCACCCTCGGCACCCAGAAGCTACTGCACGCCATGCGCGATCAGGGCGTGCTGCCCGATCTGTCCGAACGGCTGGGCGTGCTCACCCGCACGAATTCGGAGTCCATCGTCGGCGCGGCCACCAAGAAGGTGATCCCCGGCCAGGACTTCACCAAGGGCGTGGCGATCACCTCTTCGATCCACCCCACCCCCGACACCCATATCGAGCCGGTGCGTTACGGCAAGGGCTCCAACTCGATGGGCCTGTTGCAGACATTGATGGTCGACGGCGGCGGCCGCATCCCGCGCTGGCTGCGTTTCCTCGGCATCGCGCTGCGCCACCCGTTGACGTTGCTGAGCTTCCTGAGTGTGCGCAACTGGAGTGAGCGCACCATCATCTCGCTGGTCATGCAACATCTGGACAACTCGATCACCACCTACACCAAGCGCGGGCTCTTCGGTCGCAAGCTCACCTCCAAACAGGGGCACGGCCAACCGAACCCGACCTGGATTCCGGCCGGCAACGACGTCACCCGCCGTGTGGCCGACAAGATCGGCGGTGTCGCGGGCGGCACCTGGGGCGAGGTGTTCAACATCCCGCTCACCGCGCACTTCCTCGGCGGTGCGGCCATCGGCGCCGACCGCGAATCCGGGGTGATCGACGCCTACCACCGCGTCTACGGCTACCCGACACTGAGCGTCGTCGACGGCGCGGCCGTGTCGGCCAACCTCGGCGTCAATCCGTCGCTGACCATCACCGCCCAGGCCGAGCGCGCCGCCGCCTACTGGCCCAACAAGGGCGAGCAGGATCTGCGGCCGGATCAGAACACCCCGTATCAGCGCATCGCACCCGTCGCGCCGCGTAACCCGGTCGTCCCGGCGCATGCCCCCACCGCGCTGAAGCTGCCGACCGTGCCGAACCGCCGCTCCGACAGCACCCCCGCGGCAGGCTGATCGCTGGTCTCGTCGTGCCCCCGTCGGCGTCTCGCCGGCGGGGGCACCGCGTATCCGGCGACGTCGGCGGCGGATCGGCCCACGATGGGCGGAATCGGGCCCGGTGACCATCGCGTGCTCGTATGTTTGCCTTACACAGTGAGATCGGAGATGGACAGTGGGTACAGGTGAGGTCGCTGCGGACTATGTGATCGTCGGGGCGGGGTCGGCGGGCGCGGCGCTGGCCGCTCGGCTCAGCGACGATCCCGATACCACGGTGCTGCTGCTGGAGGCGGGGCCGCAGGACAAGAACAAATTCATTCATATCCCGGCGGGGTTCGCGAAGCTGTTCCGCAGCGAGGTCGACTGGGATTACCTGACCGAACCGCAACCGGAACTCGACGGCCGCCAGATCTATTGGCCGCGCGGCAAAACCTTCGGCGGATCGTCGTCGATGAACGCGATGATGTGGGTGCGCGGATTCCGCGCCGACTACGACGAGTGGGCGCTGCTGGCGGGCGAGGACTGGAGCTTCGCCAAGGTCGTCGAACAGTACCGGCGCATCGAGAACGTCGAAGGCGCCCAATACCCCGACGAAGGCACCGACGGTCCGCTGCACATCGCCCATCAGCGCAGCCCACGTCGATCGACCGCCGCTTACCTGGAGGCGGTGCGCGAATGCGGTTTCACCGTGGAGCCGCCCAACCGGCCCGCGCCGGAGGGTTTCAGCCAGACGATGGTGACCCAGCGCGGCGGCAGGCGCTGGAGCACCGCCGACGCCTATCTGCGTCCGGCGCTGCGCAGGCCGAACCTGATCGTGCGCGCCGAAGCGCTGGCCACCCGTGTGCTCTTCGACGGAACCCGGGCCACCGGTGTGAAATTCCGGCAGGGCCAGACCACGGTCACCGCGACCGCCCGCCGCGAGGTGGTGTTGTGTGGTGGCGCGATCAACACCCCGCAGCTGCTCATGCTGTCCGGTATCGGCGACCGGGAGGAATTGAGCCGCCACGGCATCGAGACCGTGTACCACGCGCCCGAGGTCGGCGCGAACCTGCAAGATCATCTGGTGGCGGCGGTCGGCTACGGAGTGGAATCGGATTCGCTGTTCGGGGCCGAGAAACCACGTCAGCTGCTGGATTATCTGCTGCGCCACCGCGGCATGCTCACCTCCAACGTCGGCGAGGCGTACGGCTTCCTGCGCAGCGACCCCGAGCTGGAGCTGCCCGACCTGGAGCTGATCTTCGCACCTGCCCCGTTCTTCCATGAAGGGCTGGTCGATCCCACCGAGCACGGTGTGGTGCTGGCGACGGTGCTGCTGCGCCCGCACAGCCGTGGCCGGATCAGCCTGGCCTCCAAGGATCCGGCCGCCAAACCGATCATCGACCCGGGCTATCTGTCCGATGCCGAGGGCGCGGACCGGGCCGCGATCATGTCCGGGCTGCGTACCTGTGTGCGGCTGGCCGAGTCGCCCGCCCTGAAATCGGTCCTCGGGCCCATCATCTACCCGCCGCAGCCGCCCGCCGATATCGAGCAGACCCTGGAGCTGTCGCTCAACCGCTACTCCCACACCCTCTATCACCCGGCCGGCACCTGCCGGATGGGCTCCGATTCGGCCAGCGTCGTCACCCCGCAGCTGGAAGTACGTGGTGTTCAGGGCTTGCGGGTGGCCGATGCGTCGGTGATGCCGGTGCTGGTGCGCGGGCACACGCACGCGCCGTCGGTGCTGATCGGTGAGCAGGCGGCGACATTCATCGAGCGCGGCGCTCGCAGCTGAGCCGGGCGGCCTGTCCTCGATCGTGGTGCCGAGCCCGATCGGGGGCCGGCCGCACTCGGCTCACCACGGTTGCGGCGTGGGTAGTTCGCCTCGGTTACCGTCGGCGAGCGCGGGTTTCAGCGTGCGGGAACCCGCGCGAAGCCGAGCGGTGGGGTGGGGTCGCGGTCCGGGCGCACCACCGGCCGGAAGTCCGGGTGGTTGAGCAGCATGCCCGCGTTGCGCGCCGCGTAGCAACGCACCAGCGGCAACGCCCGCGCCACCTCGGCCCGTTCCACCGGCTCGGGATCGACGAACCCGATGGAATCCAGGCGCAGTCCGAGCGTGTGGCTGATCCGGACGATGGCCGAGGACTTTCGGCCCCAGCCGATCTCGACGACCGAGAACATCTCGTGCAGCCCGTGCCTGCGCAACATCTGCGTGGTGCGGGTTCGATCGCCGCGGCTCGCGACTGCATGCCACATGCCGCGTTCGCTCAGGACCCGCAGCGTGCGCAGGGCGGACCGGTCCAACGCGCCGGCCGTGCCGTCGTAGACGACGCCGTCCCACAGCGTGTTGTCCAGTTCCCAGACAAGACATCGCAGTGCCGGTTGCATCTCGACGCCCCTATCGGTCTCGTATCGCTTTACCGCGCCGAACACGGCAGGCGGGTCCAGCACACCATCCAGCGCACGGCACTGGCCGGGCAAGACCCAGCTTTCCCGGGCCGACGCGGCCGCCGACGATGCTACCCATACCGATCACCCGACGACCACTCGTGCGTGCGGCGTCATCGCGGCAGCCCGAGGCCCTCGGCCAGCACCGGCCACGAGTCCTTCATCGCCTGCTGCCAATACCCCCATGAATGGGTGCCGGTGGGCTGGAAGTCGAAGGTGGCCGGGATGCCCAGCTGATGCAGCCGGTCGCGCAGATTGTGTGTGCACCAGTTGACCGCGGCCTCGATCAACCCGCCGAGCACCAGCTGGTTGGCGAAACCGCGCGGGCCCGGCTGCATATGGGTGCCGTTGTACACATCGAACATGCCGGGAATTCCGGTGCCGGTGGAAATGAACAGCTTCAGCCCGCGCAGTCCCTCGGCGTTGACATACGGGTCGTTGGCCGCCCACATCGGATCTCCCGGCGGGCCGTACATGTTGTCGGTGTCGCCACCACCCCAGGACTCCACCGCCATCTTCACGAACTGCTGCCCGATCGGATCGCTGATCTGCGCGCACCCGCTGTAGGCCGCGACCGCGCGGTACAGGCCGGGTTTGGCGATCGGCAGTTGCAATACCGAGGTACCCGAGGTCGACAGCCCGGCGATCGCATTGACACCGGTGGTGCCGAATTCGGCGTCGATCAACGGCGGCAGTTCTTCGGTGAGGAACGTCTTCCATTTGTACACACCGAGTTTCGGGTCCCGCGCCCGCCAATCGGTGTAGTAGCTCCACCGCCCGCCGACCGGCTGCACCACGTTGACGTCCTTGTCGGCCAGGAACCGCAGCACATCGGTGTTCTTCTGCCAGGTGGCGCTGTCCTGCCCGCCGCCACCGCCGTTGAGCAGGTACAATGTCGGCCGCGTTACCGACCTGTCGGCGGGCCGCTGCACATTCACCATGATGTCGGTATCCATCGACGCCGAATGCACCCGCACCTGCACCGTGCGGTCGTCGACCTCCCAGGACCCGGTGATCTCCGATGCCGGCTCGGCGGTCGCGCTGGGCGCCACCGCAGCCGCGCACGGCGCCGCAGCCAGCATCGCGATCGCGATCGCGAGCATGCGCCCCCGCGTCCGGCGGGCTATTCCAGATCCGATCATGAGACGCAAAGCTCCTGTCCTGGGCGGCGCTCGGTTCCGTCCAGCTGGTCGTCGACTGCTGGTGAATCACCAAACTAGAACTCGCCCAGCGCTTCACCGGGCGAACAAGATCGGATCTGGACACCTCACCAACGTCGGCGTTCACCCCTAGAGACACAACACAATCCGGCGTCGTCCTCCCTGCGCCGCCCGAGGTGCACGCGCCCCGCAGCGCCGCGGCGACTGCACCGCACGGCGCGGCCCGGCCCAGGGCAGGTCAGGCGAGCTACTCCCGAGCGAGCGCGGCGTCGACAGCGGATTCGGGACTGCTCGCGATGATCCCGGCGTCGACACGTTCTCCGTGAGCGTCGAGAACCTGCCACCCGCCCAACGTCACTACTCTGACTGCGCCACGCCGGTTCGCGAGCGCCAGCTCCGACAACGTCCCCCACGAGCCGCCGATGACGATGATCGCGTCGGCGGACCAGACCAGGATGGCGTTACGCGCCTGGCCCATATTCGTGTACAGGACAGCCGACAAGCCCTCGCACGCGCCCTCCCGGTCCGTATCCGGCCGAACCCCGATCACCAGCCCGCCGGCCTCCGAGGCCCCTTCGGCCACCGCAGCCATCACCCCACCGCCGCCCCCGCACAGCACGGTCGCACCGGCTTCCGCCAGCAACCTGCCGACCACACGCGCATTCGCGGCTTCCTCTGCGGTGCAGTCATGCGGTCCGCACACAGCTACCTGGATCGAGGGCATCGTCACTCCTTGCGTTTCGGCCGTCCGGCGTCACCGCCCACTGGGCAGCAGCGGCGCTACGCATATGCTCCAGCACCATCGCCGATGAGGAGGCAGGCACCGACCGCGACCGCCCCCTGGTTGTCCGTACATCGATCGGGTACAGCCACGACAAGTAGTCCCTATCCGTGAGGAGATGTGATGGAACGGTCTCGTGGCTTTCTGATGCGTTCGACGGTGGCGGCTGCCGCGGTGGCGGCGGGTGCGGTGCTGGCGGGGTGTGGGGATGATGATGGGTCCGATCCGGCGCCCCGGACTCCGGACCTGCCGACGATCACCATGACCACCCAGGGGGCGACGACCTCGCCCGAGGGGGACGAGGACACCGTGACCCCGCAGGCGGCGCAGCAGCTGTGCGACATGATCGAGCCCGAACTCGACAACTGGCGTGACCAGGGCTCCACCGTGGCCAAGGTGAGCTTCAACGGCACCGTGCAGAATTGGGCCGCGCGCAATGAGGGGCTCAACGACGAGGTGATCCGCGACAATTCGATCGTCGACACCGTGACCACCCAGACCTGCCCGGATGTGCGTCAACAGGCCATCGACATTCTGGAGGTGCCTGATCTGGCCTCGGCACTGGCCGGCTGGGACAACTGACACCGAGGCAGCCGGGCGTCATCGTGGCGGCTGCGCCTCGGCCGAATCCGGGAGCGCGGTGTCGGCGCCGAGGCCCTTGTCCTGGGCAGCGGCCCTGATCGCGTCCACCACCAACAGCAGCGCCTCGCGCCGCGCCGTGGTGGTGCGGTAGGCCAGCGATACCGTGCGGGTCAGGATGTCGCCGAGCGCGACGATGTCGACGCCGGGCGGCCGCAAGGCAAGGCCGAGGTCGGACACCAGGGTGACGCCGAGTCCGGCGGCGACCATCGCCATGGCGGTGGCCTGCTCCTCGACCTCGTGGTCGATCCGCGGCGCCACACCGGCCGATTGGAACGCCAACCGGACCGCGTGCCCGAAGTGCGACCGGGCCGGGGCCAGAATCCACGGGTGTTCGGCCAGCTCGGCCAAGGTCACGCTGGTCGCGGGGACGGCACCGGCCGGCACCGCGGCGTACAGCCGCTCCACCGCGATGACCGCGCGTTCGAGGCCGCCGTCCCACGCCATCGGGTAATTGGAATAGTCGAGCACGAACGACAGATCGAGCGCGCCGTCGCGCACGGCCGCGGCGGTCGACTCCGGGGCGAGTTCACGGGTGCGCACCAGAATCCCGGGGTGGGTGCGCGCGAGGGCGTTGAGCGCGTCGGGTAGCAGGCCGGAGGCCACCGACGCCCACACCCCGGCGGTGAGTTTCGCCGTCACCGATTCGGCCGCGTCCTCGAGCGCCTGGGTGGCGCGCTCGACCGAAGCCAGGATCTCTTCGGCATGCTCGGCCAGCAGTACCCCCTGATCGGTGAGCTGGACCCGCCGTCCCCGCCGCTCCAGCAGCCGGGTACCGACGTCGCGTTCGAGCTGCGCCAGCTGTTGCGACACCGCCGACGCGGTGTAGTGCAGCGCTGACGCGGCCGCGGTCACCGTGCCGCGGCGGTGCAGCTCACGCAACATCCGCAGGCGCGCCAGCGACAGATCCATGTCACCGAGCCTAAGCGTTCCCCACCTCGGCGGCGCTGTACAGCAACAGTGAACACAGCCGTGAACCAACCGTAAATAGACGCACGAACCTGTGCGAATGCACGCTGGGCAGCAGAGGTCGTACCCGAATCGGGTGGTCTCGAAACCGGACCGGAGAGTGCGCGACGCGGCGTCTTCCTGACGGCCGGCACGAGCACGAACAGGGAGGTGTCCGCCATGACGACGATGCACGAACCGGTAGGTGGTCCCGCGCAGGCCAGCGATGCCGGGGCCCTCGCTGCGCCGCAACCCGCCGCCGCTGTCCGCCGGAGCGAACCGTATCTGCGCCTGCACTGGACCGATGCGCCCACCGGCGCCACCGGGTATCTGGTCGTGCACACCCTGCGCGCCGGGCTGGCCACCGGCGGCACCCGGATGCGTCCGGGGTGCACGATGAGCGAAGTGGAAGACCTGGCGCGCGGGATGGCGGCCAAGACCGCCACTTTCGACCTTCCGGTCGGCGGAGCCAAGGGCGGCATCGACTTCGACCCCAAGGATCCGCGAGCGGTCGAGGTGCTGGAACGATACTGCGAGGCGATGCGTCCGTGGCTGGACGCGCATTGGGTCACCGCGGAGGATCTCGGTGTTCCGCAGCATCTGATCGACGAGGTGTTCGACAGGCTCGGGCTCGGTCAGAGCTATCACGCCGCGATCCGTCGCGCCGCCGATCCGGCCGCCACGCTGGCCCGGGTGCGCCGGGGACTCGACGCGGCGGTCGAGGGAGGTTTCCTGCTCGGTGATGTGATCGGCGGATACGGCGTCGCGCACGCCTGCCTGGCGGCAGCTGTCTGGTGGGGGCAGGCGCCGACTCGGACGACGGTGGCGATCCAGGGCATCGGCACCATGGGCGGGGCCGCGGCCTACTACCTGCACGAGGCCGGGATGACGGTCACCGCCGTCGCCGATGCCGCGGGCACGCTCTACCGCGCCGACGGTCTCGACATCCCCACGCTGCTCGCGCTGCGCGACGGCTACGGCGAGATCGACCGGGCCCGGCTACCCGAGGGCATCGAGCAGTTGCCGCGCACCGCGATCTTGTCTTGCGACACCGACATTCTGGTGCCCGCGGCCATCTCCTACGCGATCACTCCGGACAATTCCTTCGGGGTCCGGGCCCGCATCGTCGTCGAGGCCGCGAACGCGGCCACCACACCGGAAGCCGAGGCCATGCTCGCCGCGCGCGGTATTCCGGTGGTGCCGGATTTCGTCGCCAATGCCGGCGCCGTGGCCTGGGCGTGGTGGCTGTTGCTCGGTGAGGTCGACGATGACCCGGACACCTCTTTCGACCGGCTGCGCACCATCATGCACACGAAGGTCGCCCAACTCCTGGCCGCGTGGGCCGAACAGGGCCTCACCCCGCGCGAGGCCGGGCAGCGGTGGGCCGACGACCCGGCCCCGGTCCAGGGGCCGGTGGTCATCCCCTGACCGGCGCCGAAGGCGGTCATCGGTGACAGCTGCGGGCATGCACCGGTCTGGCGTGATCGACGCCGGCGGGTATTCCCGGGCCGCCATGCCGATCGCCGTCATCGGTGATCGGCTGCGATCGGCACGTGAATCGGTCGGCCGGCCTCGCGGGGTCAGTACCGAGACGGCGAGCAAGGATTCCCGAGGCCCGACCCGGTGGCCAGATCACAGATGCCGCTGGTGAGCATCTGGAACGGGGTGATTCCGAGCAGCACGATGATGCCGATGATGTCGCCTTGCTGCGCAAGGACTCCGGCCGATCGCGCCGCCGAGGAGCCGGCGTCGAGCATGGACGATCCGGTACCCGCTTCGGCCACGGGCGTGACCGATGCGGCAGCTCCTGGGTCGGCACTCGCACCGGCCGCGGCGCCGACCAGGGACGCCGCCGCGAGTGAGGCGGCGGCACAACGGAGGGAATTACGCACTGTCGCGCTCCTTGTTCGATGAATCGGATGGTCAGCGATGGGGTTTGGTCATATCGCGGTTCATGGTGGGGATTTCGATGCTGATCGGCATCCGCAGTTCGGACAGGTAGGTCAGGGCACCCTTGCGCAGGAATTCGTCGAACAGCCAGTACACCTCCGCCGTCGGCGGGGCCACGGTCAGCACACCCTCGCGCACCGCGATGAACGGACCCCAGCTGAGGCGCAGCAGCGGATCCCAGACCGGTTCTCGGGGAATGGCCAGCCCGTCGGCGATTCGGTCGCCGAGCAGGAACCGGGTGAACGAACCGAGCACCGGCTTGCTGAGGATGGCGAAATCGACATTGGCGCCGAGCCCGAGCAGCCGGTCGGCCAGCCGCGCCCCTTCCGGGGTAGCCGCCAGGATCGGGTCGAGGACTTGTGCCGCTTGGGAATTGGCCTCCGGCCAGGAATTGGGGATGTATTCGTCGCGGATACCGAGCATGTGCCCGGCGACCTGCCAGGAATGCAGAAATGCCTCCGATTCGTGCGGCGGGATCGGCACTTTCCAATTGGTCAGGTGCTTCATGACGGTCGTCGGCAGACTGTGCCAGGTCACCATCATGTCGTTCTGACTGATCGGGATGTCTTCTTCCGCCGACTGCACCCAGTGCGGGGATTGCGGTAGCAGATGCCGCACCGCCGCGTGTACCAGCCGGGTCTTCACGCAGGTGACGACCATTTCCCCGTCCGGGGCGTATGCGTTGTTGCTGCCGATGTCGTAGCCGAGTTTGGCGGTCTTGGTGATGCGGTCTTTCAGGTCGTGGCCGCCTTTGGAGTAATACACCGCGCGAGCTTCCTTCGGGATGACGGTGCTCATCATGCCGCTGGCGAACCCGTAGAGCACACCGAGGTAGAGGCCGCGCTTCTTGTTGAACTCGATCGCGGTGTTCAGCTTCGCGGGATCGGTCCAGTGCGGCATCTGCCGGGCGTACTCCATGAAGTCGCGCAGTTGCGGCGGCAACCCGTCGGGCAGCGGCTGACCGTTTCTGGTCCAGGTACGCAGTAATTCGTTGACCCTGGGGACTTCGCCACGGTCGATCAGTCCGGCGACCAGCTCGTCGGCCTCGGGATCCCACACCGTCATCGGGTCGGCTCCGGTCCCGGACCCGGCCACCGAACCGTTGGGCGACCACGTCCAGGGTTCGGCACGCGCGGGCGAGACCACCGCCATGGCGCCGATCGCGCCCAGAATGCCCCCGGCCTTCAACGCGTTACGCCTGTTGATTGCATCCATGACGTCTACTCCTCATCGAGTACAAGAAGATCCCGATCATGCGGAGCGCGGCCCGGTCGCCACCTCCGCGCCCTTGCGGAATACTCATTAACTTAACAGGGCGCCGTAACCTTGTACACGTTTTCGCCGCAACGGTGCGTTCACTCCCCTACCGGCGGCGGTAGATCGACCTGAAGATGATCAACAGCGCTGAACAGATTCCAATCACCAGGGGCAATGGATCCGCAGCCGACAAGCGATACGAGCCCCTGGAGCGCCGACGCTGCCATCGAGCCTCGTCGCTCGATGCACGATCAGGTCAGCAATATCCAGTAACTTAAATGGCCCGAACAGGGTTCGCACAAGATCGTTGTTCCAGTTGCCTAGGTGGTACCGGCACGCCCGATGCACCGCACCGTCGTCCGACCGACATGCAGCGCGCCACCGCGCGGGTCCTTCACCTGCCGCGGGCATCTCATCAGCCGAGCCTCGCGCACACAGCACAGGCCGTCGGCCGTCATCGGGAGTCGATGGCGGCCGACGGCCGTCGACGCACCCCGAAAACGCCGCATGCCCACCGAACGGCCGGGTGCGTTTCGGCCGTTCGGTGGGCATTTTCCGCCGCGCACTCGTTGCGGGGGACGGACAGGGGCGGGTTGAGGGGTCTCCTGTCCGCCGGCACGCTGAGGTGCGGCGGCCTGGCAGCCATCGGGCCGGTCGCCGGAGTCGTTAGTCGATCCGGTCCGGTGGGCGCCGGTCCAGGGGGTGGTCGGGTCAGAGTTGTCCGCCGCCGCCGATGAGCCAGGGGTTGAAGGTGCATTGCAGTTGCGGGAACTGCACCGGATCCAAGGCATTCAACGCGATCGACAGCGCGCGCGGAGAATACATCATCGTCAAATGGTCGGAGATGTCTTGTTCACACCCTTCTTGCAGGGTGATGTTACGGACCGTGGCCCCGGGACCCGGCTTCAAAAACGTCAGGTCATAGGGGTTGGTGATCTCGTCATAACGGGACCCGACAATCGTGTAATCCACCCCGGCCACGGTGTCACCATTGGCGTTGAGCTGGTTGACGAAATCCGAGCCGATGGTCTGCTGGATACCGGCATGACCGACGAAGATCTCGATGAACCCGAGGATATCGATCCCCAGATTGTTGATCGCGCGCCCCAGCGCACCGATCCCGTCGAGGCTGGTGCCGTGATGGGTAGCGCCGTAGGTGATCAGGTTCTTCACCTTCGCCGCACCCCCCTCGAACTTGGTGTACCAGTTCGACATCGACCCACCCTGGGAATGGGCCACGATATCGACCTCGGCCGCCCCGGTAGCAGCCAGCACCCGATCCACGAACACCGCCAACTGCTTGGCCGAATCCTGGATATAGCCGGTACCCATCACCCCCGGCAACACCGACCCCAAACCCCCACCCTCGAGCAGGTTGGAGCGACCATAGTTGAAGGTGAAGGTGCAGAACCCGGCATCCTTGATCGGCTGACCCATATAGGCGAACCCGTTATAGGCATTCATCCACGTGCCATGGATCAACAACACCGGCCGCGGATGCTGCGCAGTCGGCTTGCAATTCCAATCATTGGCCCCCGGCGGAGCCGCATCACCATTGGCCAGCCCGTAGGCGAACGCCGCCACCCACGAGGTCTGCGCCGGACCCCAGCCGATGGTGTCGGAGGCATACCCACCCGAGGAGCCCGAGCTCGAGCCCGACCCGCCGTAACAGTCACCGGACCCGTTACCCGAACCCGCGCCGCTCCCGGAATCACACGCCGACCCCGAACTCGACCCCGAATCGGCCACCGGCCCCGCCACCGACCGCCCCGCGGCAATATAGTCGGCCAAATCCTGCTCCGTCGGCGCGGCCACGGCCTGCCCACCCATCGCGGTCAACGCCAACGCCGCCGCACTCACCACCACCAGCGAACGCCACAACCGACCAGAGGTACTTCGTCTCATCACGTGCCTTCCCGAGCAACGATGCTCCAGTGCCGACGTGCCGGTCGACGGCACGGAAACTGCGCCAACGCTAAGTCCGCCCGGCCCGGAAACCGCCGTGCGGCAACGGTGTCTGGAAACCTCACGAACGCCGCTGCTCGCCTTAGGGACCGCACACAGATATCGCCGCGAATCGGTCACCGTGGATCTCACAGGCACGCAACGCAGCGGCAGGTAAGCAATCACAACCGCACGTGGATCGACACGAAAAGCGGTCACGGTAATCGGTGAATACTCCAGATAACCAACCGATCACGACACAATCATCGGCTGCTGCCGAATCATGGAGCAATACATTTCCGCCGACGGTGGCAATCACCCGGCACATTTTCTGGGAGCGCCCATGTTCGACTCGATGGCATCGCCGACCCGCCCACAGTCCGCAGGCAGGCCCCGCCGCCGACGACTCGCCATCCGGCTCACCGCCTGCACGGTGCTCGGCGCGGCAGCCGTGATCGGGTCGGGCCTGCAACCGCCCGCGGCGGCCGCCGATTCGACGGGTTCGGCCGAATTCGTGTCCGGACCGCTGGCTCAGGTGCATGGGCCGGGCACCGCCATCGTTGTTCTGGGCTACGGACTACTACCCGACGGCAGCATGCGACCCGAGCTGATCGCGCGCCTGCGCGCCGGATACGTCCAGGCCCTGCTGGCGCCCGGCTCGCCGATCATCGTCACCGGCGGCAACCCGCGCAACGGCGTCAGCGAGGCGGTCGCGATGGCGGACTGGCTGATGCGCCACGGCATTCCGGCCGAGCGGGTACATCTGGATCCGGCCGCCGTCGACACCGTGCAGAACGCGCACCATGCGGCGCGGATCATGCACGAGATCGGCGCCCGTGACGCCGTCGTGGTGACCTCCGCCGACCATATCGACCGCGCGGTCGCCAGCTTCCTCGGCGCCGGCGTCCCGGTGGCAGCCGCCGTCACTCCCGACCACAATCCCGTTCCCGCTTGGGTCTTCGGCCCCATGCGCTGAGCCCAGCGGGCCGATTTCCGTTCCGAGCGCATTCTCCAGGAGCACAGATGTCCCAGGTAGCCACCAGCACAGTCGCACCCGCCGATCAGGTCCGGGCCCTGCTCGACCACCGCTACCGGTCCTCGCACCGATACATCGTTGGCCGGGAAAAGATTCGCGAGTACGCCCGCGCGGTGCAGGACCGCCACCCGGCGCATTGGCACGAATCCGCCGCAGCCGCACTGGGATACCCGGGCTTGATCGCACCGGCGACGTTCGCGTCGATCATCTTGCTCCGGGTGCATCGCGAAATCCTGGACACGGTGCTCACCGGTTACGACCCCGCCCGGATTCTGCACGCCGATCAGGTGATCGATATCGGCCGCCCGCTCATCGCCGGCGATGAGCTGACCTGCGATATCTATTTCGAATCGTTTCGCCATTTCGCCGATTACGACGTCATGGCGATCAAGAGCGTGCTGACCGATGCCGAGGGCCAGGTGGTACAGACCGGGTCGACGGCCCTGCTGGCTCGTACCGGTGAGGCCGAACGTCTCAGCGAAGCGGTGCGCCGAGTGGCGATGACCGACTCACGCTCCACCACTGTGCCAGGCACCATCACCGAAGCCGGCCCGGAGGTCGTCACGGCGATATCGCCGCCGCATATTCCGTGCACCGCCATCGATCCCGCGGCACTGCGGGTCGGCACGGTGCTGCCGACCCGGGTGCTGCGGTTGTCGCGCGGTGATCTGGTGAACTACGCGGGCGTCACCGGGGATACGAACCCGGTGCTGTTCGACGAACGCACCGCCATCGAATGCGGGCTGCCCACCGTGGTGGCGCCGGGGATGCTCAAGCTCGGCCTGGCCGCGGGCTACCTGAGTTCCTGGCTCGGTGATCCCGCCGCCGTGACCCGGCTGCGCGCGCAATTCGCGCACAACACCCACTATCTGCGGGTGCCGGCGCTGGCGGCGAGCCCGATCGAGTTCAGCGGCCGGATCACTTCGCTCGATCCGAGCGGGCGCCGCGGCACCATCGCCATCGACGCGCGTTCACACGGGCGCAAACTGTTCGGCTACGCCGCCGCCGAAGTGCGCTTCACCGAATGAGATTCAGCGCGGCCCAGTGACCGGCACTCCGAGCGCCGCCGCCAGCGTCGGCCAGGTCCGCGGCAGCTGTGCCCGGAAGTCGGGCCAGGTGTGCATGCCCTGGTCCAGCAGTTCCACGGTGGCCGGGATGCCGAGTTCGCCGAGCCGGGCGGCCAGGCGTTCGGTGCACGAGCGCGCGCCCGCCTCCAGTGCCGCACCGCCGCCCATCTCCCCCAGCGCCGCGACGATATCGGGCGCCCGCGCCACCTCGTTCAAATCGACGCCGGTCGGCGCGCCGGTGGCGGCCGACAGGTAGATCGCGGTGCCGCGCAGCTGCTCGGCGCCGAGCAAGCTGTCGTGGGCGGCCCACTCCGGCGACGACGGCGGCCCCCACAAATTCTCCGGGTTCCCGCCGCGAGAGGCGACGGTGATGGTGGTGACGGCGCGGCCCAACGGATCCGCGGTCGAATAGCATCCGCTCATCCCCGCCACCGCCCGGTACATACCCGGATGCCGTTGGGTGAGCATCATCGCCGCCTGCGCGCCCATCGACACCCCGGCGATCGCGCGCACGCCGGTGCCGCCGAGATAGGTTTCCACCAGCGGCGGCAGCTCCTCGGTGAGGAAGGTTTCCCAGCGGTTGAGGCCGAGGGCCGCGTCCGAGCGCACCCAGTCGCTGTACATGCTGCCGGTGCCGCCGGTGGTGAGTACGACGTCGACCGGTTTGTCGGCGAAGAATTCCGCGGCCGCGCCCTTGGTCAGCCAGCCCGAGGTCTGCTCGCCGTCGACGCCGTCGAGCAGATACAGCGTCGGGCGCGGAGCCGGACCGGTCCCGATCAGGGTGTCGATGGCGATGACACGGCGCATCGCCGCGGACGCGATGTGCAGCCGGATGCGCTGTTTGCCGAGTACTTCGACACGAATCAATGATGTTCGGGTGATGGTGGTTTCGGTGCCCGGACCGGGCGAACCCAACACGGGCACCGATTCCGGGGGTGCGGCGGCCGCAGGCGTCGCGCAGACGGCCGCCACCAGCGCCATCGCCGCGGCTGTCACCGGTATTCGTCTGCTCATCCGGCCGCGGCGGCCCGTTCCGCCCGCCGCACGGCCGCGGCCTCGCGCCGTTCCTCGAACCGTACGGCGCGCCGCTCGAGATCGTCGAGGAAGGTGTGCAGTTCGTCGCGGGCACGCTCGCCCTCACCGCCGAGATCGGTGCGGTCGAAGATCCGCCAGGCCCGCAGCACCGGTCGCAGCACCACATCCAGGTGCTGGCGCAGATCGTAGATCCCGTTCTTGGCCAACAGCACCGAATTGCGCCGGAAATCGGGTTGGGTCAGGCCGGGCATCTGAAACCGGGTCACCACATCGGTGATCGCACGCAGCATGTCGTCGGGCGCGAGATCCAGTGCGGCACCGCTGATGGTGCGATAGAAGATCATGTGCAGGTTTTCGTCGGCGGCGATGCGCTGCAGCATTCGCTCGGCGATCGGTTCCTGACAGACGATACCGGTATTGCGATGACTGATCCGGGTCGCCAGCTCCTGAAAGGTGACGTAGGCGGTGGAGCGCAGGAATTGCGGTCCCTTCTCCGGTTTCGCCACACCAGTGGTCATATGCGCCATGCGGGCCTGTTCCAGCGCGACCGGGTCGACGGCCCTGGTCACCACCAGATAGTCGCGCATCACGATGGAATGGCGGTTTTCCTCGGCGGTCCAGCGCCCCACCCAGGTGCCCCATACGCCGTCCTGGGTGAAGGTGTCGGCCAATTCGCGGTGATAGGACGGCAGATTGTCTTCGGTCAGCAGATTGGTGACCATCGCGACGCGCGCCACTTCCGACAGGTTCGATTGTCCCGGTTCCCAATCGATGCCGCCGAGCGCCGCGAAATTGCGGCCGTCGTCCCAGGGCACATAGTCGTGCGGATTCCAGGCCTTGGCCTTGCGCAGATGATCGTCGAGCTGTCGCTCGGCGATCGGCTCCAGTTCACGCAAGATGTCACGGTCGGTCAGCGCGGTGGTCACGATGTTCTCCTTGTCCCTGGGCGGATTCGGCGTCGCAGGACGGTCAGGCGGATCGGCCGATGCGTACGGCGGCCGGCGCGTCGGCGACCGGCAGATATCGCCACTGGTCGGCCTCGCCGCTGTCTGCCTCGCTGCCTTCGGTGATCCGGTAGAGCCCTGCCGGATGCCCCGCGCCGCGGATGTGCTCGAGCACGTCGTGGGCGCGTCCGGCCAGTTCGGGGATCCGCTCGGTGGCGCCGCTGATCACCACCGCGGTGAGCGCCACCTCGGCGGCCTCGCCGACCACCGCGAGCACCTCGCCGGTCATCGCGGGCGAAGGCGCGAAGGCGGAGACGGGATCCTGCGGGATCAGCACGGTGCCGCCGTCGGCCGACAGCAACGACAGGGAGCGCGACCCCAGCGGGGCCGCCAACGCGGCCTGTACGCGGCGCAATTTGCGCCGGCCCGCCGACACCGCCCCGATCCCGGCATCGAGTTCGTCCGGATGCGGCGGTATCGCCAGCGCCACCACCTGGTAGGCCGGTGCCACGGCGATCCCCGTGCGCCGGGCCAGCGCGCTGGCCCCGTGTCCGCTCAGCAGCGCCGAGACCAGGGTCTGGGCGGCGGTCTGATGTTCGCGGGCGACGAGGCGGTGCTCGTCGAGGTAGGCCGCCGAGGCGGTGACGGTGACCAGTTCCAGGACCCGCACCATCAGCTGGGTGCCTGCCAGCAGTTGTTCCGCCGAGTCGCCGGGCGCGTCGTCGGCGGTGGTGTGATCGGCCAGGAATTCCAGGCCCTGACGAATCCCCTCGTGGTAGGCGCCGAGCACCGTTTCGAGAGCGACACCCTCGCGTGCCCAGCGCGCCGCCGATCCCGCGATCGATGCTGCGCCCGCGTCCGGCCGCGCGGTGCGCGGATGCAGCTGCTGCACCGCTTCGGCCAGACAGTGCCGCACGGTGGCCGCGAGGTCGCCGCCGTGGGTACCCCTTCCGCGGCGCCTCAGAAATCGCACGAGTTTCGCTTCCAGGCTCGAGATATCCGCGCCGGCCTGTGTGCCCATCATGACTACCGGACGTTATCGGTGATCAGCCTCGAAATTGCCCGTAGCGCCGGGGAATCGGAGAAGTCATGAGCCCGATACGGGCCGGTTGGGCGGAATCACAATCAGATAACGGGCCGCGGGTAGGATGGTCCGCGCGCGAGATCACCGTGGTCGCGAGAAAGTATGCGACGCGGCGCCGGCCGCGCATTTCCCGGCGCCGCGTCGCGGCCACTGTACGGCCGCCCGAGAACCGGAGACACCGGCCCGCGTCGCCTCGAGGACCGATCACCAGCCCGGTCTTTTCCATCAGGGAATATCCACAAAAACATCCGGCACCGCGCGACCGCACGCCGAGGTCGGATGAGAGCCGGGCGCGTTCGGTTGTGAGGTCTCCCATCAGATCGGTTCCGCCGCTGTGCCCGGGCCCCGCACACCATTAGCATCGAGCGCTGCGCCTCCGCACGGCTCGGCCTCGCGGTTGTTTCGGCGCCTGCGAGTGCGAAGGGCTGGATCCACAACTGATGAGCGGTACCCGAGAAAAGCTGGAACAGCTACAGGCCATCCTCGAGCTCGCCGAAGAACCCGCGGGGGAAGCCGGAATCACCAAACGCAAACAGAAGGGCATTCCGAGCGCAAGACAACGAGTCCGCGCCCTGGTGGACCCGGGTAGCTTCGTCGAGATCGGTGCGCTGGTGCGCCAACCCGGCACCGGCGAGGCCATGTACGGCGACGGCGTCGTGACCGGGCGCGGGCGCATCGACGGCAGGCCGGTGGTGGTCATCGCCCACGACCAGACCGTCTTCGGTGGCTCGGTGGGCGAGATGTTCGGCCGCAAGGTGGCCGCGGCGCTGGACTTCGCCCTCGACAACGCCTGCCCGGTGGTGGCGATCAACGACTCCGGCGGCGCCCGCATCCAGGACGCGGTCACCTCCCTGGCCTGGTATGCGCTGATGAGCCGCAGGCAGGGCAAGTTGTCGGGTTTCGTCCCGCAGGTCTCGATCATGCTGGGCAAATGCGCGGCCGGGTCGGTGTACGCACCGGTCAACACCGATGTGCTGATCGCCACCGAGAAGTCCTACATGTTCGTCACCGGGCCGGAGGTCATCAAGGAAGTCACCGGCGAAGAGGTCAGCATGGAGGAGCTGGGCGGCGCGCACGTGCAGGCCGCCAACGGCACGGTGCACCACGTCGCCGCCACCGAACACGACGCCTTCGCGTGGGCGCGCAGCTACCTCGGCTACCTGCCGTCGAGCTGCCTGGAACAGCCGCCGGTGGTCAACCCGGGCCTCGAACCCGAACGCACCGCGTCCGACCTCGAACTGAATGCGATCATCCCGGATTCGGACAGCCAGGGCTACGACATGCACGACATCCTGGTGCGTCTGTTCGACGACGGCGAGTTCCACGAGATCAGCGCCGCCACCGCGCCGAATCTGATCACCGGCTTCACCCGGGTCGACGGCCGCAGCGTCGGCGTGGTCGCCAATCAGCCGATGGCCCTCGGCGGCGCCATCGACGCCCGATGTTCGGACAAGGCCACCCATTTCATCCGGCTGTGCAATGCGTTCGGGCTCCCGCTGGTGTTCGTCGTCGACACTCCCGGGGTACTGCCGGGTGTGGAGGAGGAACGCAGCGGTGTGATCAAGCGTGGCGGGCGGTTCTTCCGCGCGGTGCTGGAGGCGAGCGTGCCGATCGTGACGGTGGTGGTGCGCAAGGCCTACGGCGGCGGTTACGCGGTCATGGGTTGTAAGCAGCTCGGCGCCGACGTCAGCCTGGCCTGGCCGACTGCCCGGATCGCGGTCATGGGTGCGCAGAGCGCGGTCAGCATCGTTGGGCGCAAACAGCTGTCGATGGTGCCCGCCGATCAGCGCGAGGCCGTGCGGGATTTCATGATCGACCAGTACAACGCCACCACCGCTACGCCGTGGATCGCGGCCGAACGCGGCTACATCGACGCCGTCATCGAACCGGCCGACACTCGCCTCGAGATCCGGCGCGCGTTGCGGCTGCTGCGCGAGAAGGGTGCGGTCGCCGAACACGATCCGCGCCGGCACAGCCTGTTCCCGGTATAGCCGGTCGGTTGTGTTCGCTCACAACAGTTTCCGCGCCGAGCCGGAGAATCCCCGAGATCGGGCCGCCCAGCGTGCCGTACCCGCCGATGTGGCCTAACGTCGGTGCCGTGCACGGTTCTCGTTCGCCGCGTCGACCGGGTGCACGGCCTGCCCGGCACGCTCGTTCCCTACCCTTGCGTGCCGGGCAGGCCACTGTCGCGGGCGACTACTGATCGCCGGTGGGATGCCGCAGGATCGGCGGCTCCCGATGGCGCAGCGCCCGCAACAGTCCGGGGGTGTGTTCGGGCGGGGTGGCATGCACCGACAGCTGGTTGGCCACTGCCCGGTAGGCGTCCAGGTCGGCGCGTTTGTCCAGATACAGTGCGCCGGTCAGCTGCTGGATATAGACGATGTCGGGCAGATCGGGCTCGGCGAAGCGCAGCATGGTGAACGCGCCCTCGGTCAGCGCAGGGCCGCCGAGGTGGTCGGCGAGCAGCTGCACCGTCACGTTCGGCTGCTCCACCACCGCCATCAAGCGGTCGAGCTGTTCACTCCACACCGCGGTACCGCCGATGCGGCGGCGCAACGCCGCCTCCTCCACCATCAGCCACAGCCGGGGTGGGTCGGGCCGGGTGAGGATCTCCTGGCGGCGCATCCGCAACGCGACCCGGCGCTCGATGCCGTCCTCGGATTCGGTGGGGTGGGCGAGCCGGATCAGGGCGCGGGCATAGTCGGCGGTCTGCAACAGTTCGGGCACCGCACGCGGTTCGTAACCGCGGATCATCGCCGCGGCCTGTTCCAGCCCCAGGTACATGTCGAACCATTTCGGCAGCCAGTCGCTATCGCGGTGCCACCAACCCGAGCTGCCCGCTTCCGCTGCGAGTCTGCGGAATTCGTCGATCTCTTCCGGGTCGGTCACACCGTAGAGCGCGAGCAGGTCGAGCAGATCGCGTTCGCGGATGGGGGTGCGGCCCAGTTCGATGCGGCTGATCTTGGAGTGCGAGCCGCGGATGTGCTCACCGGCCGCTTCCCTGGTGATATTGCCGGCTTCGCGCAGTCGCCGTAACCGGCCGCCGAGCACCATCCGTAAGACGGTCGGTCCGCCGTCGATCGCCGGGGTCCGCTCCCCCGCCGCCCGCGGAATGTCGGTAGGGACAGAACGTAGCTCCGAGGCACCCATCCTTCGAGTCTCCCACGAATCGGCGCGACCCAGCGCCCGCGAAACCCGCTCGGCCCGACCGTCATTCGCGCCACGACCGGCGATGATCAGCGCAGTAGGACCTCGGCGGTGGCCCGGCCGAACAGTTTGCGGCCGCCGCAGGTCGCGGTGATCGCCACCGTCGCGCTGCGGCGAATCGGGTCCAGCGCCTTGATCCGGCCCTGGAATTCGACCGCGCCCGCGCGGGTGGCCTCGATCGGCGCGAAACCGGCGAACCGCACCCCGTAGTAGGTGACGGCGGCCGGATCATCGAGCCATTCGGTGACATATCCCGCCCCGAGCCCCATGGTGAGCAGCCCATGCGACACCACGTCGGGCAGCCCGGCCGCGTGCGCGACCCGGTCGCTGTAGTGGATCGGATTGGAATCGCCGGAGACCCCGGCGTAGTTGACCAGATCCCCGCGTGAGAGCGCGACCGTGCGCGTGGGCAGGGTGTCGCCCACCGCGACGTCGTCGAAGCGGATCCGGGCCCGGGAGGGGCGGGCCGGTTGCGGTTCGACCGGTGTCAGCTCGTCGAAACATTCCAGCACCGCGGGTTCGTCGGCCTCCTCGGCCCGCCGCGCCGCCAGGGCCACCCGGTCGGCCCTCGAATGACCGGACATGATCACTCCGTCCACCGCTGCGGCCAGCTCATCAGCGACGACGGCGCCGGTGACCGCGACGACCGTGGTGTGGGCGACCTGAACGACCTCCTTGTGCTCGTCGGACAGCACATTGCGGGTGACCATGAAGTCCTTGTCCCCGAACTGGCGAAACGATTCGACATAGGCGTCGCAGCGCAAACGGTCACCGGCCACCAGCGGCCGGTACATCCGGATCGTCTGCTCGGTCTGCAGGACCTGACTGATGTCGTAGCCGGTGAGCACCGCTTCGAACATGGCCCGCTGCATCTGCATCCACACCACCGACGGGAAGGTCAGCGGGGCGATCAGGGCGTCGTAACCGAGCGCGGCGGCGGCGTCCTCACGCCAATGCGCAGGGTGCGGGTCCTGCACCGCTCGGGCGAATTCGCGGATCTTCTCCCGGCCGACCTCATAGTGGTCGACCATCTGGTAGTGCCGTCCGACGAGGGCGGCGGCCTGTGCCGAAGCCGTGGTCGAGGTGTGGTTCATCTGCCTGCCTTCCGGCCCGGCGACACGCCGCCGGGACCGGGTAACGGTATCGGCGCTTCGCCAGGTGTGCCGGTCTGCGCGGCGAGTCTGGGACGGGCGACAACCCGCGCGCGCCCGCGTCGTCGGCGGTCACAATCGCCGTCAGCATTCGCTGACCGCGGGCACCCCACGCAGCCGCTCGTCGAGCCACAGCATGGCCTCCGGATAGCCGAGTGCGGCGGCGATGATGTGTTCACCGAAGACGCCGCGGTAGACGGCATTCGCGCCGAGCGCGCATTGCTCGTCGAACAGCGCCCTCGCCCCCTCGGCGGGTAGCCAGAACTCCTGTTCACCGTGATAGACGTAGAGCGGGGTGGCCGAGCGCAGGCCGCTCATCCTGGTGACCCGGTAGATGTCGGCGGCCAGCGGCGAGCGCAGCGGGTCGGCCATATCGGCCGCGATGTCGATCGGCAGGTGCAGGATGCCAGGCAATGCGAAGACCGACACACACTGGTCCTTCATCGGCGACGTCGCCACCCACTGCGCCAGATGATTCATTCGTTCCAGGATCTCCGGGCGCTCGCGGCCGATGGCGAGGACGGCGGCCATGAACACCCCTGACGCCAGGTTGGCGTTCATGCTGCGGGCCAGGATCTCGTAGTCGGCGGGCACACCGCCCAGTGCGGCCCCGGCGATCACCGGTGCCAGCTCCGGCGCGTAACCGTCGATGAGTTTGACCGCACCGTGGGTAGCGATGGCGCCACCGGAGTAGCCGGTGATGGCGAACCGGCTCGTGCCGAACTCGTGCGGGGCCAGTGCGCGCACCGCGCGGATGGCGTCGAGTACCGCGTGGCCTGCCACGTACGGTTCGGCGTAGGCCATGCGCGGGCCCTCGTGGTCGGGGATCAGCAGCGCGTAGCCGCGCAGCAACGCCAGTTGCGAGGTCGGCGGGATGAAGTCGGTCAGCGCGGTGTGGGGCGAGAAACCATGTGCGAGCGTGTAACCCGGTGTGCAGTCGCGTCCGAGAGCGTCGATGGGCAGGTTGTTCACCACCACCGGGCGCGCGCCTTGCCCGGTCCATGCCGCGGCCGGTACCGCCAGGGTCGCGGTCGCGAACGACGGCCGCCCGTGCGCGTCCTCGGTGCGGTACTTCACCAGCTGGGCCCTGGCGATCGGTGCGGTCAGCAGTGGCGCGGCGGTAGCGGTCACGTCGCGGATCGCGAGCACCTCGCCGTTGCGCCGGTCGGCCAGATCGGCGGGCCACTGATCGAACATCGGGTCACCCACCGGCGAGGGCAGCACCGCCTGATGCAGGGCCGCCACCGCAGGTGAGGTGGTCGTGGGTGCGGGCGACTGGGCCGGGCCGGCAGGCAGCGCCGGAATCGGCGGCGGCGGCACCACCTGATCGATCCACTGCTGGATCCCGGGCAGCACCGTCGCCGGATCGGGCAGGACCGACGGCGGGAACGGAATACCCAGTGCGGGCGCCGGCGGTGGCGGGGCGGGAAACGGCGGTTGCGCCGCGGCGGGGCCGGTCGACACCACCCCCGCGACCAGGGTCGCGACGACGACAGCTCGGAAGGATCTCATGGCACCCGCCTCTGCAGCGACCTCGACGCCGGCGCCCGGGTGATGCGGTAGTCGACCCCCGAAAACCCCCTTGTGTGCCGGGGCCGGAAGATCAGATTACGCGGCTGCGCGCACCTGGAGACCGCACCGTTCCCGAGTTGTGCGCGTGGCGAGGCCGGATCGTGACGATCGGTGCGGATACGGCCTCGCCCAGCGGATTTCGCCGCTCGCGGGCTCAGCAGTTACTCGGCGCGGGCTCCCCGCGGAATCTGGCATCGATCCAGGTGAGCGCCGCCGGAAGACCGAGCACGGCCGCCGTCAGATGGTCGGGCACGGCCACTGTCTCGGCCTGCACCTTGGTGCCTGCCGCACACCAGCGGCGGTTGGTGTTGACGATGGCGTCGACCGGGACCAGCCCGTCGATCGGGGAATGCCATTCGAACACCGGCATGGTGGGCGCGCCATCGTAGAGCTCGAGGCTGTTCTCCTCGACAACCGCCCGCGCCACCGGGTCGTCGACCATCGAGGTCGTCGCGGCGAAGTCCAGCACACCGTGTCCGGCACCGGTCGCCAGCAACCCATTGGTGCAGCTGTTGGCCATCGCGGCCCGCGCGGCCAGCCCCTTGGCATTGAGCTGATCGCTGATCGGGAACCGGTCCGGGTATTCCCGTTCCAGGCCGATACCGGCGGCCAAGGCCAGCCCGAACACCGGATGCGAGCCGAAGCCGAGCCCCTCGAGCATCTTCACCAGATTCATCGGAACCCCGCCCATCGCGGCGCCGGCGATGTTCAGCTCCGGTGCGTAGGTCGGCTGCAAGGCCGCCGCCCAGGCGGTGGCCATCCCGCCGCCGGAATAGCCCACCATCGACACCGGACTGTTACCGACCTCGAGCTCGCCGACCCGTTTGACCGCACGGATACCGTCCAAGGTCACCTGGCCACCCAGTTTCGCTGCGCCGTAGGCGAATTGCGGGCCGAGGTGGTCGGGCAACGCGATGCTCCAGCCACGCTGCAACAGCACGTTCCACGCCGGCGCCTCACGCACCATGAGATCGGGATCGGTGGTGTAGAGCACCCGCGAGACCGAGCATTTGGCTCCGAGCGCGTTGATGATGTGCTGCAACGACAGCAGCGGCCCGTCCTTGCGGTGCGAGCGCGGGGTCAGCACCGTGGTGGTTGCCGCGATCGGTTTGCCGGTGGAGTTGGTCGAGCGGAAACGCACCACCGTCACGGTGGTGTCCGGGAATATCGGCAGCGGCGGCATCTGCCGCACCGCCAGCACGTCACCGGGCTGTTTCTCGGCCAGGTCCGGTGGTTCGGCGAAGAACGGGTCGGGGTCGGGAGCCGGATACAGCGGTGCCGTACTCCCCTGTGCGGCCGTGCCGAGTACCAGCATCACCCCGGCGGCCAGTGCGCCCGCCGCACGCAGCAGCCGACGACGCGGCCGTCCCTTTCCGGTCGAAGGTTTGGCCTGCCACATCGACGTCGAGCCTCCCGATATTCGCGATCTGTTTGTGAACATGCTCTGTCGTGGCGGCGCCGTCCGGCCCATGACCGGGACGGCTTTTTGACAATTCACAAGTGTGAACCGACCGGCCTGTGAGGCACCGGCGTGCGCACTGGTGAGAATCTCCGACACCACCACGGGTGCCGCTGTGAATTGTCCAGCACGCCGCGTGGAACATGTTCTCGGCAATGGTGAGGACTTACCGTCACAGATAACGGCGCCGATCCCGGTGCCGTGGAAGGAGACGGTGACATGGACGGCACAGCACACGCATTCGCCTACCGCACCCACCCCACGGAGATGCCGACCCGGCGCGTCACCGTCTACTTCGACGGACCGACGCCCGAAGACGCGCTGATCCTCGAGTACGCGGCCACCAAAACCGAGGCATGGGAATTCACCTCGGCCGCAGTCCATGCCGGGCTCACCGTCACCGTCGACGGCATGATCCGGCCCGGGCTGCGCCGCCTGCCGTGTAGTTCACTCTGGCATTGACAGTGCCAGTGCCCATGGGCGGCTCACCCATTGCCGAGGATGCGATGCAGGAACACCAGCACATCCGGTAAGGCTTGATCGGCGGCCTCGAGGTGATCGCCCGGATACACCCCCACCTGCATATCGGTTCCCGAGGCGTGCAGCTCGGCGATGAGTTTCGCGCTCAACGGCGCGGGCACCTCCCGATCGGTGAGACCCTGAGCCACGAACAACGGCGTCGTGTAGCCCGAGGTCGGTATCCGCATCATCGCCTCGGCGGCCGCCCACAGCGCCGGATCGTCGAGTGGGCGCTTCAGCATCGCACCGATGGCGATCTCATCGACCCGCGCGGCGGCTTCGGGGACGCACTCGGACTCCACAATCCGCAGCACATCCTGTCCCACCGGGGTCAGGTAGCTGTCGATATCGAGTTCGGGTGTGGTGACCCGCAAGCCGGCGAGCAGCAGGCCGAAATATGTGGTGGTGCGCCGCAACGGCAGCCGGGGAATCCACGGGCCGGCCAGCGGCACCGCCAGCTCCAGATTCGACGGCGCACCGGTCGCCGCGGCACCACGGAAATCGAGTTCGGGGGCGTCGGCAGGGGCGATATGCGCGGTGAACAGCGCGGTCTGCCCGCCCTGGGATTGGCCGAGCACCGCCCACCGGGAGCTGAGTTCGGGGAAGGCCGAACGCGCGGCCCGCACACCGTCGATCACACTGCGCGCCTGCGACGGCCCGTCCAGATACGGATGGGTTCCCGGTGTTCCCAGCCCGACGTAATCGGAGATCACCACCGCGTATCCGGCCTCGAGCAGCCGGGGATAGAGAGTATCCAGGTAGTAGTCGCGAGGGTTTTCGGTGAACGCGCAATGATCGGCGATACCGACCGAACCGTGCGCGTAGGCCACGATCGGCCAGCCACCCGCCGGCGCCGGGCCCGGCGGCAGATACACCGCCGCCGTACTCTGCATCGGCGCACGCGGGCCCCGAGACCAATAGGTCAATCGTTGCGCCGACGCCGCCGCAGGCACCGACAGCCGTCCCGACAACTCCACCGCCCCGATGAGCGCGCCCGGCGCCTCCGCCGCCGCGGCGGCCACCGGATTCGCCAGCACAACGGTCACCGCCAGCACGGCGCCCGCTGTCACCGTCGAGATCCGAATCCGCGTCACCGACCGACTATCGCCGTCGGCGGCCACACGGGCAAGACACCACAATCGGTGGGATGCGCGCCCGTGGCGGTGCGTTCGGGCCATCGGTCACCGCAACCACTAAGCTCGGTCGGACCGGGCAGACAGTGCCGGCGACGAGACCGGGAGGATCGGCAGATGGGGCGACCAACCGCAGGGGCGGTCTGCGCTCTGCTCATCCCGGCCGCGCTCGCGCTCAGCGGATGCGGCTCCGACGACTCCCCGGCCGCCAGGTCCGCCGCCACGACGACCGCCGCCCGCACAACGGCGGTACCCACCCCCGCCGCGCCCGCCACCACGACCGGCCCAGCAGCGTCCGCACCGCTCGGTGCGCCCGCCGAAACCCCGCTGGCCTCCGCGCCGACCGTCGACCCTTACGCCGGTCAGCCCCTGATCGACAACGTCGTCTGGACCGAGAACATCGACGGCCCCCGCCTGCTCGTCCACCCCACGCCGGCCGGCCGCAGGACCACCTTCCCCGGATCCGAGGAACGCGCCTGGCAGGAGGTCCTCGCCCAGTCGCCGGAGGCCGGCAGCCCAGGCATGCGGGATCAGTTCATCTGCCACTGGGACTGGGCCCGCATCGTCGCACCCGACAAGCCCAGCTGGAATCTGGAACCCTGGCGGCCCGACGTCGGCTACCTGGCCACCGTCGAGGCGCGCTGCAACCCCGGTGGACCGGAACGGTGAGCGAAAGGACACGACCATGCGCATCGTCATGGCAGGCGGACACGGCAAGATCGCACTTCTGCTGGCCGAATTGCTCACCGGACGCGGTCACAGCGTCGCGGCGCTGATCCGCAACCCCGGCCACGCCCCCGAGGTCTACGCCGTCGGCGCCGAACCGGTCGTCATCGATCTCGAACGCGCGACCGTCGCCGATCTCACCGCGACCGTCCAGGGCTCCGACGCCGTGGTCTTCGCCGCGGGCGCCGGGCCGGGCAGTACCGCCGCACGCAAGTACAGCGTGGACCGCGACGGTTCGGTGCTGCTGGCCGATGCCGCCGAAGCGGTCGGCGTGCGCCGGTTCCTGCAGATCTCCACCATGGGCGCTGGATTGCCGCCCGCGCCCGGCCGCGACGAGGTCTGGGCCGCCTATATCGACGCCAAGACCCAGGCCGAGGACGACCTGCGCGCCCGCGATCTCGACTGGACGATCCTGCGTCCGGGCGTGCTGACCGACAACGGCGCCACCGGCCGCGTCACACTCGCGCCACCGCGAATCGAGCGCGGCGATATTGCCAGATCCGACGTCGCCGCCGTACTCGCGGCGCTGCTGCCGGCCGGCCACACCGCGGGCATGACCCTCGAGCTGGTCGGCGGCCCGACGCCGGTCGCCGATGCGGTCGCGGCCTTGCGACGCTGAGGATTTGCCCGCCAAAACCGAAGAGCGCGCGCACATTAGATCGTGCAGATGTGCTTGCATCTGAAAGGCACATGAACTTAGACTCAGCCCTACAACGCTTTACAGGGGACAACCAAGAAGGCCGCGTGAGCGCGCCGGCGGTTGAGATCACCATCGGTTCGCTGCCGCCTGACGTGAGGGGCGTTCATGCAACAACCATTACCCAGCGGCCGGTTCGCGATTGCCGATCCCGCACCGGCTGCCCGGTCGGCGAACGGTATTGATATGAGTACGATCTCGGCCCGCGGTGGCCAGCGAATCCAGCCCCCCACCAGGGAAAGTGCCGTCGAATTCGTCATCGACGCCATCGAATCCACCGGTGCGGCAACTCGTTACGATTTCGATATCGACCAGATCGTCACCCATGTGCACGCACTGGCCGACGATTGGGATTTCACCTCGTTGCAGAGCGCGACCTTCTGGCGCGTCGCCTCCAGCTTCATCAAGGAATAGCGCAAACCCGGCTCGACTTGCGATGCCACCCGGCCACGGCCGGTGTCTTCGCGGTCGCGCGATATGACGGCCGTGATCGCTTGCCCGTCAAGCGTTCACGGCCGTAGTGTTTCCGTGTCCGCGCTCACAGGCCTTTCGCGTAGTCGCTGATGATCTCGATCGACCGTTCCGGCCGGGCGGCCTGCACACTGAGCCGGTCCATCACCGACAGGTACAGCGCCAGATCCTCGCGGCGGTCCAGGTACAGCGCGCTGGTCAGATGCTCGAGGTAGACGATGTCGGGCAACTCGGGCTCGGCGAAGCGCAGGATGCTGAACGAGCTGCCCGCCGCGGCGTGTTCACCCGCCGAGTAGGGAACCACCTGAATGGTGACGTTGGGCAGCTGGGCCAGTTCGACGAGATGGTGCATCTGCGCACGATGCACGTCGGCGCCGCCGACCGGGCGGTGCAGCGCGGCCTCGTCGATCACCGCCCACACGAAGGGCGGATCCGAGCGGTGCAGGATTTCCTGCCTGCGCTGACGCACCGCGACGCGGCGATCGGTGTCGGCGTCCTCGTACCCGAGGGTGACCACCGCCCGCGTGTATTCCGGGGTCTGCAGCAGGCCGGGCACCAGATGCGCCTCATAGGTGCGGATTTTGGTGGCGGCCTGCTCGAGCCCCAGATAGGTGCCGAACCAGGACGGAAGCAGGTCGCTGTAGCGGTGCCACCATCCTGGTTCGTTCGCTTTGCGCGCGAGTTCCAGGAACGACTCGCGCTCGTCGGGATCATGGACGCCGTAGAGGGTGAGCAGATCCCGGATGTCCCGTTCCTTGAAGCCGGTGCGCCCGAGTTCGAGCCGGCTGATCTTGGCGTGTGAGCCGCGGATGGCGTCGCCCGCTGCCTCGCGAGTGATGCCCTTGCCCTCCCGCAGCTTGCGTAGCTGGCCACCGAGGGCGATCCGTAGCACCGTCGGACCACGTTCCGCGACAACGGATTGCACACGACCATCGTCATCGGGCTCTGCGATCATGGAGTCGTCTCCGATACTCGGGATTTACCCACAGTGTGTCACAACTGAGACCGTGAACACACCGCACCGACGGCCCATGCTACCTCTCAGCTAGCCAGATCGTCGAACTCTCCAGCCTTCGCGCCGCGGATGAAAGCGTCGATCTCGGGCCGGGTGTAGAACAGGATGCCGCTGTCGGGCTCGCGCGAATTGCGCACGGCCACCAGGTTGTTGGTCGCCTCCGCCATTTCCACGCAGTTACCGCTCGGATTGCTGAACGTGCTCTTGCGCCATGCTCCGGCGACGCGGTTGGTGACTGACTCCGCCATTGGACCCACTCCTCGGTTACGACGTTTACAGAGACGCAGTGTTTGCAGATGCACACGCAAATGTTCTTGCATTTGCACACCCATCTGGACGATAGCACGGCGCGCGCCCGCGCGCGCCCGCGAATTCGGACCCCTTCCGCGACCTCGGCGCAACCGGCCCGGACACTGGTTGCGGCGCCGACGAAGCCGCATCCGGCAAGTGTCTCGCGCAGGTCCAACGTGCGGAGCGAATTGCTCACTGCCGCAATGAAATAGCGACCCAGCGGCAGTTCGGGTGGATGCCGGGGCCGACGTTCGGCGACAGATCGCGGCGGAGGGAGCGCATGGACCGCTACCAGCGGACGGCGGCCGACATGATCACCTGTCCAGCGCGGACACCGCGAATGATGACGAGCAGGGCCACCGTCGCCCAGGCAGGCACCATGCCGTCGTCGGCGCCCCCACCAGGGCGAATGCGAGCGACTGATCGCCGCGCGGCCTCATCTCGGTCACGAAACGACGACGTGCGCACAGATCGGCGCCCGCGGGCTATTCCCCGTGTATGACTAGGTCTCGCGGACTCCCGGCGGTCGGGAATCCGCCTGCGACACAGCATCGATCAGCGGCCGCCCGCTCGGCCGGCGGCGAAGTGTTCTCTTCAATGTAAGCTACAAATGTACTTGCATTTGCAAGCTACAGACACTTAAACTCGATCATGAGAATCGGGGAGGTACGCCGGAGTTCCCGCCGACGTCGCCATTCACACCTCCCCCCACGTTCTGATGCGAGGGGCGGTCGAAATGAGCCAGCCATTCCGAACTCCCCGCCGAGTCGCGATCTCCGGTTCCTCCGGCGTCGAGACCCTGCGGCACCTTCCCGATGCCCTGCGCCACTACCCGGCACCGGAACCAGCCACCGCCGATTGCGGTTCCGAACCGCCGGGCCTCACCTACCGGCAGGCCCGCGAAATCCTGCGCGTCCACGAGGTACACGGCCCGCGCTGCAGGCAGTGGCTCGCCGCCGCCGCCTATCTGTCGGCCGGCCTCGACGACGAGTGATCGGCTACCCGTCGGCGAAATCGGCGGTCGCGCCACCAGTTCGGCCGATCTGAGACGAACACCTTTCACGTTGCTCGCCCGCTCGTATAGTGAGGCGAACGAACCGGATGTTGTCGGTCGGCATCCGAGGTGGCAACGGAGCAACTACATGAGCTTTTCCGCGCTCGACCTCTCGGTCGGCGACAACGACACGGTCCTCGAAATCGGCGGGCAGCCGGCTTCGGTGCCACTACAGAACACCGACCGTGTCGCCGCGCGGATGGTCGACTACTTCGCCACCTGCGTCGCGCCCTGCCGCACGCTCCCGGGGGAGCAGATGCGCGGCGACGTCACCGAGGTGACGCGCTACTGCCTGGCCCTGGCGGCCGAAATGTTCGACCGGCGCGCCCTTCCCGATGACAACGCCTTCACCGAGGTCCGCTCCGCCGCCGCGCAGTGGGCCCGTGAAGGAGTGCCGCTCGGCACCATCCTGCGCGCGTATCACGAAGGCGTGCGCATCGCTTTCGGGCTCGTCACCGCGCGCGCCGCGGCCACCGAGATCGACGAGGTTCTCGCCGCGAGCGATCTGATCCTCGAACTGCTCGAAGCCATTTCCGCCGCGGTCGCCGACGCCTATGTCAAGGAACAGCAGCTGGTCGCCCGCGAACATCAGACCGCCAGCCAGACCCTCGCCTCGGCGCTGCTCAGCGGCCGCTCACACGCCGCGCTGGCACTCCAGTCGGGGATACCGGTCGCCGAGCGCTATCAGGTGGTGGCGCTCTACATTCCACCGCATCCCGACGAACGCAACCTACGAGTCGATACCCGGGTGGCGGCTCGGCGCAAGCTGCGGCGCGTGCAGTCGGAGTTGGCGGTGGTCTTCGAGTCGACGGCGCTGGCGCTGCTCAG
>NZ_BAFY01000125.1 GCF_000308555.1 Nocardia cyriacigeorgica NBRC 100375 | reverse complement strand
CGGCGTGGGGTTTCACCGCCCCACAGCGTGTCCGCTGCCGGGTGGCATCACGATGGTGGTGTCGGGCGTCGGTCTGGGTCGGGCAGGTCGGGGCGGAGCCTCGGCGTCGGCGGCGGGCCGGGTCTGGGGCGGCTGCTCGGCGGGAGCTTTACGGGCGGTGAGGATTTCGGTGATCCCCAGAGCGATCATGCAGCAACCGGCTGCGGCGGCCAGGACGTCGGCCGAGTCGAACGGCACGATCGCCACGACGATCCCGGCGATCAAGGTCGCCAGCCCGATCACCTCCTGCGCGCCACGCCCGGGAGTGTCGTCGTCGTCCCATACCGCCGCGATCGCGTGCACGACTCCGCGCACGGCCCATCCGATGCCGAGCCACATCGCCACCAACAGCACCCAATCCCCACTGCGGAACGCCAGCAGCCCCAGCACCGCCGACACCGTGCCCGCGAGGAACATCAGTACGCGGGGAAAACGCCCCAATCCGGAGCCGAATGCGATCGTCATCTGCAGTACCGCGGTCACCAACAGATATATCCCCGCCACCGCTGCCAGCGTCGCCACCGACTTGCCCGGCCACACCATGATCGCGACCCCGAGCAGCACCGAGCAGATGCCGACAACCAGGACCGTCTGCCGCACACCGCGACCCAACACCGACACCGGACCCGAATCCTCGTAGGTGGGCATAGCGACATGATATGGCCAACCCCCGCCGTTTGCCGAACGATTGCCACATTCCCCCGGTCAGCGCCCGGTCACAGAACCACACCCGCTCTGCTGGAAGCCGCACCGCCCGGCGAACGGTGCGAGCGCGGTCTCCCCTGTGGCGTCCCCGAGCGGGAATTGGTGGGCACTGCCGAGCGCACGGCGGACCGGCCCGCGCGTCCTGCGGGACGATCGGTGGCGGCAACCGGCCCCCCTCGGGCGAGCTTGGCCGGTGACGCCCGCGCTCGCACTGTCCACAGCGACGACGTGATCGGCGAGATCAAATCTTTGACTTTCCGATTCCGCCACCCGCCGCCCCACCGGGAGCGTTGTCACCGCGCGCCGGGCGACCGCCGCGCCCCGACAACACCCGCGACCTCGACCGACGCTGCGCGCGCTGTGATCTCCGAATCGGTGCTCGCGTCGCCGAGACGAGCTAGATTGTGAGGGTGAAAGCTTCACCTGTGTGTATCGGGGCCCTCATCGGCGCGATCGTCGGCGCTCTCCTGATTTCACCGGTCGCCGCCCTCTACCTGGCCCCCGCCTTGACGCTATCGGCCATCAGCGGCGAGGCGATGCTGTTCACGATCGCCCTCCTCGGTGCCTGCCTAGTGACCGGAATTCTCGCGGGTGCGGGCATGGGCGGCGCTTTCGGTTGCGCCGTCGCAGCGGACCGCCGCAGCGGAGGTTTCCACTGTCGCGGCGACCTGTGATCGACCCCGCCGACCGTTACCAGCGAGCGCCGGCGCTGTGTGCGGACATGGAAAGAAGGACGAGGGCATCGTGTTCGGCTGATTCCGGTGGCGCTTGGTAGAGCAGGACGCGTTGTCCGCTTCCGAGATGGTGAAGGACATCGTTGCCGAGGGTGATCTCGCCGATCAGCGGATGGCGGAATGCCGTCTCGCCACCGCGCTTGACCCACACCTGATGTTGTCGCCACAGCTCGTCGAATTCCGTGCTCGCTGCGGATAACTCCGCCACCAGGGTCGCGACCGATTCCGGGAACGCCGGTTCCGCCGAGCGCAGCTGCGCGACACAGTTGCGGGCCACCCTGTCCCAATCGACGAACAGTGTCCGCGCTGCGGCATGCAGGAAGGTGTAGCGGATCGTGTTGCGCTGGGTGAGTTGCCAGTCGCCGAGCCCGGGCATCAGTGCCAGGCCTTCCACGTTGGCCGCCACCACGTCGTTGACCTCGTTGAGCACGTAGGCCGGGCTGGGGCGCACCGAATCCAGCAGCAGCCGCAGGCCAGGCGGGACGGGCTGGCATCGACGGGGCGCCGGCGGGGCAGGCGACCAGCGGTCCGGTCGGCGAGGGCAAGCAAGTGCGCGTGCTCGTCATCGGTCAGCCGCAACGCCCGCGCCAAGGCGCCGAGGACGGCGTCGCTGGGGGCGGTTTCGCGGCCCTGCTCGATGCGGGTGTAGTAATCCATGCTCACCCCGGCCAACGCTGCCAGTTCCTCCCGCCGGAGCCCCGGAGTTCGCCGGTTCCGCGGCCCGATCGGCAAGCCCACCTCGCCGGGACCGATCGACCCGCGCCGGGCCCGCAGGAACTCCGCCAACGCATTCACACCTCGAGTGTGCCAGTTGCCCACCCCGTCGTGGTGGCCGTGTCACACCCAGGAACCGCGCGGCCTTCCCGGGTTCTGCGCGCCGGCGCAGGGTCGAATCCATGACTGCAACAGTGATCATCGGAGGAGGGTCGGGAATGGGGTTGGCGCTGGCGCATGCCCTTGTCGGCGAAGGCGAGGACGTCATCCTCGTCGGCCGATCCGCCGATCGGCTCGCCGCGGCGCGTGCGGTGCTCGAGCACGCCGGACACGGCCAGGTGCACAGCAGACGCGCCGACATCAGCCGTGCGGACGACGTCGCCGGCCTGTTCTCCGGGGACCGGCCGGTGGACCACGTGGTCGTCACCGCCGCCGATGCCACCGGGGTGTACGGCCCGACTGCTCGGCTCGCCACAGACACTGCCCGTTCCGTGCTGAACACCAAGCTGCTGGGTGCATGGCTCGTCGGTAAATACGCCGTCGGCACGGTGACCGAATCGCTCACGTTCACCTCGGGGATCAACGCCTACCGACCCAACGGGTCGAACACGATCATGGCCGCAGCGAACGGCGCCCTGGCATCCCTGGCGGCTGGACTGGCCATCGAAATAGCGCCGATACGAGTGAATGTCGTATCGCCCGGCTGGGTCGACACCCCCATCTGGAACCAGCTCGGCGTGGACACCCAGGAAGCCTTCACCGATATGGCGCAGCGACTTCCGGCGCGGCGTATCGGTGTCGCCGACGACATCGTCAAGGCATTTCTCGCCGTCATGCGTAATCGGTTCATCACCGCGACCGTCCTGCACGTCGACGGCGGTCATCGCTTCGTCTGAGGTACCCGCGCATCGGCGGGGCACCACGCCGACAGATCCACGGCCCCGCTAACGTTCTCGGCCCACGACCCGGCGGTCATGGGCGGACCTCGCCTACCTGGAGCTGCCCGTGCGGTTCGTAGAGGTGCGCCGGGCCCCTCATGTGGCGTCCGATGTCTTGGTCGTGGATTCGAGCAGTGTGTCGAGTTGACGTTCGGCGCGTTCGGCGCGGGCCAGGGTTTGGGCGCGGGCGTCGTCGAGGGCGGCGATGCGTTGTGCTGCGTCGGCGTGGGCCTTGTCGAGTGCGGCGGCCGCTTCTGCCCGGGCTGCAGCGAGGTCGGTGGCGGCGGTGCGGCGGGTGTCGGCGAGTTCGGTGCGGACCTGACCCAATTCGGCGCGGACTCGGTCGAGTTCGGCGCGGGTCTCCTGGATGGTGTGCGCGCGTTCGGCGGCCGTGCGTTCGGCGCGGTCGATGGCGCGTTCGGCATCGGCGGCGCGTTGGACGGCAAGGTCGCGTTCGGCACCTGCGGCGGTGACCTGTTGGGTGGCGGCGCGGCGGATCTGTTCGATTTCGGTGGCGGCGGCGGTGCGCACTCGCTCGATGTCTTCGCGGGTTTGTTCGCGTAGCCGTTCGATGTCGTCGGCGCATTGCTGACGGATGGCGCGGATGTCGGCGTCGGCGGCGCTGCGGGCGGCGAAGACGTCGGCGGCGGCCTGTGCGGTGACCGCTTCGACTTCGCGCAGCGCTTCGTCGCGGTCGGTGCGTGCTCGAGCGGCGTCGGCTTCGGCGCCGGCGATGCGTTGTTCCGCGGCTTCGGCTGCCGCGGCGGCGTCTTCGGCGGCTTCTTCGGCGCGCATTCGGTGCTCGTCGGCGGTGCGGCGGGCCTGTTCGGCGTCGGCGGCGGCCACCTCGGCTTCGGCGATGCGGCGGGCGGCGTCGGCTTGGATCTGCTGGATCTGCGCTTCGGCCACCGACGGGTCGGCGAGCGTGGCGAGTTCGGCGACCGCGGCGTTGAGGGTGGTGCCCAATTGTTGTGCCAGGCCACGGAATTGTTCGAGCAGCTCATCGGCGCGCACGCGGGCCGCCGTCGCCGGACCAGGCTGCGTCACAGTGACGGAACCCGCCGGGGTTATCGACTCTTGTTGTTGCCGTTGACGTTCCCGCCATGCCCGCCACCGCGTGTGTTCGGGAAGGTCGCAGTATTCCGACGGTCGCCCCGGTCCCCCGCCCTTGGTGATCGGTCGCGCACAGCCCGGGAAGTTGCATACGTTCGCCACCCGCAAATCGTAGCGTTTGTTTCGTTGGCTGTTACGTAATAACACGAAACGAAATCTGAAGAACGCCTGCGAATTCGATGGCGACGCGCCCGTGTTCTGACCTCCGATAAGTGAACATTATCGGCGGCCAGAACGAAGGCGGTCGACAGCGGAAGCGAGCCGGCCGATGGGTGCCACCCGCATGAGATCCCGCATCGACGGCCGAGACGAAAACTGGGGTCGCTGGTACGTTCGTCCCACATAATGGTGGGCGCGCCCCATGCCGCGGCCGGATTCACCGCCATCGAGGACCGGCGGCCTGCCCCCGATAGCGGTGACCGGACGGCTTACCGGCGGTTGCCGCCCCGACGCCTCGGCCTCACCTCAGGTGCCGAGCGAAGAACCGATTCGCCTCATCTTGGGCATAGACCGGGACACCGGTGTGTCCGCCCATGTTGGCGTGCAGGGTCTTCTCGGTGGAGGCGAAGGCGTCGAACAGGTCCAGCGCCATCTGCCGGTCGTTTCCCTCGTCGTCCCATTGCAGCAGCACGTGCAGCGGGATGGTGACCTGCCGGGCCTCGTCGAGGATGGCGCGGGGGACGTAACTTCCGGCGTAGAGCACCGCGGCGGTGATCCGTGGCTCGACCACGGCCAGCCGGGTGCCCACGGAGATCACTCCGCCGGAATATCCGACCGGGCCGCCGATCTCGGGGAGCGCGGCAAGGGCGTCCACAGCCGCCCGCCACTCCGGGACCGCGCGATCGACCAGGGGCAGGATGAGGCGATCGACGATGTCGTCGGCGACGGGCTCGCCGGCCTGTATTGCCCGGCGAAGGTCGGCGCGGGCCTGGTCGGCGGTCGGCGACGGGGGCCGGTCACCGCTCCAGGGCAGCTCGATGGTGGCCGCGACATAGCCATGCGTCACGGCGTGCCGAGCCCGGGCAAGCAGTCGCGGATACATCGCCGGCAGTCCGCCGGGATGCCCGAGCAGGATCAGCGGAGCCGGCGCCGAAACAGAACCCGGTGTCCACAGGATGCCGGGGATCTCATCGAGGGTGAAGGTGCGCTCGACGATGTCGTCGTCGAGGCGCTGTTCGGTCAGAAAGTGCACGAAAGGGCCTTTCGGGAGTGCTCGTAGAGCGGCGCTCCCGGACGACCTATCGCCCGACCGTGACCCCGAACAGGAGCACCCACGTCGATACTGCGTTCACGGGGTACCACCTCCTCGGTCTCTGGCACGGCTCAGGAAAGATAGCAGTGGTCTCGGTTGTCCGCCAACAGGTTTTCCGGGCGGGAGCGGGCAGCACCACGGCCCACTCGGCCGGATCGGTGCGCACCGGCGCGATCGGCTCGCGTACTGGAGCGCGCCCAGTCCCCGATCGCGGCGACGAATTGCTGGGAAATCCGACTCCACGTAGGTGCCCACGCCCTCGACGAAGACGGTGTCGTGCGCGCGAAGGTCGCTTCCCCGACGCCGAACTGCACCTGTTCGACACCGGGCACTCGCGCTGGACAAGTTTTTTTACGAAACACGACAGAGGGTGACGTGATTAGTCGGCATCCTCGAGTGACGGCCCTCGGACAGCCCGATCGGCCAGTTCACCAAGGAGTGTTCACGTGGGGTCTCAGGTCAATCCGTGCATCACGTTCCATGGCAACGCGCGCGAGGCGATGGAGTTCTACCAGCAGGTCTTCGGTGGCACATTGGAGATTTCGACAGTCGCGGACTTCGGTTCACCGGACTCCCCGAGCGCTGACAAGGTCATGCACTCTCGCCTGGACACCTCCGCCGGCTACACGTTGATGGCCTGGGACTTTCCCGAGGACAGGCCCGGACACCCACCGTATCGGCCGGGCAACAACGTCGCGGTCTTCCTCGATGGCGACGACGGAGAACTCCGCGACTACTTCGAGAAACTGTCCGCCGGCGGCACCGTCACGTTGCCGCTCGACACGCAGGTATGGGGAGATGAGGCGGGCTCACTGGTGGACCGATTCGGGATCAGCTGGATGTTCAACATCACCGCCCGGCGCCACTGATCGGCTGCCCGTCTGATCAGTGGCCCGCATCGCCCGGCAGAGCCTCGCACCCACGGGCAACCCGATGCGTGATCTGCGTTGCACTGCGGCGCAGATCCGCTCGCCCCCCACCGCACGAGCACCTCGACCGGCGTGTGTTTCATGCCTGTATCGCCGAGCGCCGAACGAAGGTCGTGACCCCCGGCCCGTCCGATACCGAGACCGCGGCGAGGACGTCGAGGTAGGTGCCGTCGTCGAGGCGGGTCGAGAAGGGCTGGTCGGGGAAGACGGGTTCGGCCTCCAACGACAACTCCGGCTCGGCGGTGCCCCAGGGCGTCAGCAAGTGTTCGACTTGACAGCCGCTTTCACCGCACCCGCACGGACTCCCCGTCGCGCACCGCGGATTCGAGTGGCCCCTGCGCGCAGAGCTGCGGGTCGAGGTGGGCGCGGTCGGCGATGAGGCGGCGTGCGATGCGCAGGTCACCGGGACAGTCGATGCCTGCCGCACCGACGAGCCGACCGGCCCGAAACGCCAGCACCGCAGGCGTTTCGGTGCCCGCCCTGCGGACGACGAGTTCATCGTCGGCGCCGATGCGTCCCGCGAACTGCAGATTCACCCCGTACTGGGTGGACCAGCCGAAGGGCACCTCCGGCTCGGCGGGCGTGATGTCGAGCATCGCACGTGCCGCGGCGGCGCCCTGGGCTTGGGCGCTGTTCCAGTGCTCGCTGCGCTCGAAACCGCCGATGTCGGGGACGTAGCGGTGGGCGACATCGCCTGCGGCGTAGATGCCAGGAATCGAGGTGCGGTAGTGCTCGTCGACGCGGATGCCGTTGTCGACCGCCACACCAGCGGCCTCGGCCAGACCTGTATCGGGCACCGAACCGATGGCCACCAGCACCGCTGACGCCGTCCACCGGCGGCCGTGGGTCGCGGTGGCGGTCACGGCGCTGTCGGTGTGGTCGAGCCGGTCGAGGGTGACGTTGTTGTGGATGGCGACACCGTGGCCGGTGTGCAGGCGGTGCATGTGCTCGCCGAGGACCGCCGGCACGACCCGTTCGAGCGGGCTGGACGCGGCGTGCACCACCGTCACCGCCACGCCGAGTCCCCGTGCGGTCGCCGCGACCTCGCAGCCGATCAGCCCCGCACCCACCACCAGCAGCGAACCGCCGTCGAACAGCAGCGCGCGCAGGGCGTCGGCGTCGGCGATCGACCGCATCGTCCGCGCCGCCGGGTGCTGACCGGCCAGTGTGCGGGCCCGCGCGCCGGTGGCGAGCAGGAGCCGGTCGTAGTCGAGGGGTGTGCCGTCGGCCAGCCACACCCGGTGGCGGTCCGGTTCGATCCGGTCCACCCAGGTCCCGGGACGGATATCGATGTCGGCGGCGCGCCAGCTGTCGGCGGCATCGATGAGCAGCCGAGCAGCGACAGCGGTACCGGCGAGCACGTCCTTCGACACCGCCGGCCGCCGGTACGGCAGCGTCGGTTCACCGCCGAGGAGCACGATCTGGCCGGTGTAGCCTTCTCGGCGCAGGGTCTTCGCGGCGGTAGCGCCCGCGACACCGGCGCCGACGATGACGATCCGGGCACTCATGCGCGGCTGACCTCGACCATGTCGAAATCGGCTTTCGCGGCACCGCAATCCGGGCAGGACCAGTCGTCGGGGATGTCGTCCCAGCGGGTGCCCGCGGCGATACCGTCCTCGGGCCAACCGAGGGCTTCGTCGTATTCGAATCCGCACTGCAGGCAACGGAACAGCTTGTAGTCGGTGCTCATGACATGCTCCTGTCGGTGGAAACGGGCTGGAAGTCGGGCTTGTCGCGGACGCCGCAATCGGGGCAGGACCAGTCGTCGGGGATCGCCGACCACGGGGTACCTGCCGGGAAGCCTTCGCGGGGGGCGCCGGCCGATTCGTGGTAGCGGTAGTCGCACACCGGGCAGCGGTAGACGGCCATCACGCCACCTTGTACCGGGCCAGCACCCGGTCCCGTGCGGCGGGCTGGATGTTGACGCGGGTGATGTCGCCGTCGTAGTGGTCGAGCACACGGTGGTCCATGACCTTGCGCCACAGCGGCGGGAAGTAGGCCAGCGAGATCATGCTGGCGTAGCCGCTGGGCAGGTTGGGCGCGCCGTCCATGCTGCGCAGGATCTGGTAGCGGCGCGTCGGATTCGCGTGGTGGTCGCTGTGACGTTGCAGGTGGTACAGGAAGATGTTGGTGACGATGTGATCGGAGTTCCAGCTGTGTTCGGGGGTGCATCGCTCGTACCGCCCGGCCGGGGTGCGCTGACGCAGCAGCCCGTAATGCTCGAGATAGTTCACCGTCTCCAGCAGCGAGAACCCGTACACCGCCTGGATCACCAGGAACGGCAGCACCGCCGGACCGAATGCCGCGACCAATCCGGCCCACAGCACCACCGTCATCAACCAGGCGTTGAGCACGTCGTTGCGAAGTGTCCACGGCCCCTTGCCCATCCGCTGCAGCCGGGTGCGTTCCAGCGCCCACGCCGAGCGCAGGCTGCCCCAGACGCTGCGCGGCAGGAACGCCCAGAACGATTCGCCGAACCGGGAGCTGGCCGGATCTTCCGGGGTGGCCACCCGCACGTGGTGGCCGCGGTTGTGCTCGATGTAGAAGTGGCCGTAGCCGGTTTGGGCGAGGGTGATCTTCGATAGCCACCGCTCCAGTTCGTCCTTCTTGTGGCCCAGTTCGTGTGCGGTGTTGATGCCGACACCGCCCATCACACCGATGCTCAACGCGACCCCGATCTTCGACCACAGGCCGAGGCCGCCGTCGATGCCGAGCCACGACAGGTCCGTCGCCGTCCACAGGTAGGCCGCGAACACCAGGCTGGCCAGCTGGAACGGGATGTAGGCGTAGACGCAGTAGCGGTAGTAGCGATCGTGTTCGAGCTGCTCCATCACTTCCTCGGGCGGGTTCTGCCCGTCGGGGCCGAAGAAGCGGTCGAGGATTGGCAGCAGCACATACAACAGCAGCGGCCCGATCCACCACCACACCGGCGCCACCTGCTGCCAGCCCAGCTGGTTGAACACCCACACCAGCGCGGCTGCCAACCCGAGCGCGGTCGGCGGGATCAGCCCGAACAACCACAGGTAGCGCTTGCGGTCCCGCCACGGCGGGGTGGCCGCCGCGGCATGGCGGCCCAGGGGTGAGCTCGTCATCGTCGTTCTCCTCGGATCGGTGAGCGGGATCGGTCCGCGGGTGTCGCTGCTGCCCTCATCGACATCGGCAGCGACCGGACCAGGCTCGTTTACACTTTCACGTGATGTGTATTCATTAGAAACACATGAGGACGGATTGTCAACGGATGGACGGAATCGGCTGTGATGTACGATGGCTGTCGTGGCTCAAGCGCCGAACTTTCAGAGCGAGATGCGCCAATTGCTGCGCGCCCGCGTCATCGACACCGCCCGCCAGCTGGTCTGCACCGAGGGCTGGGGCGCGGTCAACATGTCGCGCGTCGCCAAAGAAGTGGGCGTGAGCAGGCCCGTGCTCTACAAGGAGATCGGCACCAAACACGACCTCGCCGACGCCGTCATCGGCAACGAACTCGACACCTTCCTCGCGGGCATCACCGACACCATCGCCGCCCATCCCGACGACATCCGGGCCGCACTCACCGCCGCTGTCGACTTCACCCTGCGCACCGCCGCCGAGAACACCCTGCTCAAAGCGGTACTGGCCGGCCGCTCCAGCGCCGACACCAGTCTGCTGCCCACCCTGATGACCGAGCCCGAACCCGTCCTCGGCCGCGCCGCCGGCGCCCTCACCACCGTGGTACGCACCCGGTACGAGCTGCCGGCCCTATCGGATGACGAACTCGGCAGCAGAGTCGAAGCCGTCGTCCGGTTGGCCTTGAGCCACCTGTTCCAGCCCACCGGCACGATCGAACGCGCCGTCGCCCAGATCGCGCTCGTCATCGACGCCATCTTCGGACCCGCCGCCCGCGAGGACTGACCCCGACGGCCGCGACCATCGGGGAACGCGCCTGAGCGGAGTTGACAACTCCCCGAAGACTCGACGGGAACGACTGCCGCCGACCTCATCGCAAGGTCAGCGGCGTCTCGGAATCGAGGTGAGTGAGCTTCTGCGGGTTGCGGACGTAGTAGAGGCCGCTGATGCGGCCGTCGGCGACGTGGGTCACGATCACGCCGTCGAGCGCCCCATCGACATACAGCGCCAGCGCAGGCCCGGCGTTGACCACCGTCGCCTCGACCGTGAGCACCACATCGTGTTTGGTGAGGCCGCCGACGATGAAACGCGCCACCTTGTCCGCACCGACGACCGGCCGCGGCGAGGCCTGCTTGATACCGCCGCCATCGCTGATGGCCACCACATCCGGAGCCAGCACATCCAGCAGCCCCCGCAGATCCCGGGTCTCGAGGGCCTGCTGGAACGCCCGCACCGCCGCCTGCGCCTGGTCGGCGGTGACGGTGCGCCGCGGGCGGCGCGCCTGCACATGGCGGCGTGCGCGGTGGGCGATCTGATGCACCGCGGCCGGGGTCTTGTCCACCGCGGCCGCGATGTCGTCATAGCCGAAGCCGAATGCCTCCCGGAGCACGAACACCGCCCGTTCGGTCGGTGTCAACGTCTCGAGCACGAGCATCAACGCCATCGACACGCTCTCGGCGAGTTCGCCGTCGGCCGCCGCTTCCGGCGCGGTCAGCAACGGCTCCGGCAGCCACGAACCGACGTAGGACTCCCGGCGCCGCTTCAGCGAACGCAGCCGGTTGAGCGCTTGCCGAGTCGTGATCCGCACCAGGTAGGCGCGCTGGTCGCCGACCCGCGTCAAATCGACCTTCACCCACCGCAACCAGGTTTCCTGCAGCACATCCTCGGCGTCGGCTGCCGAACCGAGCATCTCGTAGGCGACGGTGAACAGCAGGTTGCGGTGCCGGACGAAGGTCTGGGTCGCATCGACGGTCGCGTGGTCGGCGCTGTCGGTGTGCTCGCCGCGTTCACCTGGTGTATCCATGAGGTCCTCTCCCCTGTGCCGGCCTGGCATTCTCGCCGATCGTGGCGGTGGCATCGAGCAGGTGGCGGCATCGGTGCGCCGCTTGCCGAGCGATTGCCACCGCCGGAGCGGAGGTCAGGCGATGGGTGCGGCGGCCGCATCGGGCAAGGCCTGCAACAGCGTCGGGCGGCGTTTGCCGTCGCTGGGCCAATGATGCGAGCCGGGCTTGCGCGCCTCGGTCACCAGATGTTTGACGCTGGCTCGGCAGGAGAACTCCTTGAGCGCCTTACCCACGGGGCCGGTGAAATACAGCCGCATCGCCGTATCGTCCTTGTGGCCGAGCTGGAAGATCCCGGCGCGGCGACCGAAACTGATGCACATCGCCGGGAACGCCAAGTCGACCGGTTCCGGCTCCTCGCCTGCGATCCGCCGCAGCACGGTGTCGGCCGCATGGGCGCCGAGGCAACCGGCGGCGTAGGCACTCATCCGGAACGGCAGGCCCGAGGGCGCCGAGCTGTCACCGGCAGCCACGATCCGCTCGTCATCGACACTGGTCAACGTCTCATCGATCAGCAGACGCCCGGCGCTGTCGGTCCGCAGCCCGCTGCGCTCGGCCAGATCCGGCACCCCGAAGCCCACCGCCCAGATGGTCACCCGGCTCGGCACCGTCCGTCCGTCACGCAACCGCACCGCATCCGCACGCACCGCCGTCACCGCGCTGTCGGCGCCTTCGAGCACGCTGACTCCCAGCTTCGCCAGATATTTGCGGGCGGTGCGCCGCGCGCTCGGGTGCAGGTAGGGGCCGAGCAGCCCGCCGCACACCAACGTCACCGAGCGACCCCGCTCGGCCAGTTCCGCGGCGGTTTCGATGCCGGTCGGACCACCGCCGACCACGGTCACCGCCGCCGTCATCGGCGCATCGAACAGCACCGACCGCAGCCGCCGCGCAGCCTCCAATGTCGCGATCGGATAAGCGAATTCCGCCACTCCCGGCACCTGCGGGTCCGCGCTGCCACTGCCCACCGCGTAGATCAGATAGTCGTAGCCGATGGTGGTGCCGCCGGTGAGCCGCACGCTGCGGCCCACCGCATCGATGTGGTCCACGCTGTCCACGACCAGCCGCACCCCGTCGGCGAGGACCTCGCTGTAGTCGACCACCGCCTCATGGGTCCCGCCCACCAGCTGATGCAGCCGCAACCGCGGAACGAACACCGGACGCGGGTTGATCACGGTGACGGTCACATCGGCGCGCTGGGTCATCCGGTTGGCCGCCATCACTCCGGCGTATCCGCCGCCGATCACGACGACGTCGATGGTGTTGCTCATGATGTCTCCTTCGCTCTGTGGGACTCGAGCACGAGACACCGCCAGGACCGCCATCCTGACATCGTGTGAGACAGATCACTAACTCAGTGGGTAAGAGGCGGCAGCGAAGGCGCCGACATGCGCAAACCTCGCCACCGATCAGCCGGCGCACTACCAGGATTCGAGCACCGGCACATCATGCTCACGCCCTCGCCACTGCTCGGCGAGACGCGCGATGCGATGCGGGGCGGCGATGCCGCGCACGGCCGCGATCCTGCCGTCACGCACCTCGAGCACCGCGACACCCAACACCCGGTCGTCGAGGACGAACAGCATCGCCGGACTGCCGTTGACGACGGCCGCATGAATCGACGGCGAACCGCCGACCAGCCGCCGCTTGGCCGCGGTCGGCCGCAAACCGGCCCGCACGGCATCGGCGACCCGCTCCCGGGTCGTGTGCCGAATCAACGTCGTCGCCGTGCCACCGGCGCCGTCGGAGACCGCGGTGGCATCGGCGGTCAGCAACCGCACCAGCTGATCGGTTCGCCCCGACGACGCCGCGGCCACGAACGCCTCGACGACCCGCCGCGCCGAGGCAGCGTCGACAGCCGCGGGCGTGCGCTCGGCGGCGATGCGTCGGCGGGCCCGATGAACGTGCTGCTGACTCGCCGACTCCGAGATCTCCAAAATCTCCGCGATCTCGGCGTGGCTGTAGGAGAACGCCTCCCGCAGCACATACACCGCCCGCTCGACCGGCGTGAGCCGCTCCATCAACGTCATCATCGCCAACGTCACCGACTCACGCTGCTCCACCGCGTCGGCCGGACCGAGCATCGGATCACCGTCCAGCAACGGCTCCGGCATCCAGGCACCGACCGTCCGCTCACGCCGAACCTTCGCCGAACGCAGCCGATCCAGCGCCAGATTGGTGACGATCTTGGTCAACCACGCCTCCGGCACCTCGACATAGTCGTGATCGGCGGCCTGCCACCGCAGAAACGCATCCTGCACCGTGTCCTCGGCATCGGCGGCCGAGCCGAGCAGACGGTAGGCGAGGCAGGCCAGCCGGTTCCGGCTGGCCTCGAAACGCTCCACGGTGGCAGTGTCCATACCGACGACCCTAAGCGACCGCCACCTCGGGCGAACGCCGTCCGGCAGCGGTCAATCGGTATCGGCGGCTCGGCATTCCGAACGTCGGACGGCTGATGGCCCACCCGCTGACCGCCACGATCGACGACTTCACCGCCACCGCCGCACGCCCGCACAGCGCACCCGGCTTCGAGCGAGCCGCACCATCGACCAACTGGTAGACCGCGTCGTTGCGACCGAGGCTGATGTGGTTGCCCACATAACTGAGCGCGGTCGCCTTCACCTGTCGCCCGGTCAGATCCCCGACAATCGCCGAGACCGCCTGCATGCCGGTGAAACCCGCCGACGCACACGACATCGGCAACGGACGGCCGTTGTCACCGATGACGAACACACTGTCGCCGGCAGCATAGACATCCGGATGCGACACCGACCGCATCTGCCGGTCCACCGTGATCCGGCCATCGGCCTGCACCGCGAGACCACCGTCGCCGGCGATCGCGGGCACGGCGAAACCCGCCGCCCACACCGTCGCATCAGAGGCGAAAACCCGGCCGTCGGCGGCGACCACCGCGGTCTCATCGACACTCTCGACGGCGGTGTGCTCATGAATCGAGATCCCGAACCGGTCGAACGCGCGCAACACATGCCGGCGCGCCTTCGGACCCAGCCAGCCGCCGAGTTCGCCGCTGGTCACCAGACTCACCTCGAGACCCGGACGAGCTTCGGCGATCTCCGTGACCGCCTCGATCGCGGTCAGGTTCCCGCCGACCACCACCACCTTCCCCGACCCGTCCAGCTCATCCAGGCGGGCACGCAACCGCAGCGCCGACGGCCGCGCAGCCACATCGAAGGCATACTCGGCGACCCCGGCGACACCATGGTCGGCGCCCGCGCTCCCCAGTGTGTACACCAGAGTGTCGTAGCCGATCCGGTCCACGCCCGCACCGTCAGCCACCGTGACGGTGCGGTGCTCGGCGTCGAGGGCGGTCACCCGCGCCGTGCACAACACGATGCCGGTGCCGGCGAACACCGCACTCAGCGGCCGACGCGGAAGCTCATGACCAGCGGCCAGCTGGTGCAGGCGCAACCGCTCCACGAAATCGGGCTCGGCATTGACCACGGTGATCTCCACCTCGTCGGCATGCAGCTTCCGCGCCAGGTATCCCGCGCAATAGGCTCCGGCGTAACCGGCCCCGAGGACGACGATGCGGTGCTTCATGGATCGCTCCTATCTGTTCGAGTGCACCCTGAACGAGACAGCCCGCGAATTCCTGACAGCACCCGCCAGTGACGTGGCTCACCCACCCGGCACGGCCGCGCCGGGACAGGTCAGCCCGCGGTCCAGGGCCGCAGCTTGTCCGGATTCCGGATCACCCAGATACGGGTGATGCGACCATCGACGATGTCGAAGGCGTACACCGAGATGATGGTGCCCTCGCGCTCGGCGACCAGACCGGGCTGACCGTTGACCGTGCGCTCCACGAGAGTGACCGCACCACCGCGAGCGGCGATCTCCATCCAGGCCCGAGCGATCTGCTCACCGCCGATGATCGGCTCACGGAAAGCCACCACCCGCCCGCCACTGTCGGCGATCGCCGTCGCCTGCGGATCGAGCAACCCGATCAGAGCCTCGATATCGCTTGCCTCCCACGCACGTTTGAAATCCCTGATGACTTCCGCGCGCTCGGCGCCCGACGGACGCCGCGACGTATCGATGCGCCGGCGCGCACTACAGGCGAGCTGACGGCAGGCCGCAGGCGAACGCCCGACTACCTCGGCCACCTCGGCAAACGAATAACGGAACACATCGTGCAGCACGAACGCCACCCGCTCGGCCGGCGTCATGGAATCCAGCACCACCAGAAAGGCCATACTGATCGACTCGTCGAGCGTGACCTGATCCGCGGGATCAGCAGCGCCCGGCCGGCCCCGCCACTCCGAACGACCAGGCACCGGCTCCGGAATCCACTCACCCACATACCGTTCCCGCCTGGCACGCGCCGAACCGAGCACATCCAAACAGATCCGGCTCGCCACCGTCGTCAACCACGCACCCGGCGCCGCCACCTCCGCCCGCTGCCGCTCCGACAGCCCATACCAGCGCGTGAACGTTTCCTGCACCACATCCTCGGCCTCGGCCAGCGAGCCGAGCAGCCGGTAGGCGAGATTGATCAGCTGACGGCGTTCGGCGATCACCTCGGGCAGCTGCGGGTCGGTCATCCTCGGCTCCTCCAGATCTGCGGGTACCTACCACTACCGACGAATCAGCGCCCCGGTATGTGAGGCGGCCTGACATTCCCGGCAGCTGCGTCGTCGGGAATGTCGACACCGTTCCCACACACCAGGAGACCAGGCCATGACCACGATCGGCATCATCCTCGGCAGCACCCGGCCCAACCGCAACGGCCCGCAGGTCGCCCAATGGGTCCTCGACACCGCGACCCGACGCGGCGACGCCGAGTTCGACCTGATCGACCTGCGCGAGCACCCACTGCCCCACCTCGACGAACCCGCACCACCGATGTTCGGCCCGTCCCCACACGAACACACTCGCGCCTGGGCCGAACGGATCGCCCCGTTCGACGGCTACCTCATCGTGACCCCCGAATACAACGGCGGCGTCCCGGGAGTGCTGAAGAACGCCATCGACCACCTGTGCACCGAATGGGCGAACAAGGCCGTCGGGTTCGTCTCCTACGGCGTCAACGGCGGCGCCCGCGCCGTGGTTCAACTGCGCACGGTCTGCGGCACCCTCGGCATGGCCGACGTCGGCTACCAGGTCGCGATCTCGCTGCTCACCGATTTCGCCGACCACACCACCTTCACACCCCGCGACCAGCACACCGAGGCCCTGCACAAAACCCTGGACCAGCTCATCGCCTGGAGCGCAGCACTCGCACCGCTGCGCACGCCAGCCGACAACACCCTCGTCCAGGCCTGAGGAGCCGAACATGGCCGCATCCACCGAACTCCACCGCACCACCGACCACACCGAGATCCGCCGGCAGATCGAGAAGGTGATCGAAGCACTTCAAGCCAAAGACCTCGACGCCCTCGAACAGCTCTACACCACCGACGTCGTGTCCTTCGACATCGAACCGCCGCTGCAACACGCGGGAATCGCGGCGAAGCTCGACAACTGGGCACGCGTGTTCCAGGTCTTCGACACCCTCACCTACGACATCCGCGATCTCACCATCACCGCCTCCGGTGACCTCGCCTTCGGCCACGCCTTCGCCCGCCTGCGCGGCACCCTCGCCGACGGCACCACCACACCCGGAATGTGGGTGCGCGTCACCTACGGCATGCGCAGAATCGACCGCACCTGGCTGATCGCCCACGACCAGGTCTCGGTACCCCTCGACATCGGCAGCGGCCGCGCCGTCATCGATCTCGAGCCCTGACCGATCAGGGGTCCCGAACCGCGCTGGGACCCCTGAATCCCGGCCGAGCAGCCGATGACCCGGAACGGCGACAGCGCCGAGCGCAACGACCGACAAGGCCCCGAAGATCCGGCACGCTCGCCCGGCATCACGGCACCGACCGGCACGCACCGGATAGATTCGGGCAGAACACGACTCCCTCGTGTACCGCACCGAACCGGAGGGCACAGATGACCGCGGACTCGCCCGCACACCAGCAGCGTGACATCGCCATCCCCGATCCGGTCCGCGCGCAACTGCACCGCGGGGTCCGCAGCGTCCTCGTCGACACCGCGGCACTACGCGAAGTGCGGCAGCGCTTCGCCGACGACCAAGCCGCCGCCCTCGGCCGATACCTCGAAGCCTCACAATCGGCGAACACCGTGCGCGCCTACCGCACCGACTGGATCGCCTGGTCGGCCTGGTGCGCCGCCGAAGGCAGACAAGCACTGCCCGCCGACGCCCTCGACGTCGCCGTCTACCTCGCAGCCGCCGCCGACGCCCGAACCGACGACGGCGCACACGCCTTCGCCCCCGCCACCCTCGAGCGCAAATCCGCCGCCATCGCAGCCGTGCACGCCGCCAACGGCCTACCCTCACCCACCCGCTCCGACGTCGTGCGGCTCACCCTCCGCGGCATCCGCCGCACCCGCCGCGCCCGGCCGGTCCGCAAACGCCCGATCCTGCTACACACCCTCGAACAACTCCTCGACGGACTACCCGAGCCCGGCCGGGCCACCGAACCCGCACGCCGCCGCGACACCCTCGCCCTGCTCATCGGATTCGCCGGCGCCCTGCGCCGCAGCGAACTCGCCGCACTCCGCGTCGGCGACGTGCAGGTCGGCCAGGACCACAGCACCGGCGAACCCGTCCTGCTCATCCACCTGCCCACCACCAAAACCGACCCCACCGGCATCACCGAACAACGCGTCGCCCTCCCCCGCGGCACCCGCCCACACACCTGCCCCGTCTGCGCCTTCGCCGACTGGATCGCGCTGCTCACGCTGCACCCCACCGCACCCGGCCACCCAAGCGAACACCTCGCCACCCCCGACCCGAACATCCACCGCTGCCACAGCTTCACCGGCATCCCGGCGACCCTGCCCGCCGACCAACCCCTCTTCCCCGCCATCACCCGCCACGGCGGCATCGGCACCACCCCGATCTCCGGCCGAGCCGTCGCCGAACTCGTCAAACGCTACGCCGCCCGCGCGGGCCTCGACCCCGCCCTGTTCTCCGGCCATTCCCTGCGCGCCGGCTTCGCCACCCAAGCCGCTCTCGGCGGCGCCGCCGACCGCGAAATCATGCGCCAAGGCCGCTGGTCCAACCCCCGCACCGTGCACCGCTACATCCGCACCGCAAATCCCCTGGAGGACAACGCCGTCACCAAACTCGGGCTGTAGCAGGATTTTTGGGATGAATTGCATTAAATGCAACACTGCGCATCACGGCGACGAAGGCTGCGCCGCAGGTTGAGAACAATTGGCACCTTAGCGTGCCAGCGCGAAATTTGTCCTCTACCTGGGTGATTCCAGCGTTCCGCAAACAAGACGCAACAATGTTGTGTTTAATGCAACACCATGGAGAGGGCTGATCCGCCCGGTGCGGCGCACCTTGTGCTCGCCGATGGTGTCGTCCACCTGGACCCCGAACGAGCGGTGTTCGATGCGATGCTGGCTGGCTGGGAGCGTCAGCAGCGCACGCGGTTCCTGAAGGACGCCACGATCCGGCCACGGATCGCGCTGATCCGCAGGTTGGGTGAGTTCACGAATTCCTATCCGTGGCAATGGGACCCGGCCGACGGGAGGATTTCATCACTCACCTTCGATCCGAGCGGGAGGGTTCGCGCCCAATCACCGTCTCGACCGCCCGCGGCTACGAGGTGTCGATCACGTTGTTCATGCAGTACGTGACCGATCCCCGGTACCAGTGGCCGACGGTCTGCCGGGAGCGGTTCGGGTCGGTGCCCCAGCAGGTGTTCCACGAGGGCAACTCGGTCGCCCATGTCACCGACTTCGAGGGACAGCCGGGACGGCGGCCGTTGACCTACGACGAGGTTCAGGCGCTGTTCGATGCCGCCGATGGGCGGGTCGAGCACGCACGGCTCCACGGCCGCAAGGGCGCACTTCCCGCCCTGCGTGATGCGGCGTTGCTGAAGACTGTCTACGCCTACGGCTTCCGCCGTCGCGAAGCTCAACGCCTAGACCTGGCCGACCGTCGGCACGCACCGAAGATGCCGCAGTACGGCCAATATGGCGCGTGGTTCGTGCGGTGGGGCAAGTCCTCCAACGGCAGCCCTCCCAAGCGGCGAACGGTGTTGACTGTCCCGGAGATGGATTGGATCGTGGAAGTGGTCGATCATTGGGTGACTGAGGTCCGGCCGTTGTTCAATCCCGTTCGTTTGCAAGCACTTTGGGTTCACGAACGAGCGGGAAGGATGTCGTTGCGCAGTATCAACGAGGCGTTCGAGCAGGCCCGGCGGCTGGCCGAGTTGCCCGAAGAACTCGATCTGCATTCACTGCGGCATTCCTACGTCACGCATCTGGTCGAGTTCGACTACCCCGAGCGGTTCGTCTCTGAGCAGGTCGGCCACCGCTATGCCTCCACGACGGCGATCTACACCGGGGTGTCGGACGAATATCGGACGCGGCTGATCCGCCGGTCGATGGAGGGGCACTCCGAGCTTTGGGAGAGCAGATGATCAAGAAGATGGGCTACCAGTGGAATCTGCGGAAAGTCATGGCGGCCAGGGATATTTTCCAGACAACTGACCTGGTTCCGCTGCTGGCCGAGCGCGGAGTCCACCTGTCTCGCGAGCAGGTGTTCCGACTGGTGACCCAGCCGCCGAAGCGGCTGCCGATGGATGCTCTCGCAGCGTTGTGCGACATCCTGGACTGCACGCCGAACGATCTGATCGAGGTCGAGGTTGTGAATGTTCAGGTCGCTAAGACTGCCGGGGATTCCTCCGGGCCCCGGCCGCAGGCCCGCCGGACAACCATCCGCCGCCCGGGCCCGGCGTGACCAGCCCGCGCAAACCCGCCCAATCACGGCGGGACGTGTTGGATTTGGCCGCTCGCCATGTCGCGGGGGCGATCGAGGGCATCGATCTCGCCGATGCCCTCGACTTCGTTGACCGTGCTGGGGGCACGCGCGCGTTTCGCCAGCTCGAAGCCCATCTGGCCGACCATCCCGATTCCCTGGTCTCGGGTTCGTCGGATGCGCCGATCCCGGTCCAGCGGCTCGCGGAGCTGCTATCGGGGGCCGGTTATTCCACGGTCGTCGTTCCACGCTGTTTGAGCTGCGGGCAGCCCAAGGAGTTGCGCCACATCGTTCCCGGCGGCCGCGCCTGCGAATCGTGCTACCTCCACTTCCGTCATCGCGCGCCGTGTTCGCGCTGCGGGCGCGATCGCCCCGTCCGCGGGAGAGACGAGCAACAGCGACCCCTCTGCGCTACCTGCTGCCGCGGCCGCAAGGTCGAGAACTGCGGAGCCTGCGGCCGACTTATGCGCGTCGCGGCCCGCCGCGATGACGGAGCAGCGCTCTGCCCGAACTGCTACCACGCACCGGAAAGCCGCTGTCACAGCTGCGAACGGACCGCCCCAACCTACGCACACACCGACGAGGGACCGATCTGCAAGGGCTGCTACCGGCGGCCCAAGCGGCGCTGCGGCGCCTGCGGCGACGTCCGGGGCATTGACTGCCGCGCCGGCGCCGGCGCGGCAGATATCTGCGGTCGCTGCCGCGCCCGCCGCAAACGCGCCTGCCTGATCTGCGGCACCCTCTACCCGGCGAATCCTCTTGCCCGCCACCCTGTTTGTCTGCCATGCAGAGACGCCGGGCACATCCTGGAACCGGACCTGGCCGAACCGGCGGACCGGACACGGCGCCGAGCGCACGAGACTATCCATGATGCCTTGCGGCACAAGCTCAGCGACCTGCTCACCCACCCAGATCACGGAATCCCCGATCAACTCGCGCAGTTGATCGGCATCTTCGATACCGTTCCCCGGCCCGCGAACGTCATGAACTGGCTCCAGAAACGCGGCAGTGGACCGCGCCTGCTTCGCGAACTCGCGCTCCGCGCCCACACCGAGCCCATCACCCACGAACTCCTCGATGGATATCCGCAAGGCTATGCCCTGCACCGAGCCCGGGACCTGCTCGTCCACGCCGGCATCCTCCTCGAACGCACCGAACTGCTCGACCGCATCGACGTCTGGCTCGACAACCTTCTGCGCGAACAGCCCGAATATCACGCGAAACTATTGCGGCCCTTCACATCCTGGCAAGCGCTGCGCCGTGCACGGAATCGGGCGCGCCACCGGCCGATCACCAGGAACGCCGCCACCTACGTCCGCTCCCAGGTCACCATCGCCCTGAACTTCCTGACCTGGCTCGACGCTCACGGCAAGACCTTGGACACCGCCACACAGGCCGACCTCGATCGCTGGCTCGACGCAGGAACCCAGACCAACTATTTCCTGTCCACCTTCATCGACTGGGCGAACAAGCGCAGCCTCTGCGACCTCACCGTCCCGCACCGGGCAGGCACAGAGCCGGACGCATTCCTCGACGAAGACGACCGCTGGAGCACCCTGCGGCGATGCCTGCACGATGCGAGCCTGCCCCTCGACATCCGCACCGCCGGCATCCTCGTCCTGCTATTCGGCCGCACCACAACAAGTTTCGCGCACCTGACTGTCACCGACCTCGAACAGATCGACGGCGACACCTACCTGCGACTCGGAGACTTCACCGCACTGCTGCCCCCGGCCGCCGCAGCAGTCTTCCACGCGCTCGGCGAAGCGAGCACCGCCCGGGAAACCTTCCACCGCACCGAACCGCACACCCGCTACCTGTTTCCGGGACGCTCCCCCGGCAGACCAGCCTCGTCCCACATCCTCGCCCGCAAACTCCGAGCCCACGGCATCAAACATTGAGTTCGCGCAACTCCGCCCGCGCCGCCTGGGCCCGCGAGATCCCCGGGCCGATCGCCGCCGATCTGCTGGGCATCGACATCAACACCGCCACACGATGGGCGCAACGAACCCGACGAGACTGGACCGACTACCTCGCCACCCGAGCCGCCGATCAAGCACACGCCATAGGGCGAGACCAGACCGCATCAGCCCGGAGAACAGACTCACCGCCGAAGAATACGCCGCCCAGAGGGATCGTGAGTCTCGGATAGTGCTCAGCATCACCTTCATGGCGAGCGTCTACACCTACAGTGATGGTGTAAGCTTAACTTGAGGTGGTGATGACAGTGGCGCTTGAGGAAAATGGATTCCTGGAATACCTGCAACTACAGGGCGATGAGCCGGATCTTGTGACCAAGTCCGAGCTGCTCAGCCGGATCCGTAAGTCTGGGTATTCCTTGAGCGACCGTCAACTGACCTTTTACATGACCGAAGGCCTGATACCCCGCACCGTTCGTGTCGGCACCCGCGCCGGCGCTTACCCGGAGATCGTCGTGCGGTTGACGCGATGGATCGTCGCGGCCCGCGACGCAGGTGTATCGGTCCCTGCCTTGAAGGAGTTGCTACCCGTCTGGAAGTACCTGATGCAGGTACAGAAAGCCGGAGTCCTTGATGTCGGGGAGCTTGAATACGTCGCTCGCCAGCACGTCACGTCCACCGAGGGATCTATTGGCGTTCCTCGGGTGGTCTCGTGGGTTATGAGCGAGCAGTGCTGCGCGAGTTGCCAGAAGAAGGTCGAGATCGTCTACAAAGACGGTGATCGAAAGCCTCTCTCCGACCCGGCAACGACGATCGGGTTCGCGATCGCCAGGACCCCCGATGAGGAAGCTGGCGAGGACAGTGATTCCGCGCCACGATGGTACGCCTCCACTCGACTGGCTCTCGGGCATCGCGTCGACTTCTCCACCGACCCAACCACCGTGATTCTGGGAGTACCGCCGAACGCGAAGCTGCCTGAGAGTGATCCCGCCGACGATCGGGCACACGGTGCCGCTGATGCGGGGGTGACTACCGAGAAGTAGAACAAGCTTTGGGGCGGGCATTGGCGTGCCCGCCCCAAACCGAGGTCGCTACGCAACCTTCTCTTCCAAGAACCAGCGTAGCGCCCTCCCATCGAAGGGAACACCGAGGGGTCTGTGAGTGGACCAGGTCTCGGTCACGCCTTCACATCCGGCCCCTGGCGCAAAGGACACACGTGTGTCCTCGCCTAGGACCCGGATTGCACTGTTACGCAATCTGTCTCGCTGATGCGGACGGACCTCACCTTGGAGGGTGCCCGCATGGGCCAAACTGTCGATGGCGCATTTGCCGAACTCGACGAAGAACTGAATCTCGATCCAGCGCAACGCGAACGAGCACAGGAACGACACAACGCCATCCGCGACGTGCTCGAGGATGCCGGTTTCGTCCACACGAGCTTCCTGCAAGGCTCGTTCGCCCGCAAGACGATGCTGAAACCTCTCAAGGACGTCGATATCGTCATCGTTCTGAAAGCAGAACACTGGGCCGCGCTGAGCGGGCCTGAAGGTCCGCAGACCGCGATGGACTGGTTCCAGGCCCCAGTCGCCAAGGCATGGCCGGACGCGAAGTTCGACCACGGTGACAAGCCCTCGGCCAAGGCCTTGCGCGTTACCTTCGCCGATCTCGACTTCACCATCGACCTCGTTCCCGCGTTCGACGACGATGACGAGTTTGTCCTGATCGGGGACCGTGACCAGAAGTGCTGGGAACCGAGCAACACCCGCCGCCAAGGCCGCGTCGTTTCCGAGCGCAACCAGGACACCAAGGGCCGATTCGTCCATCAGGTACGTGAGATGAAGGCACTCGTCAAGAGCAACAACGACCTCAAGTTCATCAAGGGTATCGTGGTCGAATCCCTCGCGTTCGCAGTGATCGACCGGAAGATGCCCGACAAGTACGCCGTGGCCGACGTCCTTGAACACGCCCAGACTGCGGTGCTCGATCAGGTGCTCGACCCGGCCGGCGATGACGATGTGACCGTGAAATGGACTTCCGCGGAACGGCAAACCGCTGCGAGCACATTCGCGAGCTTGGCTACGCAGGCTCGCGAAGCTCTGGATCTTGAGCAAAGCGACAACGACGCGGCGCTCGATGTGTGGCACGCACTGTTCGGTGACCCCTTCCCTCAACCCGATCCGCGCGATCCCGCAGTCGTACTCGCGGATTGGAATGGCAACGGCGGCCGAACGAGTACCGGTCGGCCCACTGCTTCAGCGCTCGCTATCCAGTCGATCAAGCCGGGGCGGGCGTGGGCACCTCGCTGAGTGATCTACTCGCCGATCCTGACGGTGTCCTCGCGCGGCTGACCGCCCGCCAAGCTGGCGTGTCGGTCGACCGCACGAGGGCGCCGCAGTGCGGCGGATACGGCATAGATCTGTCTTTCGCACCACCGCCGGAACTTGTTGTCGCCGGGTACAACACCGAACGCGCACGGATATCGATCACTCCAGATGAAGAGATAGTGTCCTTCCCATTGGGATCTGTTCGGCAATGGAAACACCGCTACTCGTTCGATCCCGATACTGGCTGCTACGGACAGCTGTGCCTCTGGTTCCCTGGTGATCCCCGGCCCTTAAGGTGGGTGTGGGACGACGGGCTCGATGACTATGTCGCGCGGGTACACCGTCATCTCTTCTACGAGGAATTCTGGCGGCGAACGGGTAACTGGCCCTCGGAGGACGCACCTCACGGCGCGGGAGAACCGGGCCACGTGAAGGGTAACCAACCGGTTTACCCAATCCAGAGTCCCGAGCTTCGGAGCGTTATCGAAGAGTACCGCCGCGAAAGTCTGCGCCGCCAAGGAGCCGCATGAGCAATACGCCGAGTTATCTGACAATCGCTACGCTGGTGCTGAGCTCGTCGGTTGTCGGCGGTTTGATTACGGCAGCGGTCACTGGGATGCGTGATGCTGCCTCCAAACGGCGCGATGGCTATGCCGCAGCGGTGAAAGCACTCGTCGCGCGGGCCGAGTATCCCTACCGGGTCCGTCGACGCCCCGACGATGAACCCTCGACTTTGGCGGAGCTCACCAAGCTCGGCCACGACATCCAGGAGCAGATCGCAAGTGCTCGGATCTGGATTCAAACCGAAAATGCCCGAGTAGCAACAATCTTCAACGATAGGCTCGCAAAGATCGACGCACGAGTAGGACCAGCAACCTCTGATGCTTGGCAGCAGCAACCAATTTCGAGTGCGAGCCAGATGGTTCTCGCCGGATGGGGTCCTGGCAATCAGGATGAGCACATCTGCGGTTTTGGCGAGGCAGTTCGATGGCGTTTCGGGTGGCGGCGGTTCGTCCCGAAACGTCCTTCGACTCGCGGAATCAGCGCTGCGTGACTAGATCGGCAACCGGCCGGATGCCGACTGACTGAACTGCTTGAGCAGAAAATCAGCGGCTTCCGAGCATCCTAAGTGCGCGCACCGATCAGACCAGTGCGTCGGCCTGTGCACGCAAGTTTGAGAGGCCACCCCCTGGTGACTGCACCAGCGAGTCCTCTCGTACCGAGTCAGGATCGAATACTGCACGATTTCAATACCGCTACGTCACCACTACCGCAACCCCTACTCCGGCGCGACGAAACCGCCGAGCCTTTGCTCGAGCAGCTCGGCCAACCGCAGCGGAGTGCGATCCTCGAACATCGGACCGATCACCTGCACGCCCACCGGCAATCCCTCCGGCGAACGACCCGCGGGCACTGCCGTGGCGGGCAGGCCCGGCATCGTCGCGACACCCGCCCAGACGAGTTGATCCAAGTACGGGTACGCGACGCCGTCGATATCGAGCCGGCGCCCCAACAGATCCGGATCATGATCGCGCGGGAACGCGGGAGTCGGCGTTATCGGGCACACCACGGCATCGAACTCATCGAACAACTGCCGCCAGCCGTGGCGGTGACGCTCACGAGCGGTGTCCGCCGCCATCCAGTCACGGTGCGAGCACACCGTGGCACGGAGCCGCGTCGCAGCCAGACTCCGGTCCTCGGCGTCCAGCGCGGCGACACGGTCTCGCAGCGCCTCGTACGCGTCCACGGGGTAACGGGCGACAGCACTCGAAAACAGCAGCTGCATATAGACCCTCGCGGCTTCGCTCAGATCGGGCAGCAACGGACTGTGCCGCTCCACGCGCGCACCCGCATCGGCCAGCACGTCCGCCACCCGGTCCACCCCCGTACGGACAGCGCCCCCGGTCGCGATGAGCGGATGCTCATCGACAACCAGCACCCGGAAATCCTCCAGCCGATCGTGGCGCGCCGGCGGCAATGCTGCGCTGTATGCGATGCCGTACGTCAACGGGTCGGGTCCGGCCATCACGTCCAGCAACAACGTGAGGTCGCGAGCAGTGCGGGCCATCGGACCCACGACCGCGAGATCGGCCTCGACCGGCCACGCCGGCACGCGCGGCGCGACCATCCCCCGCATCGCCGCCAGCCCCAGCGTCGGCTTATGTGCGTAGACGCCACAGAAATGCGCGGGCGTGCGCAACGAACCAGCGATATCGGAACCGATCGACAACGCGCCGAATCCGGACGCCAGCGCCGCCGCCGATCCACCGGAGGACCCGCCCGCCGTCCGACTGTGGTCCCACGGATTGCCGGTGGTCCCGTAGATCTCGTTGAAGCTCTGCACATCCTGCAGCCCCAGCGGCACATTCGTCTTACCCAGCACCACCGCCCCCGCCGCCTTCAACCGCGCCACCTGCACAGCGTCCTCGGCCGGCACATGATCCCGCTCCAGCGGCATGCCCCAGGTCGTCGGTAGCCCCGCGATGTCGTAGGACTCCTTGACCGTCACCGGGATACCGAGCAGCGCACGCTTCTCCCCGCGAGCGCGCGCCCGATCAGCAGCCACCGCGGCCTCCCGCGCACGGTCGAAGTCCCGCACACAGATCGCGTTGATCGCCTTGTCGTAGTTCTCGATCCGGCCGATAGCCTCCTCGGTCAGTTCGACCGAAGTGACCGCACCGGCATCCATCACGGCCGAAAGCTCCTCGGCCGACAGAAAACTCCAGTCCATGCCGTCGACGCTACGGACAGCCCTGGAAGGGCATAAAACGCCAGCTCACACAACCGCGAAGGCCGCACGGGACGACTGTGCCGCCGAAGTCAGCCGCGCGCATGCCAGCACAAGCAATCTCCCCAGGTCAGTGGCACGTGACAAGGCAGACCCGCCGTTGCAAGCCATCGAACACCCACGTCGCGCAACAGGGCGAATGTCTCAGCTCGTCCGTCTTGCGGCTTGTCCGAGCACGGCGGATTCCAGATAGAGCAAGAATATTCACGCCCGATTGCGCCAGGGGTAATAGACGCAGGTCGAGACATACGCTAATTCGCGAACGCCACACCACGAGAGGAGCGGTCGCCGCCGCCCGTAACGAGAAGCCCCAACCACTGGACCACCGAAGCAGGCGTCGCCCCAAGTACTGGAGATACACGACTCAGGGCCCCTCGTCCGTGGGCCCCCTTCCCTTCTATGTGTTTTAACCGGAGCGTTGGTGATGGCGAGTGTTTCTAACGAGAGATGCACATGCGTAGATGCGCATATCTACGTATCGCATTGTTTTTGATGATGGATCTGACAGGCCGCAGTTCTTTGATCTACAAAGCCCCCTGGCCGTGGTCCTGCCCGAGGCCGAACGTCCGGCCCTTCTCCCCCATCTCCTCCTCCTCGCGAGATATCCACTCGGACCGTCCACTTCCCCACCCCGCCACCCAATCGGTCGTTAGGCTGACCCAACACCACCCGGGCACCTGTCACATGAGGAGCACGAGTCAATGCGTCAACCGAACCGCCGCCACGTTCTCGCCGGGCTCGCCGCCGCGACCGCCACTGCCCTACTCGGTGGACGAGCGGGGGCGCGGCCGCCCGCCCCGGAGACGGTGGCGCCGCTCGGTGACGACTTCCTGTGGGGCGTCGCGGCTTCCGGCTTCCAATCCGAGGGCAACGCGCCCGACAGCAACTGGGTGCGCTACATCGCCGTCGGCAAGACCGAGGACCCATACCTCGATTCGATCGACTTCTACGGGCGCTTCCGCTCCGATATCGGCCTGGCGGCGCAACTGGGTGTGCGGGTCTATCGCATCGGAATCGAGTGGGCCAGGCTTCAACCCCGGCCGGGCGAATGGGATCCGGCGGGATTCCGGTTCTACGACAATGTCATCGCGGCGATCGAGGCGGCGGGTATGCGGCCGATGCTCACTCTGGACCATTGGGTGTACCCCGGCTGGGAAGTGGACCGCGGCGGCTGCGCAATCCGGCGATGGTGGACGACTGGCTGGCCAACGCGCGCGCGGTCGTCGATCGCTATGCCGCCCACGATCCGCTGTGGATCACTTTCAACGAGCCCGCGATGTATGTCCTGAACGAGCTGCGCCACGGCGGGATCGGCATCGGTGACGTCGCGGCCATGCAGGATCGTATCGCCCTGGCCCACAACACCATCTACGACCACATCCACCGCGTGCACCCGAGTGCGATGGTCTCCAGCAATGTCGCCTATGTCCCGACCGCCGAGGATGCGGTGAACGGTCCGCTGATCGACCGTATCGGCGCGAAGCTCGATTACATCGGCATCGACTACTACTACGGCTTCTCCCCCGAGTCGCTACTGGCGGGGCCGCCGGACATGAACCGGCTATGGACGATGCCGTTGCAGGCCGAAGGCATCTACTACGCATTGCAGCATTACGCGCACAGGTTCCCGGGGCGGCCGCTCTACATCGTCGAGAACGGGATGCCCACCGAGAACGGGCGCCCGCGGGCCGACGGCTACACCCGGGCGGACCTGCTGCGCGACACCGTCTACTGGCTGCAACGCGCGAAGGCCGACGGGATGAACCTGATCGGCTACAACTACTGGAGCCTGACCGACAACTACGAGTGGGGTTCCTACACTCCGCGCTTCGGCCTCTACACCGTCGACGTCCTCGCCGACCCGGCACTGACCCGGCGGCCGACCGACGCCGTCCCCGCCTACGCCGACATCACCCGCGCGGGTGGCGTGCCACCCCGCTACCGACCGACCCGCGGCCCCGCCGACTGCTCGTTCGTCGACGCGGTGGCCAGCTGCGCCGATCCGGTGCGGGTCCCCCGCTGACAGCGCGCTCCGACCGCGTGCCCCGCCGCACCGACCGTTGACCGCGACGGGCGTCACCATCGGCGTACCCGGCCGGTGTGCGGGATCCGTGTAAGACTGGCGGCGTGAACGGGCCGAACGTGGACAAGACGGCAGCCGAGAAGACCGCTCGCGATCGCACGCCGAATCGGGGTGACGCCATCGGTGTCGGGGTGCTGTGGCTGGCGAAATGGGCGTTGTGCGTGGTCGCGATCGCCGCGGGCGCCTGGGTGATCGGCAATGTGGTCGCCAAGCTGTGGGTCGTGTTGCTGCCGGTGCTGCTGGCGATCGTGGTCGCCACGGTGCTGTGGCCGCCGGCCCGCTGGCTCATGGACCACAAGTTGCGCCCGGCCGCGGCCGCCTCGATCACGGTGATCGGGTTCCTCGCTGTGCTGGCGGGTGTGATCGCGCTGATCGTGCCATCGGTGGTCGACCAGGCGCCCGACTTGGCCGACAAGTCCACCGAAGGCATCAACAAGGTACGTGACTGGTTGCAGGGCCCGCCGCTGAATGTGCGCGACGAACAGCTGGATTCCGCGGTGGACGCGGTGGTCACCCGATTGCAGTCCAGTGCCGAGCAGATCGCGACCGGCGTGTTCACCGGTGTCAGCGCGGCGACGTCGGCGCTGATCACCTTGTTCCTCGTGTTGGTGCTGTCGTTCTTCTTCATCAAGGACGGACCGCGTTTCCTGCCGTGGCTGCACAATACGGTCGGCTCCCCCGCCGGCCGGCATCTCGAGGAGGTGCTGGCCCGGGTCTGGGCGGTGCTCGGTGGGTTCATCCGCACCCAGGCGGTGGTCAGCATGATCGACGCGGTGTTGATCGGCTTGGGCCTGGTGATCTTGGACGTGCCGCTGGCGCTGGTACTTGCGGTGATCACCTTCCTCGGTGGGTTCATTCCCATGGTCGGCGCGTTCGTCGCCGGTGCGCTCGCGGTGCTGGTCGCCTTGGTCGCCAATGGCCTGACCACGGCGTTGATCGTGCTGGGCATCATCGTCGCGGTGCAGCAGTTGGAGGGCAATGTCCTGCAACCGGTGCTGCAGAGCCGCAGCGTGAAGCTGCACGCGGTGATCGTGTTGCTGTCGGTGACGGCAGGCGGTGCCCTGTACGGGATCGTCGGGGCGTTCCTCGCGGTGCCGGTGGCGGCGGTCGCGGCCGTGGTGATCCGTTATGTGGGCGAGCAGATCGACCTGTTCACCGCACCGCCGGTGCAGGCCGAGGAACCGGGTGCGGATATCGAGCCCGTGGCGGATTGAGCACCCTGAACGGATCGGCGTCGCCAGTCCGACTACTGCGCCAGGACCAGTGACGCTCGCACGCCGCCGTCGGCGTCCGGTGTCTCGATGACGAATCCCGCGTGCTGGAGCAGAGCTAGCGCACCGGCATTCGCCGCGGTCGTATTGGCCACGACGGTTGTCACGCCGAGCTCGTGCGCATCGGCGAGCAGGATGCCGAGCGCTCGGTGACCGATACCGCGACCACGCGCACTGCGCGCCAGCCAGATACCGGTCTCGGCCGTATCGGCTTCTAGGCGCTGCAAACGAATCGACCCGACGACTCGCCCGTCGAGCGTGATCGCCCACGTCGACTCCTGTAGTGGCCCGGCGAAACCGGGTCGACGGTCTCGGTGACAGGCTCGCAGCCAGGATTCGCGGGCGGGTGTCCAGTTCTCCCCGGGGGTGATCGGTGGCGTCACCTCGTTGGCGGCGGCCTCGGTGGCGGCGACCCGAACGAGATCTTCGAGCACCACGTCGTTGATCGCGACGAGTTCTACCGCTGCGTCACCCTCGTTCACCACAGGGCTGAGCGTAGTCGTTCACTCGGGCCCGGATTGTCGGATCAGCGCGGTCGGCTGCTCCCGCCGGTTCGGGACGGGAGCAGCCGATCGGTCGAGAGGGGTTGCGGTGGTGCTGGTTACCAGCCCGGCGTGCCCGAAACCGGGATATTGATCCAGCTGGGCTGGTTCGGGTCCAGCCGCACGTGCTGCGGTTTGAGTTCGCTTTCGTTGAGCAGTGGCCGCAGCGGCAACCCGCGCGGGAAGTTCATCGCATAGACGTCCACACGCAGCCGGTGGCCGGGTTTCAGGATGGCGTCGGTGGCGGTGAGCCCGATGTCGATGATGGTGGGCCGGCCGGGTACCAGTGGTTGTCTGGTGGCGAGGGTCAGCACCGGGTACGGGTCGGTGTAGTCGCCGTTGGCCGAGCGGCTGGCGCGGGTGTCGTCCACGGTGCGCAGCGAGGCGGTGAGCTGGCCGCTGGTGAGCACGGTGGAGCGGCCGTCGGGGGCGACATCGTTGACCGTGACCGACCAGTAGCCGTCGGTGGCGTCGTGAACGGCGTTGAGGTGCAGGCTGATCGGACCGGAGATCTCGGTCGGACCCTGCACGGGCGCGCTGGTGAAGGTCAGAGCGCTGGTCTCGCTGATCCTGGAGTCCTTGGCGCAGGCGTCGAGGATGCCGGTGATGCCCGCAGTACCGGTGGCCGAATCCCGTGAGCACAACGTGGCGAGTCCGGGCGCGACGGTGAGCTGCGCGGGTGCGCCGGGCGCGGTGGCCAGGCTGCCGTCGTGGACGCTGCGGACGGTTCCCGACGGTGCCGCGTCGAGGTACATGCGGCGGTAGTCCATGCCTGGACGCGGGAAGGCGGTGGTGCTGGTCCAGCCGCCGCCCTGCTGCCACAGGGTGACGTTGTCGTAGGTGTCGATGCCGTTGTCGATGCCCTTGAGCCACTTGTCGAACCAGGCCCGTTGCAGCACGTCCAGGCGCGGTGGCGCGCCGGGAAGGCCGTTCCCGCTGCCGGTGGTCAGGTGGTAGATGTCGCCCATGATGAGCTTTTTCTGCGAGTCGGGCACGTCGACGGCGTTGTAGACCCGGGGCGAGGAGTAGGTGAAGATGTCGTGCCAGCCGCCGTAGACGAAGGTCGGGATGTCGATCTTGTCGGGGTGGCCGAGCCAGGATTGCCGGATGGCGCTGTCTTCCTGGATGAGTTCCATCAGGTGCGGCGGGATGGCGTCGACGCTGGGCACGGTAAGCGCGGCGAGCAGGTAGTTGACGAAGGTCAGCGGGTCCTGGACGCGGTCGGCCAGCCATTTCCAGTCGAACCGGCCGTCGACGATCGACTTCACGTCCGGGATCAGCTTGGAGGTGTTGACGGCCAGTAGCCAGGCGGGCAGGAACCCGAATCCGACGCCGCCACCGGTGGCCGCGATGTCGCGCAGCAGGTCGCTGCCGGGGACGATCGGGAAGATCGCGTGCAGCGCTTCGGGATTGCGTTCGGCGGTCTGCAACTGGTTGATCGCCGAGTAGGAGATGCCGGTCATGCCGACCTTGCCGGTGGACCAGGGTTGGGCGGCGGCCCAGTTCACCACTTCGACGCCGTCGAGTTGTTCGCGTTCGCCGAAGACCTG
>NZ_BAFY01000126.1 GCF_000308555.1 Nocardia cyriacigeorgica NBRC 100375 | reverse complement strand
GCCGCCACCCCCACCATTCGGATGGAAGGGCTGCTGCGATGACCACAGGCGATCCGGGCGGCGGCTCCGGCGACGAGGTGATCGGGGTCCGGCACGGCATGTTCGGGGCCAAGGGCACCGGCGACACCTCCGGCTACGGCCGGCTGATCCGCCAGGTCAGCCTCCCCGGCGGGACTGCCCCGCCCTACGGCGGATACTTCGACGCCCTCGTCGAGTCGCTGCGCTCGGCCTTGGACGACGTCGGGCTCGACTTCGCGGCGGCCGTGGAGAAAGTGGTGGTGTTCCGCGACGAACTCACCCTGCATGTGCGGCGCGCGGACCTGGTCGCGGTGGCTCGTGCGCTGCGCGATGATCCGGCGCTGCGGTTCGAACTGTGCCTGGGCGTCAACGGCGTGCACTACCCCGACGATGCCGACCGCGAACTGCACGCGGTGTATCACCTGACGTCGATCACGCACGGGCGCCGGGTCCGGATCGAGGTGTCGGCGCCCGACGCCGACCCGCACATCCCCTCGCTGTACCGGGTGTATCCCACCACCGACTGGCACGAACGCGAGACCTACGACTTCTTCGGCATCCAATTCGACGGACATCCCGCACTCACCCGCATCACCATGCCCGACGACTGGCGCGGACACCCACAGCGCAAGGATTACCCGCTCGGCGGGATCCCGGTCGAATACAAGGGCGCGCGTATCCCGCCGCCCGACGAGCGGAGGGCCTACAGCTGATGAACAACACCGACACCCACGCCGCCGGAACCCACACCGACGATCTCGGTGCCCACTCCGAGCCGTCCCCCGCTGCGCCGCCCGAACCGACGACGGTCACCGTCGGCGGCCAGGACTGGGACGAGGTGGCCGAAGCACTGCGCGGCGCCGGCGAGGAACGCATCGTCGTCAATATGGGCCCACAGCATCCGTCCACCCACGGTGTGCTGCGGCTGATCCTGGAGATCGAGGGCGAAACCGTCACCGAAGCCCGCTGCGGCATCGGCTACCTGCACACCGGCATCGAGAAGAACCTCGAGTTCCGCAACTGGACCCAGGGCGTCACCTTCGTCACCCGGATGGACTACCTGTCGCCGTTCTACAACGAGACCGCCTACTGCCTCGGGGTGGAGAAGCTGCTCGACATCACCGAGCAGATCCCCGAGCGCGCCACCGTCATCCGGGTGTTGCTGATGGAGCTCAACCGGATCTCCTCGCATCTGGTCGCGCTGGCCACCGGCGGGATGGAGCTCGGCGCGCTCACCCCGATGCTGTTCGGTTTCCGGGAACGCGAGCTGATCCTCGACGTCTTCGAGACCATCACCGGCCTGCGCATGAACCATGCCTACATCCGGCCCGGCGGGCTCGCCCAGGATCTGCCCGACGACGGTGTCGACAAGGTGTGTGAACTACTGGCGCTGCTACCGAAGCGCCTGCGCGACATGGAACATCTACTCACTCAGAACCCGATCTGGAAGGCCCGCACCCAGGACATCGGCTATCTGGACCTCACCGGCTGCATGGCGCTCGGCATCACCGGCCCGGTGCTACGTGCCACCGGCCTGCCGCACGATCTGCGCAAGGCCGCACCCTACTGCGGTTACGAGACCTACGAATTCGACATCCCGACCACCACCGGCTGCGACTGTTACGGCCGCTATGTGATCAGGGTCGAAGAGATGAAGGAATCGCTCAAGATCGTCGAGCAATGCCTGGACCGGCTGCGGCCGGGGCCGGTCATGATCGACGACAAGAAGATCGCCTGGCCCGCCGACCTGGCCCTCGGCCCGGACGGTTTGGGCAACTCGCCACGGCATATCGGCAAGATCATGGGCTCCTCCATGGAGGGGCTCATCCACCATTTCAAGCTCGTCACCGAGGGTATCCGGGTGCCGGCCGGGCAGGTGTACAGCGCGGTCGAATCGCCGCGCGGCGAACTCGGCGTGCACATGGTCAGCGACGGCGGCACCCGACCGTACCGGGTGCATTTCCGCGACCCCTCGTTCACGAATCTGCAAGCGGTGGCGGCGATGTGCGAGGGCGGCATGGTGGCCGACGTCATCGCCTCCGTCGCCAGTATCGACCCGGTGATGGGCGGTGTGGACCGATGAGTCGAGATCCGCACCGGCCGCAGCCACCGGCTTCGAAGGAGGGCCGATGACCGAGATCCTGTTGCGGCTGACCACCAAGCCCGCGCCCTATCCCGACGAGGTGCGCGAGCGGCTGGCCGCGGACGCGGCCCAGATCATCGCCCGCTATCCGCATCCGCGCTCGGCGCTCCTGCCGCTGCTGCATCTGGTGCAGGCCGAAGACGGTCACGTCTCGGGTACCGGCATCGAATTCTGTGCCGAACAGCTGGGCCTGACCGCCGCGGAGGTCACCGCGGTCGCGACGTTCTATTCGATGTACCGGCGCACCCCCACCGGCGACTACCACGTGGGCGTATGCACCAACACGCTGTGCGCGGTGATGGGCGGCGACGCCATCTTGGCCGCGTTGCGCGAGCATCTCGGGATCGCGCACGGTGAGACCACCGACGACGGCGCCATCACCCTCGAGCACATCGAATGCAATGCCGCTTGCGATTTCGCGCCGGTGATCATGGTGAACTGGGAGTTCTTCGACAACCAGACCCCGGAATCGGCCCGCGCGCTGGTGGATTCGCTGCGCTCGGGCGCGCAGGTGACTCCGACCCGCGGGGCGCCGCTGTGCACCTTCCGGGAAACCGCCCGCGTCCTCGCCGGCTTCCCCGACGAACGCCCGGGCGCCCTGGACGGCATCCCCGGACCGGCCACCCTGGCCGGGCTGCACACCGCACGCGAGCACGGCATGCAAGCACCCGCCGTGCCGCAGCATTCGGAGGGCGGGCAGCAGTGACACTCACTCCGGTACTCACCCGTCATTGGGACGACCCGCACTCGTGGACCCTGGACACCTACCGCAGCCATGACGGCTATCAGGCGCTGCGCATCGCACTGGGGATGACGCCGGACCAGGTCATCAGCACCGTCAAGGACGCAGGCCTGCGCGGGCGCGGCGGGGCCGGCTTCCCCACCGGCATGAAGTGGAGTTTCATCCCGCAGGGCCCCGAACCCGACGGCACGGTCAAACCGCACTATCTGGTCGTCAACGCCGACGAGTCCGAACCGGGCACGTGCAAAGACATTCCGCTGATGCTCACCACCCCGCACGCGCTGATCGAGGGCGTCATCATCGCCGCCTACGCCATTCGCGCCGGGCACGCCTTCATCTATGTGCGCGGTGAAGTGGTGCCGGTATTGCGCCGATTGCAGGCCGCCGTCGCCGAGGCGTACCGAGCGGGATTGCTCGGCCGCGACATCCTCGGCTCCGGCTACGACCTCGAACTCATCGTGCATGCCGGGGCCGGCGCCTATATCTGCGGTGAGGAGACCGCGCTGCTCGATTCGCTCGAGGGCAGGCGCGGCCAGCCGCGGCTGCGTCCGCCGTTTCCGGCCGTCGCGGGTCTGTACGCCTGCCCGACCGTGGTCAACAATGTCGAATCCATCGCCAGCGTCCCGCCGATCATCCGCAACGGGATCGCCTGGTTCCGGTCCATGGGCAGCGAGAAATCTCCCGGGTTCACGCTCTATTCGCTGTCGGGGCACGTCACCAGGCCGGGCCAGTACGAGGCGCCGCTCGGGGTCACCTTGCGCGAGCTGCTCGGCTATGCCGGCGGTGTCCGTGCCGGCCACGAGCTGAAGTTCTGGACGCCCGGCGGCTCGTCCACTCCGCTGTTCACCGCCGAGCATCTGGACGTCCCCCTCGATTACGAGAACGTCGCCGCCGCCGGATCGATGCTCGGCACCAAGGCGTTGCAGATCTTCGACGACACCACCTGTGTGGTGCGTGCGGTGCTGCGCTGGACCGAGTTCTACGCCCACGAATCCTGCGGCAAGTGCACGCCCTGCCGTGAGGGCACCTACTGGCTGGTGCAGCTGCTCACCCGGTTGGAAGCGGGCCGGGGCACCGCGGCCGATCTGGACAAGCTGCTCGACATCTGCGACAGCATCAACGGCAAGTCCTTCTGCGCGCTCGGCGACGGCGCGGCCAGCCCGATCGTGTCCTCGCTGAAGTACTTCCGCGAGGAATACGCCGAGCATCTGCGCCGCGGCGGCTGCCCATTCGATCCGGCGCGCAGCACCGCCTGGGCCGACAGCGATTCCCGAGAGGTGATCCGATGACCGCGACCGTGCGCACCGACACCAGCGGCGTGGTACCCGCCGACCTCGTCAGCGTCACCATCGACGGCACCACCGTCAGCGTGCCCGCGGGGACCCTGCTCATCCGCGCCGCCGAACTGATCGGCATCCAGATCCCCCGCTTCTGCGACCATCCACTGCTGGAGCCGGTCGGCGCCTGCCGCCAATGCCTGGTGGAGGTCGACGGACAACGCAAACCCGTGGCCTCCTGCACCATGGCCGTCTCCGACGGCATGGTCGCGCACACCCAACTCAGCTCCACCGCGGCCGAGAAGGCACAGCGCGGGGTGATGGAGCTGTTGCTGATCAACCATCCGCTGGACTGCCCGGTCTGCGACAAGGGCGGCGAATGCCCGCTGCAGAACCAGGCCATGTCCACCGGCTCGGCCGAATCGCGCTTCGACGGGGTGAAACGCACCTTCCCCAAACCGATTCCGCTGTCGACCGCGGTGCTGCTGGACCGGGAGCGGTGCGTGCTGTGCGCGCGCTGCACCCGCTTCTCCCAGCAGATCGCCGGCGATCCGTTCATCGAGCTGCTCGATCGCGGCGCACTGCAACAGGTGGGCACCGCGCAGGCCGAGCCGCTCGACTCGTACTTCTCCGGCAATACCGTCCAGATCTGCCCGGTGGGTGCACTCACCGGTACCAGCTACCGGTTCCGGGCCAGGCCGTTCGACCTGGTGTCGAGCCCGAACGTCTGCGAGCACTGTGCCTCCGGCTGCGCCCAGCGCACCGATCACCGGCGCGGCAAGGTGCTGCGCCGCTTGGCCGGTGACGACCCGCAGGTCAATGAGGAGTGGAACTGCGACAAGGGCCGCTGGGCCTTCGCCTATGCCACCGAACCGGATCGGCTGACCACCCCGCTGGTGCGCGGGCCCGACGGCGAGCTGGCCCCCGCGTCGTGGTCGCAGGCGCTGGCCGTGGCCGCGCGCGGATTGGCGGCGGCCATATCGAATACCGGTGTCCTGGTGGGCGGCCGGGTCACCATGGAAGACGCCTACGCCTACGCCAAATTCGCGCGCCTGGTACTCGGCACCAACGACATCGATGCCCGCGCCCGGATCCATTCGGCCGAGGAAGCCGATTTCCTGGCCGCGCGCGTCGCCGGACAGGGCCTGACCGTCGGCTACGACGACCTCGAGGCGGCCCCGGTGGTGCTGCTGGCCGGGTTCGAACCGGAAGAAGAATCGCCCATCGTCTATCTGCGGTTGCGTAAGGCCGCCCGCAAGCGCGGCCTGCCGATCTATTCGATGGCGGCCTACGCCTCTCGTGGCGTGCAGCGGATGTCGGCGACGCTGCTGCCGACCGTCCCCGGCGCCGAGCCGCACCTGTTCGAGGCGATCCGCACCGGCGGCGCCCAAGCCGGCGAAAACACCGGAGCCACGGTCGATTCCAGCCGCCTCGTCGAACTTGCGCAGCTGCTGCGGAAACCGGGCGCGGTCATCATGGTGGGCGAACGACTGGCCGGAATCCCCGGTGCGCTGTCGGCGGCCGTGCGCCTGGCCGACGACACCGGCGCCGCACTGGCCTGGGTGCCGCGACGGGCCGGTGAGCGCGGGGCGATCGAGGCCGGCGCGCTGCCTGGCCTGCTGCCAGGGGGCCGTCCGGTGTGTGATCCCGAGGCCAGGCGTCAGATACAGGACGTCTGGGGCGCTGAGGTTCCGGTTGCCGCGGGCCGGGATACGGCCGGGATCCTCGATCCTGCCGCCGGACTCGCGCTCGTCGTCGGCGGGGTCGAGCTCGCCGACCTGCCGGACCCGAGGGCCGCGCTCGCCGCGGTCCGGGCCGCCCCCTTCGTGGTGAGTCTCGAGTTGCGCCGCAGCGAGGTCACCGACTGCGCCGACGTGGTGTTCCCGGTGGCGTCGGCCATGGAAAAGGCGGGCACCTACCTGAATTGGGAGGGCAGGCCGCGCGCGTTCGAGGCCGCGCTCGGTGAATCCACGGTGCGGCGCACCGCCGCGCCGCTGTCGGATCTGCGGGTACTGCACACCCTGGCCGCCGAGATGGGCACCCCACTGGGGCTACCGGACACCGCGACCGCACGGGCCGAACTCGCCGGACTCGGCGCCTGGAATGGCACACCGGCGCCCGCGCCCGCGCATCTGCCGCATCCGGTCACCCGTCCCGGCCCCGGCACGGCGGTGCTGGCCGGGTGGCGGATGCTGCTCGACGCCGGACGCATGCAGGACGGCGAACCGAACCTCGCCGGCACCGCGCACCCCGCCGTGCTGCGGCTCTCGCCCGCCAGTGCCGCCGACATCGGCGCCGAGAACGGCGAAGCGGTCACCGTCTCCACCGAACACGGTGCGCTCACGCTGCCCCTGGTGATCACCGACATGCCCGATCGGGTGGTGTGGGTGCCGATGAACGCACCGGGTCACTCGGTACACACCGCGTTGGCGACCCACCCCGGCGGCGTCGTCGAGTTGCGGCGGGCCGGCCTGACGATGGAGGTCGAGGGTCATGAATGAGCTGTCCGATCTGGTGATGCTCGCCCAGGCCGCGGACGGGCCAGCGGGTTTCGGCACCGACCCGCTGTGGCTCGTGGTGTTGAAATCGGTCGCCGTCTTCGTGTTCCTGCTGCTCACGCCGATGATCGCGGTGCTGGCCGAACGCAAGATCGTGGCCCGCATGCAGATGCGCATCGGCCCCAATCGCACGGGCCCGTTCGGCAGCCTGCAATCGATCGCCGACGGGGTGAAGATGGCCTTGAAGGAAGACATCGTCCCGGCCATCGTCGACAAACCGATCTACATCCTGGCCCCGGTGCTCGCCGCCATCCCGGCGTTCATGGCCTTCGCGGTCATCCCGTTCGGGCCGCAGGTGTCGATCTTCGGGCACACCACGCCGCTGCAATTGACCGATCTGCCCGTCGGGGTGCTCTACATCCTGGCCATCACCTCCATCGGCGTCTACGGGATCGTGCTCGCGGGCTGGGCGTCGGGCTCGACGTATCCGCTGCTCGGTGGGCTGCGCTCGACCGCGCAGGTCATCTCCTACGAGATCGCCATGGCGCTGTGCTTCGCGGCGGTGTTCCTGCTCGGCGGCACCATGGCCACCTCCGGCATCGTGGCCGCCCAGCACGGCACCTGGTACGCGTTCTTGTTGCTGCCGTCGTTCCTGATCTATTGCGTGTCGATGGTCGGCGAGACCAATCGGGCGCCGTTCGATCTGCCCGAGGCCGAGGGCGAGCTGGTCGGCGGATTCCACACCGAATACTCCTCGCTCAAGTTCGCCATGTTCATGCTCGCCGAATACATCAATATGGCGACGGTGTCGGCGCTGGCCACCACCCTGTTCCTGGGTGGCTGGGCGGCGCCGTGGCCGTTGAACATGTGGTCGGGCGCGAATTCGGGCTGGTGGCCGCTGCTGTGGTTCACGCTCAAGGTGTGGACATTCCTGTTCGTGTTCATCTGGCTGCGCGGCACCCTGCCCCGGCTGCGCTACGACCAGTTCATGAACCTCGGCTGGAAGCTGCTGATCCCGGTCTCGCTGCTGTGGGTGATGGTCGTGGCCACCGCGCGGGTTCTGGAACTCGAGGGTTACCACGTGCAGACGCCGATCCTCGTCATCGGCGGGCTGCTGGTGGGCGCGGTGATGGTCGGGCTGTTCCTGCGGGCAGGGCGCGCGCCGGGGGCACCGCCCGCGGTCGAGGAGCCGGTACTCGCCCCCGACCGATCCTCCAGCGGCACCGGCGTTTTCCTCGGCTTCCCGACGCCGCCGCTGCCGGAGCGGCCGGCGCACACCGTCCCCGCGGGCGGTCTGTTGGAACCGCTGGCCGGTTTCGCCGTCACCGCGGCCACCATGTTCAAAAAGCCCAACACCGAGTTCTATCCGGAGCAGAAGGTACCGACCGCCGCCCGCTATCACGGTCGACATCAACTCAACCGGTACTCCGACGGACTCGAAAAGTGCATCGGCTGTGAGTTGTGCGCCTGGGCCTGCCCGGCCGACGCCATCTATGTCGAGGGCGCCGACAACACCGAGACCGAGCGCTACTCCCCCGGTGAACGCTACGGCCGCGTCTATCAGATCAACTACCTGCGCTGCATCGGCTGCGGCCTGTGCATCGAGGCCTGCCCGACGCGCGCGCTGACGATGACCAACGACTACGAACTGACCGACGACAACCGCGCCGACCTCATCTACGAGAAGGACCGGCTGCTCGCCCCACTGGAACCGGGCATGTCGGCGCCGCCGCACGATATGCGCCCGGGCGCCACGGTGGCCGACTACTACACCGGCGCCATCGACGGCACCGACCCGGCACGTCCCCCCGCGGTCGCGGGCACCGGAGCGGACGGAGGCACCCGATGACCGTCATGACCCACCTCGCCGCGGCGGCACCGCTGGCCGCGGAACCGCTCACCAGGACCGGTACCGGCGAAGCAGTACAGTTCTGGATCCTGGCGCCGCTGGCGGTGATCGGCGCGCTCGGCATGGTCTTCGCCGCCAAGGCGGTCCATTCCGCGATCTGCCTGGCCGCCACCATGATCGCGCTCGCGGTGTTCTACATCGCGCAGGACGCGCTGTTCCTCGGGGTGGTGCAGATCGTGGTGTACACCGGCGCGGTCATGATGCTGTTCCTGTTCGTGCTCATGCTCGTCGGCGTGGATTCGGCCGAATCATTGCGGGAGACCCTGCGCGGACAGCGCATCGCGGCAGCCGTCGTCGGGCTCGGCTTCGGTCTGCTGTTCATCACCGGCATCTCGCACGGCGTCCGCAACTCCGGCATCGCCTTCCCCGCCACCGGTTTTCCCGGCCGCGATGTCATCGGCGAGCTGGCCGAGTTGATCTTCGTCCGCTACGTGTGGGCCTTCGAGCTCACCGGCGCACTGCTCATCGCCGCCACCATCGGCGCTATGGTGCTGGCGCATCGGGAGAAGTTCGGTCCGCGACTCGGCCAGCGGGAGATGTCGCGGCGACGCTTCCGCGATCCCGAACACGCCAGGCCGACACCGCTTCCGACGCCGGGGGTGTACGCCAGGCACAACGCCGTCGACGTGCCCGCGCGGCTGCCGGACGGATCGTTCGAGGAGCTGTCGGTCTCGACCATCCTGCGTCACCGCCGCACCCGCGCGTTGACCGAAGCCGCGGTCATCTCCGTCGGCACCACGCCGGACGACGCGGCCGGCGGCGAGTCCCGCACCTCCGAGGAGAAAGGGAGCCGGTGAATCCCGAGAACTACCTGTTCCTGTCCGCGCTGCTGTTCACCATCGGCGCCGCCGGTGTGCTGCTGCGCCGCAACGCCATCGTGGTGTTCATGTGCATCGAGCTGATGCTCAACGCGGTGAACCTGGCCTTCGTCACCTTCGCCAGGATGCATGCGAACCTCGACGGTCAGGTCTTCGCGTTCTTCACCATGGTGGTCGCCGCCGCCGAAGTGGTGGTGGGACTGGCGATCATCATGACCATCTTCCGCGCCCGCCGCTCGACCTCGGTCGACGACGCCAACCTGCTGAAGTTCTGACGTGGATACCGCAACGCTGTGGCTGCTGCCCGCCCTGCCCCTGGCCGGCGCCGTCATCCTGCTGCTCACGGGGCGCCGCGCCGACACCTGGGGTCATCTGCTCGGCTGCCTGACCGCGCTCGCGTCCTTCGCGGTGGCGATTGTCGCGTTCGTGGCGATGCTCGGGCGCGACGACGCCGCCCGCGCCATCGAACTCGATCTCTACCACTGGGTTCCGGTCACCGGCCTCGACGTGGAGCTCGGCCTGCAGCTCGACCAGCTGTCGATGTGCTTCGCGCTGCTGATCACCGGTGTCGGCTCGCTGATCCACATCTACTCGATCGGCTACATGAGCCACGATCCGGCCCGCAGGCGGTTCTTCGCCTACCTCAACCTGTTCCTGGCGGCCATGCTCGTGCTCGTGCTCGCGAACAACTTCCTGGTGCTCTACCTCGGCTGGGAAGGCGTCGGTTTGGCGTCCTACCTGCTGATCGGGTTCTGGCAGGAGAAGCCGTCCGCGGCAACGGCGGCCAAGAAGGCGTTCGTGGTGAACCGGGTCGGCGATATGGGGCTGGCGCTGGCGATGTTCGTCATGTTCGCCACCTTCGGGTCCATCGGGTTCGGCGAGGTGTTCGCCGCCGCGCCCGAGGCGAGCGAAGCCACGCTCACCGCGATCGGGCTGCTGTTGCTGCTGGCCGCGTGCGGTAAGTCCGCGCAGGTGCCGTTGCAGTCCTGGCTCGGTGACGCCATGGAGGGCCCGACCCCGGTCTCGGCCCTCATCCACGCCGCGACCATGGTCACCGCCGGCGTGTACCTGATCGCACGGGCCAACCCGGTCTTCGATCTCGCGCCGAACGCGCAGCTGGCCGTGGTGCTCGTCGGCGCGGTGACGTTGCTGTTCGGCGCGATCATCGGCTGCGCCAAGGACGACATCAAGAAGGCGCTGGCCGCCTCGACCATGAGCCAGATCGGTTACATGGTGCTGGCGGTCGGGCTGGGGCCTGCGGGCTACGCCGTCGCGATCATGCATCTGCTGACCCACGGTTTCTTCAAGGCCGGGCTGTTCCTCGGCGCCGGATCGGTCATGCACGCCATGGACGACGAGACCGATATGCGCCGCTACGGTGGGCTGCGCACGCTGCTGCCGATCACCTATGTGACCTTCGGGCTCGGCTACCTCGCCATCATCGGGGTGCCGCCGTTCGCCGGGTTCTTCTCCAAGGACCGCATCATCGAGGCCGCCTTCGCCGAAGGTGGGGCCGCTGGCCTGGCGCTCGGCGCGGTGACCCTGCTCGGCGCCGGGCTCACCGCCTTCTACATGACCCGCGTCATGCTGATGACGTTCTTCGGCGAGCGTCGCTGGAAACCGGACACGCATCCGCATGAGGCGCCCGCGGTGATGACCGGCCCGATGATTCTGCTCGCCGTCGGCTCGGTGGCCTCCGGCGCGCTGCTGGTGTGGGGTTCGGCGTTGCAGAACTGGCTGGAGCCGGTGGTCGGCTCGCATCACGGCGAGCCCGCGCTCCCGGTTCCGGTGATCACGGCGCTGGCGTTGCTGGTCGTCGCCGCCGGTGCCGGAGTCGCGTATCAGCAGTACGCGCGGCGCCCGGTTCCGGAGACGGCACCGCAGCAGGTGTCGGCACTGACCGTCGCGGCCAGGAAGGACCTCTACGGGGACGCGGTCAACGAGGCCGGGCTGATGCGGCCCGGGCAGCATCTGACCCGGTCACTGGTCTTCGTCGACAACCGCGGCATCGATGGACTGGTCAACAGCACCGCCGCGGTCATCGGTGGCCTGTCGGCCCGAATCCGCCGGGTGCAAACCGGTTTCGTGCGCTCCTATGCGCTGTCCATGTTCACCGGCGCGGCCCTGGTGGCCGCCGCCCTGCTGGCGGTGAGGATCTGGTGACTGATTTTCCCTGGTTGACCACGCTGTGGCTGTTGCCCGTCGCGGGTGCGGTGATCGTGCTGCTGCTGCCAGCGGCGCAGCGGGTGCTCGCCCGCTGGGTAGCGCTCGGTTTCTCGGTGGCCGTGCTGGTGGTCGCGGTCGTGCTCGCGACCCGTTTCGAACCCGGCGGTGAGCAGTTCCAGTTCGTCGAATCGCACAGCTGGATACCGGCTTTCGGCGCCGGCTACACCCTCGGCGTGGACGGTATCGCGCTGGTGCTGGTCCTGCTCACCACCGCGCTGGTGCCGCTGCTGATCGTGGCGGGCTGGAACGACGAACGCGAGGTCGGCAGCGGCCGGCGGGTCGCGCACACCTATGTGGCGCTCACTCTGCTGGTGGAGGCCATGGTGCTGATGTCGTTTCTGGCCTTGGACATCCTGCTGTTCTATGTGTTCTTCGAGGCGATGCTGATCCCGATGTATTTCCTCATCGGCGGCTTCGGCCCGCGCACCGACGATGTGGCCGTGCGAGCGCGGCGGGCAAGGGCGGCGGTGAAGTTCCTGCTCTACAACCTGCTCGGCGGGCTCATCATGCTCGCGGCGGTGATCGGACTGTATGTGCTCACCGTGCAGCAGGGACTCGGTGACGGCACGGCGGGCACCTTCGATTTCCGCACCGTTGTCGCCGCGGCGAATACCGGCGAGCTCGGCGGTGAGCCGGCACTGCTCAATGCCCTGTTCCTCGGGTTCATGTTCGCCTTCGCGGTGAAGGCGCCGTTGTGGCCGCTGCACACCTGGTTGCCCGATGCCGCGGTGGCGGCCACGCCATCGAGTGCGGTGCTGATGATGGCGGTGGTGGACAAGGTCGGCACATTCGGCATGCTGCGCTACGGGCTGCTGCTGTTCCCCGACGCCACCCAGACCTACGCGCCGCTGTTGGTGACGCTCGCGGTGATCGCGATCATCTACGGTGCGCTGGTGGCGATCGGCCAGACCGATGTGATGCGGCTGATCGCCTATACCTCGATCTCGCACTTCGGTTTCATCATCCTCGGCATCTTCGCGCTCACCAGCCAAGCCCAGACCGGCGCCACGCTCTACATGGTCAACCACGGCATCTCCACCGCCGCCTTGTTCTTGATCGCCGGGTTCCTGGTCTCGCGGCGCGGGACGCGGCTCATCGCCGATTACGGCGGAGTGCAGAAGGTCGCACCGGTGCTGGCGGGGACCTTCCTCATCGCGGGATTGGCGACGCTGTCGCTGCCGGGGCTGGCGCCGTTCGTCAGCGAATTCCTGGTCCTGGTCGGCACGTTCAGCCGCTATCAGGTCGCAGCAATCATCGCCACCGGTGCGCTGGTGCTGGCGGCGATCTACGTGCTGTGGGTGTACCAGCGGATGATGACCGGCCCGGTCACCGAGGGCAACGAACGAATCCGTGACCTGCTGCCGCGTGAGCTGGCGGTGGTCGCGCCGCTGATCGCCGCGCTGATCGTGCTCGGCGTCTACCCGAAACCGGTCACCGACTTCATCGATCCCGCCGTCACCCAGACCCTCAGCACGGTCGGCATCACCGACCCCGAACCGTCGGCCCCGGCGCAGACCGAGGCGGGCACAGCGACCACCGGAGGTGGGCACAAATGAGTGGTGACCTCGACGCCGGTCTCGTCCTCGCGGCGACCGTTCCCGCTCCGAGCATCGAGTACGGCAAGCTGTCGCCGATGCTCATCGTGTTCGGCGCGGCCGTCATCGGTGTGCTGGTCGAGGCGTTCGTGCCGCGACGACTGCGCTACCTCACGCATATGGCGCTGGCCCTGGCCGCCTTGATCGCCGCGCTGGTCGCGGTGATCGCGCTGGCCGGCACACAGGCCACGGCCGCGGTCGGCGCGGTCGCCGTCGACGGGGTGACGCTGTTCCTACAGGGCACGCTGCTGGTGGTGTCGATTCTGGGCGTGTTGTTCATCGGTCAGCGCGTCGCGCCGCGGTCGGGCCCGGGCACCTGGTCCCGCGCCGCGACGCGACCGGTGTTGCAGCTCGAGGCGTTCACTCCGCAGGCCTCCGCGGTGCCGGGCAGTGGTGCCGAAAAGGCCGCGGCCGCCGCGGGTGCGATGGCGACCGAGGTGTTCCCGCTCACCATGCTCGCGGTGGGTGGGCTGCTGCTGTTCCCGGCGTCGAACGATCTGCTGACCATGTTCGTCGCGCTCGAGGTGCTGTCGCTGCCGCTGTATCTGCTGTGCGGGCTGGCCCGGCGCAAGCGGCTGCTCTCGCAGGAGGCAGCGCTGAAGTACTTCCTGCTCGGCGCGTTCTCGTCCGCGTTCTTCCTCTATGGCGTGGCCCTGCTCTACGGCGCGACGGGCACCGTCCGGCTCGGCGGCATCGCCGACGCACTCGCCGCCGATTCCGGTGACGCCACGCTCGCGCTGCTCGGGGTGGGGATGCTGGCGGTCGGCCTGCTGTTCAAGATCGGTGCGGTGCCGTTCCAGTCCTGGGTGCCCGATGTGTACCAGGGGGCGCCGACGCCGGTGACCGCGTTCATGGCAGCCGCCACCAAGATCGCCGCCGTCGGCGCGCTGCTGCGGGTATTGCAGGTGGCGGTGCCGGGGCTGGCCGACGACTGGCGACCGGTGCTCGGCACGGTGGCCGTGGCGACCATGGTCGTCGGGGCGGTCATGGCCATCACCCAGACCGACGTCAAGCGGATGCTGGCCTATTCCTCGGTGGCGCATGCGGGTTTCCTGCTGACGGCGCTGGTGGCCGCCAACGACGCGGGCGTGTCGTCGGTGCTGTTCTATCTGCTCACCTACGGGCTGAGCACGCTCGGCGCCTTCGCCCTGGTCAGTCTGGTCCGCGAGAGTTCCGGTGACGAGGCGACCGCGCTGGAGCGCTGGGCCGGTCTCGGCCGCCGATCCCCCTGGCTCGCCTCCGGTTTCGCGCTGCTGCTGCTCTCCTTCGCCGGTCTGCCGCTGACCAGCGGTTTCGTCGCGAAGTTCGCGGTCTTCCAGGCCGCGGCCGACGGCGACGCCGGCTATCTGGTGATCGTGGGTGTGCTCGCCAGCGCCGTTGCCGCCTTCTTCTACATCCGGGTGATCGTGCTGATGTTCTTCACCGAACCACCGGCGGATCCGCCGGTGCTCACCGCACCGAAGGTGACGGGCGGCCTCATCGCTGTCACCGTCGTCGTCACTGTGGTGCTCGGCATCCTCCCCCAGCCGGTGCTCGATCTCGCCTCCGAGGCCGCGAACTTCGCCCGATAGCAGCTGGGTGCCGGCGTCCCGTCGGTTCGTCGGCCGGGCTCGCTGTCCGTCACCCGGCACTGTGCACGGATGCCGCCGGCTCCGCCTCGGCCTGCTCCCGTTCCTCGGCCTGCCTGCCCAGCCGCTGTGCGATGACCGCGCACGCGATCAGCTGCAACTGGTGGAACAGCATGAGCGGCAACACCATCAGGCCGACATCGGTGCCGCCGAACAGCACCGCGGCCATCGGCAGGCCCGAGGCCAGGCTCTTCTTCGATCCGGCGAACAGGATGACGATCCGGTCCTCGCGTGGGAACCCGAACAGCCTGCCCGCCCCGATCGCGATACCGGCGACCACGGCGAACAGCACCGCCGACACTGTGAGCAGCACCAGGATGTCCCCGACACCGACCTTGCTCCAGATGTCCTCACGCATACCGGCACTGAACGCGGCATAAACCACGAGCAGGATGGATCCCCGGTCGACCAGCTTCACCGGTTGCGCGTGCCGGGTCAGCCAGTCCCCGATCCACGGCCGCGCCAGCTGGCCGAGCAGGAAAGGCACCAGCAGCTGCACCACGATCGCCACCGCGGCGCCGGCATCGATATGGGCCTCGCCGGTTGTCTGCATCAGCGCCACCACCAGCAGTGGAGTCAGGAACACACCGAGCAGGTTGGAAAACGACGCGCTAACGATCGCGCCGCCGACATTGCCGCGCGCGATCGAGGTGAACGCGATCGAGGACTGCACGGTCGAAGGCACCAGGCACAGGAACAGCACCCCGGCATAGAGCTGCTCGGACAACACCGCTGGTTCCAGGACCCGCAGCGCCAGCCCGAGCAGCGGAAACACCACGAAGGTCGTCGCGAGGATCACGGAGTGCAGACGCCAGTGTTTGACGCCCTGCCACGCCTGCGCGGGTGAGAGGCGGGCGCCGTAGATGAAGAACAATGCGGCGATGGCGGCCTTGGTGGCCCAGTCCAGGACGACCACGCCCGCGCCGGTGGCCGGAATGATCGTCGCGACACCGACCATCGCGAAGATCGCGAGGACGAACCCATCGATCGAGAACTTGCTGAGCAACCGCATCAGTAGAACGGTAGGCGGGCCCAGTCCATCGGGGAATACGATAGCTGCTATATCAGCTATTACGAATCGCGATAACGAGGTGTCCTTGGTGTTCGATCCGGTTCTGCTGCGCAGTTTCGTCGCCGTCGAGCAGCACGGTGGTTTCACCGCGGCGGCCCGCCAGCTCGGCCTTCGCCAGCCCACCGTCAGCGGGCACGTCGCGAAGCTGGAGCGCGAGCTCGGGCGTGAGCTGTTCCTGCGCGACACCCATTCGGTCACCCTCACCTCCGACGGCGCCGCCATGCTGGGATTCGCGCGCGAGATCCTCGACGCGCAGAGCCGAGCGGCCCAGTATTTCGGCGGCGAATCCGTCACCGGGCGCATCCGTTTCGGGGTCTCGGAAGATCTGGTGGCCGAGACACTTCCGGAGATCCTGCGCGAGTTCCGCCGCGACTATCCGCGCGTGGACCTGGACATGTCGGTCGGGCTCAGCGAGGAAGTACACGCGCGGCTGCGCCGCAACCACCTCGATCTCGCCTTCGTCAAACGCAGGCCGGGTGAACAGCACGGCCGGTTGGTCTTCAGCGATCGGCTGGTGTGGGTGGGTCCGGCCGGCGCGCGTGCGCCGGCGCCCGGCGAACCCATACCGGTGGTGACGTATCTGCCGCCAAGCCTGACCCGCGACGCCGCCTTGCGCACCCTCGATCGGGCGGGCCTGGCCCACCACATCGCGTGTACCACCAAAGGCCAGCTCGGCCTGCGTGCCGCGGTGCTCGCCGGCCTGGGTTTCGCGGTGCACAGCGAGAGCCTGCTGCCCGCCGACCTCTATCCGGTACATGGCCTGCCGAGCCCGGGGACCACGGAGTTCGTGCTGATCAGCACCGCGCGCCGGGCGGCCTCCGCGCCGGAACGGGCGCTGACCCGCACGATCGTGGAGAACATCGATCGGCTGCGGTTCCCGCGCCGATGACGCGGTGCCGCTGAGTGGGACCGCGACCCGGCGCGAGTTGACGATGTAAAACAGGGGTGTTTAGTTGTGTCGATGGGTGTCGAGAAAGTGGCGGTGGTCACCGGCGCCACGTCGGAGATCGGCGCGGCACTGTGCCGTCAGCTGGTGACGGCGGGCGTCTGCGTGGTCGCCGCCGACGGCGATGCGGCGCGGCTGCGTCAGTTGTCGCGGGGTCTCGACGGCGCCGCCCGCTACACCCAGGTGGTCGATCCCGCCGACGACGACCGGGTCCGGCGGCTGCTCACCGGCACCGTCGCGGACCTTGGCCGCCTCGACTATCTGTTCAACACCGCCGATCTGCGCATCGACGCCGACTTCGGTGCGCTGCCGCTGGGCCGGTGGCAGGACATGGTCGAGGTGGACCTGTGGGGCATGGTGCACGGAACCCGGCACGGTTACGCGTTGATGCGTGCCCAGGGGTTCGGCCACATCGTCAATACGGTGTCGGTGGCCGGGTTGCTGCCGACGGCCCGGTCGGTGGCGTATGCGATGACCCAGCACGCGGTGGTCGGGCTGACCACATCGCTACGAGCCGAAGCGGCCGGTAGCGGCGTGCGGATCAGTGTCGCCGTCCCCGGCGCGACGCCCACCCGGTCTATCGAGCAGCCGCGGAAGATGCTGCGGCGCAAGCCGATCGATACTCTCGCCCCGGATCGGGCGGCCTGCGCGATCATGCGCGGGATGCGCCGCAATCAGCAGTACATCATCGTGCCGCGTTACAGCCGCGCCATGATCGCCGCCTACCGGTGGTTCCCGAATCTGATGGGCGGACTGCTCGCCCCGCGCCACGGTTGAGACCACTGCTGGTCGGCGGTCGGCCAGTGCGAACCCGATCATCGTGCCGTCGCCCGCGCGTAGTTCCAGCTGCGCCAGCCGTCGGCGGGCAGCCGGTCCCGGATCGGGTCGGCGATGACGGCGCGCAACTCGGCGGGGAGGCGGTCGGTAGCGGGCACGATATCGGCGGACAGCCCGCTCAGATACCCGATGTCGAGGTCATGGCCGTCTTGCCAGCGGTCGATGTTCTTATCCGCGATCAGCCGTTCCGGGTCGATCACGGCCAGCGCGAGCAGTGTCACCATGGCGGTGCCGACGGCCGCGCGGGCCAGCCGCCGGTGCCGTAACCGCAGCACCGCGACCAGGACGAGCAGATACACCGAGCCGATCCACAGCTCACAGGTCAGCACCAGCACCCGCAAGACGGTGAAACCGTAGGCTTGCTGATAGGTCCACATCCGCGTCAGCGCCGACGCCACGATGATCAGCGACAGCACCGCCACCGCCGACAGCAGCGTCCGCAACCACAGCCGATCGCCGTCCGAATCCCGTGCCGCCCAGCGCAAGGCGATCGCGATCAGCACCAGGGTGAGGATGGTGACGGTCGACAGCTGCCAGAAGCCGCTGCGCGCGTATTCGGCGTAGGTGAGGCCCGCGGTGCGCTGCACGTAGTCGTCGCCGCCGAACATGGCCACGAACTGCACGGCCACGAACACCGCGAACAGCACCGTCAGCGCGGCCACCGGCAACGCCCATTCGCTGCGCCGCAGACGTCGTCCGGACTCCGGTGCGTCCTCCGCCGCGCGTCGGGGCGGTCCGGCGATCACGTAGAGCGCACCGACCGCGCCGAGCGCGGCGATGACGAACATCAGGATCCACTGCGATACGGCGGCCGAATCAATGGCGGGAACGAGACTTTCGACCACATGCGCGAACGTCGCGTCCGCGCTGCCGAGCAGCGGAACGAATACCACGAGCAGCAGCGCGGTCGCCCCCACCGATCCGGCCAGCCGAATCCCCCGCTCCCGTTCCGGACCTTGGATACGCCGGGCGCCCATGTAGAGCCACGGCAGGCTCCGCACCGCTTCGATGGGAACCGCGAACAGGTCGTAGCGCAGCCCGAACACCGACCGCGGCCCCACCGCCGCCAGCGATGCCGCGGCGGCCGCCGCCGGCACGCACAGCATGAACAACCATCCGGCGGCGCGGAATGTCCCGACCGCCAGCAACGCCGCGGCCAGCACCGTCCACCAGAGTCGACCACTCGTGAACTGCGCGACCGCGTTTTCCCCGGTAGCCGCACCGGCGCTCCGGCGTGAGCGGTAGACGACGGTCGCGACGGCAGCGACACCGACACCCCCGGCGAGCAGCCACCCGATGCCCGGTCGATCGGTCGGAATCAGCGTCGCGGCGCCGATACCCGAGACAGCAGCCGCGGTCAGCAATCCCGCCGGCTGGGCCACTTTTCGCCACCGCGGAGGCGGTTTCGGTGCGACCGGCGGCATCGGCGTCACCGGCGGACGGGCGTACGGGGGCGGTGTCATCAGCACGGTCCCTGCGGGCGGTGGGAGGACTTGGGCGCTCGGATCGGCCCACACTGCTGTGGGCGTCGTTGGCTTCGGGTCTGCTGTCGGCGGAGTGACCGCGGTAGGCGCTGACTCGGCCGCGGACGCACCACCAGCCTCGGCCGGCGCGGCATCGGCCGCCTTCGACGCACCTCCAGCCATCGCTGACGGCGCGGCACCGGCCGGCCGCGCCGAACCCCTACTCAGCGCAGCCGGAGTGTCCGCCGCACTGTCGGCCGATCCCGATGACGCGGCCATTGCCGCAGCGGCGGCGCCGGATCGCTGCGTGGCCGGTCGAGTCGGATCCTGCGACTCGGGCACTGCGGGCTTCACGTCTGGAGCGCCCGCCAACGATGCCTCCACCGAGGCAACCGGCGGGGCCTCGTCGGATGCCGCCAATGCGTCGACTCCTTCAGGCCCCTGGGACACCTGCGGAGCCGGCTCCTCCGACTCGGGCGCTGCGGGTTTCGCGTAGGGAGTGACCGCCGATGACGCTTCCACCGCGGCAACTGCCGGAGCTTCGTCCGGCGCCATCGGCGCATCGGCAGCGCCGGGCCGCTCTGGCGTCGACGGTGTCGGATCGTCCGAATCACGTTCTGCGGGCATGTGTGTCCCCTCCTGTGGGTGTGCGGGATCGCCCCGGGACCGGATGGTCCGGGGTGTCAGTGGGTTCGGGTCAGTGACCGGGCAGGACCACTCGGATGCGGGAGCCGGGATCGGCGACGGCGATGGTGCCGCCGTGCAGATCGACGACCCAGCGGGCGATGGCGAGGCCGAGGCCGGTGCCGCCGCCGTCGGCGCGGCCGCCGCGGGTGAAACGATCGAAGATGTGGGCGCGTTCGGCGGTCGGGATGCCGGGGCCGTCGTCGCCGACGTCGATGACCACGCGGTCCGGCTCGCCACTCACCTCGATGCGTACCTCGCCACCGGCCGGACCATGCCGTGCGGCGTTGTCGAGCAGGTTGAGCAGCACTTGATGCAGGCGTGCACGGTCGGCGAATACGCGCACCCCGCCGGGACGCACGTCGGTCCGGAATCGCACACCGCGGCCGAGGGCGGCGGTGGTGACCTCGGCTTCGGCGACGACCTCGGCCAGCAGCGGTTCGATCGCGAACTGTTCGCGGTCCAGCGGCAGGGCGCCGGCTTCGATGCTGGACAGATCGAGCAGTTCGGTCACCAGCAGCCCGAGCCGTTCGGTCTGCGCCAGCGCCGTGCGCAGGGTGCGCGGGTCCGGTTCGGACACACCGTCGACCAGGTTCTCCAGCAGCGCGTTCAAGGCTGTGACGGGCGTGCGCAGTTCATGGGAGACGTTGGCGATCAGCTCGCGCCGCTGCCGGTCGGCGGCCGCCAGATCCGCGGCCATCTGGTTGAACGCCTCGGCCAGCTCACCCACCTCGTCGCGGGAGCTGGCCCGCACCCGGCGGCTGTAATCGCCGTGCGCCATTCGTTTGGCGGCCGCGGTCATCTCGCGCAGGGGCCTGGTGATGCCGTGCGCGAGCACCTGCGAGGTGACCAAGGCGATCGCGGTCGCGGCAATGGTCGTGCGTGGCGGTAGCCAGCCGATTTGCAGACGGAAGTATCCGAAGGCCACCCCACCCGAGCACAGCATCAGGATCGCCAGCTTCAATTTGATCGAGCGCACCGGATCCAGCGGTCGCGGCAGGGTGTCGGCGATCCGGCGGGCCAGCTGCCGACACCGATCGGCGCCGGTCATCGCGCCTCCAACGCGTAGCCGACGCCGTGCACGGTGCGGATGAGGTCGGCGCCCAGCTTGCGGCGCAGCGCCTTGATATGGCTGTCCACCGCACGGCTGCCCGCCGCATCGGCCCAGTCCCAGACCTCTTCCAGCAGCCGTTCCCTGGCGAGCACCGCGCGCGGGCGGCGCGCCAGCCGGGCCAGCAGATCGAATTCCAGCGGCGTCAGCTGCGTTTCCACGCCGGCCCGCCACACCCTGCGCTCATCCAGGTCGATGCGCAGATCACCGACGACGATCGCGGCACCGTCCCCGTCGGCGCTGCGTTCCACCCGCCGCAGCAGGGCGTGCACCCGTGCGGTGAGGATCCGCAGGGAGAACGGTTTGGTGAGGTAGTCGTCCGCACCGACACCGAGCCCGACCAGCTGGTCGGTTTCGTCGGTGCGCGCGGTGAGCATGAGCACCGGCACCGGATGCGCGGCCTGGATGCGCCGGCACACCTCGAGTCCATCGAAGCCGGGCAGCATCACATCGAGGACGACCAGATCCGGTCGACGCGCCTCGGCGGCGGCGACCGCGGCCGGACCGTCGTGGGCGAGTTCGACGACGAACCCCTCCGCCCGCAACCGGGCGCCCACCGACTCGGCAATGGTGATCTCGTCGTCGACCACCAAGATCCTGCGCGCCGCACTGTGCTCCATGCGGGCTTACATTAGCCAGCGGCTGTGGAGAGATCCGGGGCCAATTGTGGAGATTCGGTGAGCGCCCGCGCCCGGTTCGGGCGGTCAGCCGATCAGGGAGTTCATCAGGGTGCCCGCGCTGGTGGCGATGACGCCCCCGAGCATCCCGCCGACCACCATCTTCGGCGAGGCCAGCGAGCCGTTGTTCCATTTCTCCCAGGCGAAGCGACCGCCGGCCACGGTGATGCCGAGAACGCCCGACAGCAGCACGAACCAGGTGAAGTAGCGCACGAGCTTGTCGATCTGGTCGGAGATCGGTGGCGCCTGTGGCGTGGGATCGGCCACTTGCGCGACGAACTCGTGCACTGCGTGAAGGACCATCATGCCCACTCCGTCAACGAATTCTCGTCTGATAGTGAAGCAATTGATACCTGACAGCTATCGCGACCGAAGTATCCAGCGTCCGGGGTTGCCGCGTCAAGACCTCATCGTGACCCGAACCGGGCGCCGCGCGGGCTACGACTGTCCGTAGTATGGATGAGTGCGTTCGTCCGGGTCGGCAGTCGCCTCGTTGCGGGGCGCGTTCGTCGGCTCCGCATGCGGTGCGGTGAGTATCGCGGCCCATGCGCTCGGGGGCGGCGCCGTCGCACCGGGATCCTCCTCGGTCACCCTGCTGCTCGGCGCGTGCGCATTGATCGGCGCACTCGCCCGGGCGTTGCCGCTGCGGCCCGGCCTCGCGCAGGTGATGCTGCTACTGACCGCCGGACAGGCCATCGGCCACCTCGCGCTGACCTCCGGCCCCGGCCATCATCACGGAGCGCATTCGGCCGCGATCATGCTGGCCACCCACGTGGTTGCGATCCCGGTGGGCGCGGCGCTGATCCAGGGCGCCGAACTCGCGCTGCGACGGTCGGCGTCGAGCGTGCGCCGTGCGGTGACAGCGCTGTGCGCGGCGCTCGCCGGGCCACCGCCGTGGGCGCCGAGTTGTCTTGTCGCAAGCGGTGATCCGCTGATCTCACCGCGTCCGCTGCTCACCTCCGGCCGAGGTACGCGCGGGCCACCAGTTGCCGCTCGATAGTTCCCGCACGTCGATCGCGACACCCGGCACGCTCGCGGAACAGCGGTTTCGGTGCACGCCACCGTGACCGGAACATCCGCGCGCCGCA
>NZ_BAFY01000127.1 GCF_000308555.1 Nocardia cyriacigeorgica NBRC 100375 | reverse complement strand
GGGCATGGGCATGGACGCCGCCGAGCTGGCGCGGGTCAACCAGATGCTGGCCGACCCACCGGATTTCGGTGTGGCCTCGCTGTCGGCCGATTCCCGGCTCGGGCTGTTCGTGGTCGGTCAGCTGGCCGCGCGCCACGACATCTCGGTGCGGTTGAGCGAATCCGACTACGGCGGGGTCCGGGCCATCGTGCTGGTGCCGTCGAAGCTGCTGCTGGCGGGCGAGTCCGGGTCGGCACCACCCAGCGAACCCGTGACCGAGCCGCGGCGCCGGCCGGCGTTGCCCGCGTCCAGCGAACCGGCCACGCGCGCCGTGGAATCGGCGCCCGCGCCGACCGCGACCCTGCTGGCCCACCCGCCGCCCACGCCCACGCCGGCAGCACAGCCGGCCGAGCCGGTGCAGCGCACCGCCGACGGACGACCCGCTTTACCCCGGCGCAGCCGGCAGACCAGTCTCGCACCGCAATTGGCGCAGCCGGTCACCCCGCAGCCCGCCGCGCAGCGACCTCGTACCGCCGAACAGGCCCGAGATCTGATGTCGGCCATCGAAAACGGCACCAGACAAGGTCGCAAGCCGCTGCCCGCCGACGATCCCGTCGCGCCGGCACCGCCCGGCCCGACCCCGAAGGAACAGGAAGGCTAAGTGTCCACTTCCCCCGCAAGTGATCTCAACTGGCTGCTCGACGATCTGGTCGAGCGGCTGGCCGGCGTCCGGTACGCGGTCGTCCTGTCCACCGACGGTTTGCTGCTCGGTCATTCCAATGGGATCGTGCGCGAGGACGGTGAGCATTTCGCCGCCATGTCCTCCACGCTCTACGGTCTGGCCCGCAGCGCGGGCAGCCGGTTCGACGGCGGCGGAGTGCGGCAGGCCGTCATCGAACTCGACCGCGCCGTGCTGTTCGTGACCTCCGCCGGCGACAACGCCTGCCTCGCGCTACAAGCCTCGGAGAACGCGAATCTGGGCATGGTGGCCTATGAGATGAACCTGACCGTGCAGCGGGTGGGCAACTACCTGTCGACCACCGCGCGCAACGGCGCCGCCGAGGTCGAATCACAGGCGTGATGTGGTGAGTTCGGCATGACGCGTATGGGTGAGCCGTGGTTCGACGAGGCGGCGGGTCCGCTGGTGCGGCCCTACGCGGTGACGCGTGGGCGCACGATGGGCGCCGCCCACGATCTGGATATGCTCACCGCGGTCGTCGCGGCGCGTCCCGCACCGACCATGCGGCGTGTCGAACCCGAATACGCGCAGATCGTCGCGGAGTGTGTGCAGCCGCGATCGGTGGCAGAGGTGGCGGCCACCTTGAAACTGCCACTGGCAGTGACCAAGATTCTCGTCGGAGATCTGATCGGTGACGGGCACCTGATCTTCCGGGCTCCGGTGCAACCGGAGGCCGGGCCCGGCGACCTCAACGTATTGCGAGCGGTACTGGATGGAATCCGAAAAATTTGACCCTGCCCGGCTCGACCCGAACGGAGTGCCGCATCTGGCGGCCTCGGTGAAGGTTCTCATCGCGGGCGGATTCGGTGTCGGCAAAACGACACTCGTCTCTGCCCTGAGCGAGATCACGCCGCTGCGCACCGAAGAGATGATCACCGAGATGAGCGCCGGGGTCGATGACCTGTCCGGTGTCGAATCCAAGACCACCACCACGGTGGCACTGGATTTCGGCCGGATCACCATCGACCGCGATCTGGTGCTGTACCTGTTCGGTACGCCGGGACAGGACCGGTTCTGGTTCCTGTGGGATGAGCTGGCCCGCGGCGCGCTCGGCGCGGTGGTGCTCGCCGACACCCGCAGGCTCGGCAACTCCTTCGCCGCCATCGACTACTTCGAACGCCGCAAACTACCGTTCCTGGTGGGCGTCAACTGCTTCGACGGCGCGCCCCGCTACACCACCGACGAGGTGCGCGACGCTCTCGACCTCGATCCGGAGACCCCGGTGATGCTCTGCGACGCCCGCGACCGCGTCTCGTCGAAGAACGTCCTGCTCAGCCTGATCGAGCACCTCATCGACCGCGCCACCCGGGCCCACGTCACCACCTGATCATCCGGCGTGGTGAGAGGGGTGCGCCGTGGTTGTGCGTCGCCCACCCCAGAACGTGAGCCCGCCGCGGTCGGTGACCGGTGGCCGGATGGCCGGGCGCGCATCGGGGCGCCGGGCGGTTGATGCCGCGCGAACCCCGGTGCGGGCGAGGTCAGTTGGTGTGTCGTTCGGTGGCGAGGTGATGGCCACGGACACCGTCCACGGTGAGGTCGTCGAGGCAGCCGGTGAGGCGGCGTTCGGTATGCGGGCCGAGGGCCGGTTCGAGGACCACGGTCCAGCGGGTGCCGTCGTAGCGCGGGTTCCCGACGAGGCGGACGTGGTCGGCGATGCTGGCGCACTCCTGCCACAAGCGCAGCGCAGCGGCGTCACCGGGCGTTCGGGCGTCGGCATCGAAGTGGATGATCGTACGACTACCCGGTGGGCCGCTGTCGGTTTCGAATTTCATGCTCGCCGCCATCGCGGCGAGGCCGACCGACGTGATGATCGCCAGCAGCGCGATCACCAGGACCCGGCGCACCGCTCACCACCGCGCACCGGTCAGCGGACCGCGCAGCAGCCGCAGGCGGTCCGGTGGCGGGGTCAGGAAACCGGACTCGGGCAACTGCAGCCGCTGTAGGCCGGTGAGGATGCGGCGTTCGGCCGACGGGCCCGCTGTCAGCCGGGCCAGGCGCTCCACCAGCCACGCCACGCCGGTCAGCAGCACACCACCGGCGAGCAGGACCGGAACGAACACCCCCAGCCGGTCCGGGCGTGCCAGCCAGGCGAAGCCGACCCGCGACTGCGGTACCGCCGCGTGCACGATGCGGGCGGTGCGTTCGTGGTCGGCACGACCGCTGCCACCGCCGTCGCCGAGTTCCCGCTGGATCGCGCGCAACCGCTTGGTCAGCACCATCGCCACCAGCGCGATCTCGGCCGCGATGAACAGTGTCGCGGTGAGAATCGCCCGATTCCACTCCCAGCGATACAGGTACACGAACACATAGGTGCCGGTGGCGATCAGCGAGCCGACCGCCAGCAGCATCCCGAGACCACGCGCGTTCATCACCGGCCCTCCTGTTCCATACACACCCGCACCTGGCCGGTGCGCCCATCGAGTTCGACGACAGCGCCGTCGGGCAGCCGCCTGGTCGCCTCCGGATAGCCGACCACCACGGCTACGCCCTGCTCGCGCGCCAGAATGGCGACATGGCTGAGCGGGCTGCCGGTTTCGGCGATCAGCCCGGCCAGCCGCGGCACCACCACCGCCAGCCGCGGATCCAGATGCCGCACCACCAGCACCGACCCCTCCGGCGGCCGATCCCCCATGTGCACCACGCCGCGCCCGGATCCGCCGCCTGCCCCGATCCCGCAGTCGCCGGTCGCGGGGCTTCCGCCCACCGGGACCGGCCAGCCGTCCTCGGCGAGGCGGAATCGCGTCGGCAGATGCACGGCCTGGGTGGCCGACGCGTCGGCGGCGGGCCGTGCGCCATCGACGCCGAGGGCCGCGTCGGATCCCGCACCCGAAGCGGCTCCGGTCTGGCCCGGGACGTCGCCACCCGCCGCGTTATCGCTCGCGCCGGCCGACCGCGTGCGGCCGGTTCGAGCGACGAGGTCGTCGAAGCCGAGCATGGCGACCGATTCCGCCGAGTCGAGGGCACCCTCTGCGGCGAGGCGGGTGCCGAGCTCCCAGGCCGCGCGGGCACCGAGTTCCTGGACCCAGCGGCTTCGCAACCGTAAGGCTTCCCGTGCCAGTGCTAGGGCACCGGGATCGACCTCGGTGATCGGTGCGTAGTTCTGATCGAGATCCGGTGGCGCGGTGCGGGGCCCGATCCGGGGCGGGGTCAGCGCCAGCACCACCGGATACTCCTCGACCACGCGGTCGGCGGGCACGCCCGCGGCCCGTGCCTCGGTGAGCGCGGCCAGCGCCATCGCCGCCGCGGTGGGAGCGGATTCGCGGGGCCCGGCGAGCATGCCTGCCAGTGCCTCGTATCCGTGCAGTGCGGTCAATGCTGTGCGGGAGTTGTCCAGGACCGCGAGCAGTTGGGCTCGACTCAGCTCGACAGGCGACGGAACCTCGGCGAGATCGGTGTCCACCCGTTCGCAGATCCGCTGGGCGAGCGCGGGTATCGCGGCAGCGAGACGTCCCACCCGGATCGCGGCACCCAGTTTCCGCGCTCCGGGACGCGGGTCGAGCGCACCGAGCAGCCCGCGCCGGGGCCGCACCGCACCGAGCAGTTCCAAGTCGGCGACGGCGACGCCGAAGACCGCCGTGGCGACCGGCGACTCCCGGATGCGGCGCGCCGGTGCGGAACCGGTCAATTCCAGTGCCACTCGAAGCCCAGCCGCCAGCGGGGTCAGCCACAGGTCCTGTTCGAGCGGGCGTAGCGGATCGGGGAAGGTTTCGGCCAATGGGCCCGGGCCGAGGACCGGTCCGGTGACGCGTCCGTGCAGGGTGGTGATCGGCCGGGCCTGGAGCAATCGGACGTTTCCCGCGGCGTCGACCGCCCATTCGATGTCTTGCGGACCGCCGAACATCCGCTCGGCGCGCAACGCCATCCGGATCACCTTGCGCCGCACCGTCCCGGGCACACCGGGCGCGTCGTGGGCGAGGACCCGCCGTACTCGCCCGGATCGGGTGAGCAGCGCCGTCCATCCGTCCTCGGCGCCACTGACCACCGCATCCGGTCCGCCGCGCACCGCTGTGATCATCATCCGGTCGGTGCGACCGGTGACCGGGTCGGCTGTGAACACCACCCCGCCCCAGCTCGCCGGCAGGAACGGCTGCACCAGCACCGCCATCGCCGCGCCGCCCGCGGTGCCGGCGGCCGCGGGTGCGTCGGCAGAGGCCAAGACCCGCTCCACGGCCTCCTCGAAGTGCGGCCAGCCGCGCACACCGAGCACCGAGGTGAACATGCCGGCCATGGAGTGCTCGGCGCCGTCCTCGGCGACCGAGGACGACCGCACCACCAGCGGGCGAGTCCCGTCGCCGGACAGCTTGCGCCACAACAGTTCCGGCGAATGCTGCGGCTGCGACCAGGCTGTCGTCAGGACGAATCCGTCGAGGACCGGCAGCCCCATGGCAGCGGCCTCGGCGAGGGCCGCGGCCTTGGCGCCGGTCAGGTCCGCGTCACGGGCGCGTGGATCGGCGAGCGTGACGATGCCCGGACGGGTCGGGGCGGTGATGAGGGTCATCGTTGGCACCCTTCGAGATGGAAACGGCGTTGTTTCGATCGGCCCGGTGCGGTCAGAACCGCGCGGACGCGGGCACCCGTCGTGGAGGCGCGGGGGCGGCGCAGTGCTGGATCGGCGTCGACGCCATCGGTCCGGCCACAATGACCTCCTAAGAGGAGATAATTCCTCCGCTTACTTGAATTCCAGTGTTACGCCCCGACCCCTCGGCGTCAAGGAAGGAACGTTCGTTTTGCAGTCGCGCAGGTCACGACCGACACAGCTGGAGCTCACCTGCCATCCAGGGTAAGTTGGCCCGCTCATACGCCAGTATTGCTCGCGCACAACGTTATTCATCGGCAATGCCCTCGCGTTCGCCCGTTCGCGCACGCCGGACGACCGCCGCGCGGGTTCTCGCCCCGAGAGTTCGGGGCTGCCGCCGCCACTCCAGCCCGCCGATACTGACGGCACCTCGATTCGAACGGAGCCGTCATGGTTGTCTCCCGAGCATGCGCCGCAGTCCTCGTCACCGCCGCCCTCGTCACCGGAATGGGTATGGCCGCTCCCGCGGCGACGGCCGCGCCCACCGGCTCCGCCGATTCCGGTTCGGCGACCTATGCGCGCGAGTTCGTACAGTTGATCGTCTGCTTCTTCCGCGGTGAACTCGTGGGCTCGAAGGCGCCGCTGTGCTGAGCGCCCCCGGCCCGCGGCGGTCAGCGCAGTAGGCCGGCCTCGGCCAGTTCGTCGAACAGCAGCTGATCCACCGGCGGCACCAGGTGGCGGTCGCCGTAGCCGAACCAGGCCAGCGCCTCGATCTCACTGCTCGCGGTGAGCGTGCCGCGATATTCGGCGGTGTAGCAGCTCATCCGTACCGCGAAGGCGCCGTCGGCCGCCTCGTACACCCCGACATGGGCGGCCGTCTCGGGCAGCAACGCGACCGTCAGCTCCTCTTCGATCTCGCGGACCAGGGTCTGCAGATCGGATTCGCCGTCCTCCCGCTTGCCGCCGGGGATGTAGAAGACGTCCTTGCCGCGCGGCCGCGCGCACAGGATCTTGCCGCCCTCGATGCGCACCCACGCCACCGTATCGATGAGTTCAGCCACCAGCCCGTCGGTCACCGTCGCAGCCTATCGGCCCGGTGCCGACGCCACCGGGCCGATAGGGTCGTTCAGCGGCTGAGTCGCTGGAAACGACGCACCGCGAGCGGCAGGAAGATCGCCGTGATGAGGATCGGCCACACGACCGCCATCAGCACCGCGTGCTGTTCGATCCAGGAGTCGCCCGCCCCGACCGGGGTACCGAACAGTTCACGACTGGCCGCCACCGTGGACGAGATCGGGTTCCAGGCCGCGATCACGCCGAGCCAGTCCGGCATCAGCTGCGGGGCGACGAAGATCGAGGAGATCATCGTCAGTGGGAAGGCGACCGCGAACAATCCACCCGCGGCCTCCGGGTTCGGCACCAGCAGCCCGAGCCACACCCCGACCCAGATCAGCGCGAACCGCAGCCACAGCAGCAACAGGAAGGCCGCGATCACGCCGAGGATGCCGCCCTCGGGCCGCCAGCCGATGACCAGCGCGGTGAGCATCAGGATGGTCAGCTCGGCGCAGGCGACCAGCAGATCGGTGACACCACGCCCGGACACCACCGCCGAGGGCGACATGGGCATCGAGCGGAAGCGGTCGATCACACCGTTGGTGGCGTCGTAGACCATCACCGTCGCGGTGTTGATGAAGCCGAACGCCATGGTCATGGCGAACATGCCGGGCATCAGGAAGCTGCGATAGTCGCCGCCGCCCGGCACCGTCATCGCCGAACCGAACACATACCCGTATAGCAGCACCGACAGGATCGGGAAGCCGAGCTGCCAGGCGATGTTCACCGGCTGACGCTGGTAGTGGGTGAGCCCGCGGCGCACCACATTCCAGCAGTCGGCCACCACCCAGTAGGCCCGTGAGCGGGAGCGCACCGGCGCGAGATCAGCAGTCGCGGTCACGCCGCCGCCTCCTCGGTCGCGGCCCGATGGCCGGTCAGTTGTAGGAACACATCATCGAGGCTGGGCCGTCGTAATCCGATGTCCTCCACCGTGATCCCCTGGTCCTGAAGCGTGCGCGCGACCTCGGTGAGCGCGGCGACCCGGTCGACGACGGGCGCGTGCACGCGGCGTTCGGCGTCGTCGAGGTCGGGTTCGCCGACGCAGACCCTGGCCACCACCTTCGCGACGGCGGGCAGGTCGGCGATATCGGCGGCCACCACTTCGATGAGGTCGGCGCCGACGGTGTTCTTCAACCCGTCCGGAGTGTCGTCGGCGATCGCGCGTCCGGCGTCGATCACGGTGATGCGGGAGGCGAGCTTGTCGGCCTCCTCCAGGTACTGGGTGGTCAGCAGCACCGTCGTACCGTCGGCGACCAGCGCGCGCACCGACTCCCACACCTCGCCGCGGCTGCGCGGGTCGAGGCCGGTGGTGGGTTCGTCGAGGAACAGCACGTCCGGGGCGAGAATCATCGATGCGGCCAGGTCGAGCCTGCGCCGCATGCCGCCGCTGTATTTGCCGACGCCGCGGTCGGCGGCCTCGACCAGATCGAAGCGTTCGAGCAGTTCGGTCGCTCGGCTGCGGGCGCGACGGCCGCCGAGGTGGAAGAGCCTGCCGAACATCTCCAGGTTCTGCCGTCCGGTCAGCACTTCGTCGACTGCCGCGTACTGCCCGGTCAGCCCGATCCGGGAACGCACCTCGCGCGGATGGCGCGCGACATCGAGGCCGGCCACCGTGGCCCGGCCATCGTCGAGCCGGATCAGCGTCGACAGGATCCGCACGGCTGTGGTCTTGCCCGCACCGTTGGGTCCGAGCAAGCCGTGCACGGTACCGCGACGCACCGTCAGATCGAACCCGTCGAGTGCGTTCTTGTCTCCGTACCTCTTTCGCAAACCCTCGGCCACCACGGCGTATTCGCTCACACAACCCTCCGTACCCATGGAATGAACCAGAACTGAGTACATTGTACCCCATTACGCGTACGACGTACCCAGTTAATTTCTGGGGCCCCGGACGGGCGATAGGGTGACGACCATGGCGAGCACGGAAACCAGCGGCAGCGGCGATATCAACCGCACGCTCGAACTGCTGTGGGAAACCGGCCCCCGGCCGAGCCGAGGGCCGAAGCCGGGCCTGAGTCTGGACCGGATCGTCGAGGCCGCGGTGCAGGTGGCCGACGCCGAGGGCCTCGAGGCGGTCACCATGCGCCGCGTCGCCACCGAACTGGGCACCGGCACCATGACGCTGTACCGCTACCTGCCGGGCAAAGCCGAACTGCTCGACCTCATGCTCGACCGGGTCCAGCGCCCCGATCACGACGTGAGCGCCGCCGACGGCTGGCGGGCCGCGCTCGAGCAGGTCGCCCACGGGACGCTGGCGCTGTATCGCCGCCACCCCTGGCTACTCCATGTCAACCAGGCGCGGCCGATCCTGGGCCCCGGCGCTGTGGAGAGCATGGAAGTGATGCTGTCGGCGATCAAGCCGATGGGGCTGACCGATGTCGAACTGATCTCGGTGATCGTCCTGATCGACAACTTCGTCGTCGGCGCCGCTCGCGCGGAGGTCTTCCACCAGGAAGCACTGCGCACCACCGGGATGACCGACGCCGAGTTCTGGCAGGCGCAACTACCGATGCTCGAGCAGGCCATGAACAGCGGCCGGTATCCGACCATGGCCGGTCTCGAAGAGAATGCCTTCGACCAGGACTTCGATCACTTCGGGTTCGGGTTGCGACGCATCCTGGACGGGTTGGCGGATCTGGTCGAGGAACGCGCGCGCGGCTGATCGGCTCCGGGCAATGGTGCGGTCGATCCCGGAACCTGCCATGCCGTCGTCGGATCGACCCGTGTCGAATCGCTCGGGGAGGCGGGACTACGAGGCCGACGAATAGTGCGCCGCAGTATTGCTATTGGAGCGAGCACTCCTGGCATTACGCCGGCGGCCGGTCAGCTCGCCCGGAGGGTGAGGCGAGCGCGCCCGGTGACTTCGGCGAGATGGGCGAGTGCGTCGGCGAGCTCGGCGCGGGGCACGGGCGCGCCGTCGAACATGGCGACGGCGACCTCGTCCGCGTCGGTGAGTTCCCAGGTTCCGGCGATCCGACCGCGCGCGACCACGATCGGGGCGATCCAGCCGGCGGTCCGGCTCACTTGGGCACGATGCTGGGCCGGCAGCAGTTCCTGATCACCGGTGCCAGGTCCGAGCACGTACTGATCGAACGCACCGAGCAGGTGCACCGAATCGTCGGGTTCGGTGGCGGCGAGTTCGTCGGCGTGTTCGGCCAGGATGTAGGCGCGCCTGCCGTCGACATCGACCTCGGTGAGCTGCTCGCCCAGGTCGGCGAACCAGCCGCGCACCCTGGTCTTGCGGTGCGCACCCCGGCTGAGCCAGGCGTCGAACGCCTCGGGGGTGGCCGGGCCGTAGGCGCCCAGGTAGGCGGTGATCGCGGTGCGGGCGGCCACGTCGACGTCGGCCACCGGCCGCCAGCCGGGCAGGGTGGCCGGGCTGGTGAAACTGATCTTGCTGCCGCGCGCGGGCCCATGACACAGCACCCCTTGCCAGGCCAGCGGTTTGAGCAATGCGCCCCAGCCCGAACGGAGTTCGGTTTCGTGCACGGCGAACGCGGGGTCGGCGGCGATCTGGTCGACCAGTTCCTCACGGGTGAGGATCTGCGATTCGAGCAGCTCGCCGACTTTGTCCGCGAGGGCCGTCACCTGCGCGGGCGTGGCGCCGAAGGTGCGCTGCCAGGACGGTTTCTCCCAGGTCCGCGTGGCGGCGAGCAGGGTGAGACAGGCGGCGGCGGTGTCCGGGGTCATGGCGTGCAGGGTGCCGCGCATCGCCCAGGTCTTGATCAGCGCACCCTCGGCGAGTGCGCCCGCGACAGCGCCGGATTCGGGTGTGCTGGTGCGCAGCGCCGCCGCGAGTTCGGCCGAGGACGCCACCTGCGCTTGCAGCCCGCACAGCCGCGCCGCGATATCGACCACGCCCGCCGTCGCTCGCGGCCGCAGGTATTGCCGCCGCAGCCGCCATGCGAAGGCCTGATCCCAGCTCACCCTCATCCGAACACCCCTTCTCCTGCCGCTCGGCTTCCGGCCCGGCATCGTCAGACCCTAAACGCCGGCACCGACAATTCGCCCCGTCCTGCTACCACCACAGGTGCCGGCCAGCACGCCGGCGCGATGTGAGCCCGGTCGGATGCCCCTACCTCCCGCCAGGGTCGATATCCGCACACCCTGGGCGACGGCCGCTTCAGAACACACTCACGCAGAACAGCACACAGCCGGCGGCAGTCACCAATCCCCCGACGGTCGTCAGGATCACGCCGAGCAAGGCGGTCCTGGTGGTCACCCGGCGCATCGCGCCCGCCGGCGCGGCCAGCCGCTCAGCGCGCGCCAGCACCGCCGTACTCGCAGCGCCCAGCGCGCCCGCCGGAGTCCGCGCGCCGGCGTCGACGATGGCGAGCAGACCGCCGAGCAACGACTCGCGGCCGTGTTCGCGGGCGGCGGCGTCGTCGGCACACATTTCCAGCAACCGGCCGACCTCCGCCGAACCATGCCGCAGCACACCGAGGCGCGGAGCCATCGCGGCGATACCGGTGAGGGCGGCGCTCAACACGCCATGCCTGCCGGACAGATGGGCGCGTTCATGCGCGAGGACAGCGGCGAGCTGGTCGTCGGTGAGCGCAGCCAGCGCACCGGTGGTGACGACGATGGTGTCGGGTCGTCCGGGAACCGCATAGGCCTGCGGTTGCGGCGCGTCCAACACGACGGCGGGAAGCCCGGGCATGCGGCGTCCGACCATGCGCACCGCCCTGGCGTGCGCGCGGGTCCGCCGTCGCATAAGCAGCAGCATCCGGACGCTACGCCATCCCAGCGCCCCCGCGGCCACGGCCACCAGGATCGCCAGCGCGAAGGTGACCAGGCGTCCGGCCGGGTGGTCGTAGGGATGCACGGGCATGCCGAACACCGCGTAACAGGCGCGGATGGCCTCGTCGGAATGCCGCCACACGGTGGCATGTTCGATCACGAACACGACGGCCGCCGCCACCCAGGCGGCCAGCGCGCTCGCCACGGTCACCACCCACGCCAGCACACCGAGGCGCGGCGCGGTCCCGCTCCGGGTGAGCCGGCGAAGTACCGGAGGACCGGCGACGGCCACCCCGGCGCCGTACAACAGCAGCGTCGTCGCGAGGCTCACGCGGGTCCAGGGGATTTGCGCGCGGTCAGCCGTCGCAACGCGGCCCGCAGGCCCGCGGACTCTTCGTCGCTGATCCGGTCGACGAAATGGCTGAGCACCAGATCGGAGCGGCCGCCCGAGCCCAGCGCCTCGAGCATCAGCCGGGCGCTGTGTTCCTCCCGGGTGAGCGTGGGCCAGTAACGGTAGGCCTTGCCGGCGCGCTCCCGGGCCAGCCAGCCTTTGCGATGCAGGTTGTCCATCGTCGACATGACCGTCGTGTACGCGATATCGCGGGAGGCGCACAACTCCTCGTAAATGTCGCGGACGCTGGTCGTCTCGGTGTCCCGATCCCAGATCCGATCCATGATCACCGCTTCGAGATCACCGAACCCACGCACCGTGCCGACTCCCTCATCACTGGCCCGCATCCGTCTCATCGTGCGCTCAGCGTACTCGCCGACCACCATTGCTACGTACCCGAACCGTAGATCGGCAAACTCCGGGCAGCGAAACCTGTCGGACCCGCATGCGAACATATGTTCGTGTCCGATCCCGCGCCCACCGCCGCAGGCCGGGCGGCCGAGCCCGCAGGCTCGCGCCGTCCGCGGATCGCCGCGCGCGCGGACGCCTCGATCCTGCATGCCGATCTGGACTCGTTCTACGCCTCGGTCGAGCAACGCGACGATCCCGCGCTGCGGGGCAGGCCGGTACTCGTCGGCGGGGGCGTCGTGCTCGCCGCCAGCTACGAGGCCAAAGCACTGGGCGTGCGGACTCCGATGAACTCTGGCCAAGCGTTGCGACTGTGCCCGCACGCGGTGGTGGTGCCGCCGCGGATGTCGGCCTACGCCGAGGCCAGCACGGCGGTCTTCGAGATCTTCCGCGACACCACTCCGGTGGTGGAAGGCATCTCCATCGACGAGGCCTTCCTGGACGTGGCGGGCCTGCGCCGGATCGCGGGCGCGCCGCAGGGCATCGCCGAAAGGTTGCGCGCCCGAGTGCGCGCCGAGGTCGGTTTGCCGATCTCGGTGGGCATCGCGCGCACCAAATTCCTGGCGAAGGTGGCCAGCGCCGTCGCCAAACCCGATGGCCTCCGCCTGGTGGAACCCGATCGGGAACTGGAATTCCTGCATCCGTTGCCGGTCGAGCGGTTGTGGGGCGTCGGCGTGGTCACCGCAGCGACGCTGCATCAGCACGGGATCACCCGCGTCGGGCAGCTCGCCGAACTCGGCGAATCGGGCCTGCGCTCGATGCTCGGCCCCGCCGCGGCCCGGCATCTGTACGCCTTGTCATGGGCCCGTGATCCCCGCCGAGTCGAGACCGGTGTACGCCGCCGCTCGATCGGAGCCCAACGCGCGCTCGGCCGCCGCCCGCGCCCGCCCGAGGAACTCGCCGCCTACCTCTACGGTCTCGTCGACCGGCTGGGCCGGCGCCTGCGTGGTGCGCGCCGGGTATCGCGAACGGTGGTGCTGCGCTTGCGTTTCGACGATTTCACTCGTGCCACCCGCTCGCACACCCTGGCCGAGGCGACCGACGACACCGAAACCATCCGGTATGCCGCTCGCATCCTGTTCACCGCCGCCCTGCCGCTGATCCAGGAGCGCGGCATCACCCTGATCGGGCTGGCGCTGACCAATCTGGAGGACGCCGATGCTGTGCAGTTGACATTGCCCTTCGAGGCCCGCCCCACCGCTCCCTTGGACGCCGCCCTCGACGATCTGCGCCGCCGTTTCGGTTCCGGCGCCGTCACCAGGGCGGCGCTGCTCGGCCGCGGCGAAGGGCTGTCGGTGCCGCTGCTTCCCGACTAGACCGGCGAACCGCCGCACACCATTCGCCGCCGTCCAGCGGCCGGTGAGGTCAGCGCGCCGCGGTGGGCCGCTTGTCCATCAGCCGCAGAATCAACGGCGTGAAGATCAGCTGCATGGCCAGCTCCATCTTCCCGCCCGGCACCACGATGCAATTGGGTCTCGACATGAACGAGTCGTGCAACATCGACAGCAGATAGGGAAAATCGATCACCTTCGGATCGGCGAAGCGGATCACCACGAAACTCTCGTCGGCTGTCGGAATGGACCGTGCGATAAAGGGATTCGAGGTGTCCACGGTCGGGACCCGTTGAAAGTTGACGTAGGTGCGGGAGAACTGCGGGCAGATGTACTTCACATAGTCGGGCATGCGGCGCAGGATCGTGTCGATCACGGCCTCACTGGAATAGCCGCGTTCGGTCTTGTCCCGGATCACCTTCTGCGTCCACTCCAGATTCACGATCGGCACCACGCCCACCAACAGATCGGTGTAGCGCGCGACATCGACGGTGTCGGTGACCGCCGCGCCGTGCAGCCCCTCGTAGAACAGCAGATCGCTGCCGGGCGCCAGATCCGCCCACGGCGTGAACGTGCCCGCGGGCAGGCCGAAGGGTTCGGCTTCCTTGTCGTCGTGCAGGTACCGGCGCACCGCACCCACCCCAGTCTGGCCGTAGTCGCGGAACAGGCGCTCCAACTCCACCAGCAGATTCGCTTCCTCCCCGAAATGGGAGAAGGTGGTGTTGCCGTTCTGCTCGGCCTCGGCCATCGCCAGTTTCATCTCGTCGCGGTCGTAGCGGTGGAACGAATCGCCTTCCACGATCGCCGCGGTGATGCCCTCCCGGCGAAAGATCTCCTGGAACGTTCGGGTGACGCTGGTGGTGCCGGCACCGGAGGATCCGGTGATGGCGACGACGGGATGCTTGACCGACATGGGCCCCTCCTCGATGACCGGACAACAGAATCGACGCCGCTAGCGCCCGGCCGAGCGGAACAGCGAGCGGGTGCCGAACAGCGAGGTGTCGAAATTCGGGCCGGCGTCGGGTTCGCGGTGGTACCGCTCGATCCGCTCGACCTCGTTGCGCGAACCGAAGATCAACGGCACCCGCTGATGCGGATCATCGGGCGTCACCTCGAGCACCCGGGCACGGCCGGTGGACGCGGCACCGCCGGCCTGTTCGACGATGAAGGCGATCGGGTTGGCCCCGTACAGCAGCGATACCCGCCCCGGCCCCGCCGCCGGACGAGTATCGCGCGGATACAGATACACCCCGCCCCTGGTCAGAATGTGGAAGGTGTCGGCGACCAGCGACGCCACCCAGCGCATATTGAAGTCGCGGCCGCGCGGACCGTCCACGCCGTCGAGGCATTCGTGGACGTAACGTCGTACCGGGCGTTCCCAGAAACGCTCGTTGGCCGCGTTGATCGCGAAACCCGAGGTGTCCTCCGGGATGCGCATGCGCGGATGGGTCAGGACGAACGCGCCGATCTCGCGGTCGAGGGTGAAGCCGTCCACCCCGCGGCCGGTGGTCAGCACGAGCATGGTGGCCGGTCCGTAGAGAGTGAACCCGGCGCACACCTGCCGGGTGCCCGGCTGGCAGAAACCGTCCGGCTCGGCGCGCAGCACACTGAAGATGGTGCCGACCGGCAAGTTCACGTCGATATTGCTCGAACCGTCCAGCGGGTCGAAGGCGAGCAGATACTTGCCGCGCCGCCGCCCCTGCGGAACCCGATGCACCTCGCTGAACTGCTCCGAGAGCAACGCCGACAGATGCCCGGTCCATTGCGTCTCGCTGATCATGATCTCGTTGCTCAGCGCGTCGAGTTCACGCCGCGCCGTCGGTGGATCACCCGGTTCGGCGCCGGCCCTGGTGGCCAGGATCGCGCCACGGGTCACCTGGTTGGCGATCAGTTTGGTCGCTGTCGCCACCACATTGACCAGGGCCGAGAACTCACCGGAGGAGCCGGGATGCCGGTGTTCCTCCTCGATCGTGTAGCGGGTGAGCGTCTTCCATCCTTCGGGCATCGCGCGGTGCTCTCCTCACCCGCTGGGCTCGGCCGAGGGCAGCGGGCCGAACACACTGCTGCCGTAGACATCGGCGTCGGTCAACGTGATCAGGTCCGCCTTGGTGAGCGGGCGCTGTAGCTCGACCAACCGCCGGGCCTGGCGCAGCCGGCAGCGGTCGATCGCGTTGCGCACGCTGCGCGCGTTGGAGAACCGCGGCCGGCTCATGCGGGCGGTCAGGTAGTCGGCGAACGCGGTGTGCGCGGCATCGTCGAACCGGAAGTTCTCCCCCGCCACCATCAGCTCGGCGATCCGCAGCAGTTCGGCATGGGTGTAGTCGTCGAAGGCGAGATGATGCGCGACCCGTGACGACAATCCCGGATTGGCGGAGAAGAAACGATCCATCCGATCGGGATAGCCGGCGAAGATCACCACCAGGCTGCCGCGTTCGTTCTCCATCTCCTGCAACAGGATCTCGATGACTTCCTGGCCGTAGTCGCGTTCGTTCTCCGGCCGGAACAGGTAGTAGGCCTCGTCGATGAACAGCACTCCGCCCGCGGCCTTGGCCAGCGCCTCCTTCGTCTTCGGTGCGGTGTGGCCGATGAACTGGCCGACCAGATCGTCGCGGGTGACGGTGTGCACCTTGGGCGTGCGCACATAGCCGAGCGCGTGCAACATCTGCGCCATCCGCAGCGCCACCGTCGTCTTCCCGGTGCCGGGGCCGCCGGTGAAGCTCATGTGCAGGGTAGGACGTGAGGATTCCAGTCCGAACCGAGCGCGGGCGCGTTCGATCAACAGCAGGGCCGCGATCTCGCGCACCCGCCGCTTGACCTTCGTCAGCCCGACCAGTTCGGCGTCCAGGGCGGTCAATACCTGCTCGACATCGGCGGTCGCCACATCCGCGGCCAGATCGAGGACGGCATCGGCGGCCAGTACCTCCTGCGGCGCGTTCGCCGCCGAGTCCGCGGGCACCGCCCGCACCGGCCGGGGATCCTCGACCCCTGGCCGATGCAACCGGAAACCGGTGGAGGCGCGTTCAGTCGGCATACCGAGCACCGGACCTGGCCTCGGCGGCGTAGGAGTGCAGGCTGTAGCGCTGACGCCGGTCGGAACCCTCGACCCGGTTCAGGGCGAAGCCCGGTTCATCCGGTGGGCGCTGGACCAGGAAACTCAGCGCCGTCGTCTGCCTGCCGTAGCTGGCGTCATAGGCCAGTACCCGCACATAGTGGCGCGGGAAAGTGGCCCGGCAAGCGTTGATCTCGGCCAGCACACCGTCGGGTTCGTCGAGATCGAACAACGGCAGCCCCCACATCTCCCAGTAGGCATTGCGCGGATGCGGATCGTCGGTGTACTCGATCGAGACCGGCCAATTGTTGAGCAGGGCATAGCGGACCTGGGCGCCGATCTCGGCGTCGGTCAGGTCGGGCAGATACGAGAAGGCTCCGTGACGCAGATACATGGCATGTCCTCCAGTGGTATTCGCCGCTCAGTGGGTCGCCGTCGGCACCGCGTCGGGTGCGTCGGTGGAGGTGTAGTCGAAGCTGACTTCACCCCAGGTCGCCAGCGCAACGTCGAGCGGACGATTGGCTGCGGCCGCTTTGCGTAGCACCTCCGGTCCCTCGCGGAGCAGATCGCGACCCTCGTTGCGGGCCTGCACGATCGCTTCCAGGGCCACCCTATTGGCCTCGGCACCGGCCGCTATTCCCAGCGGATGACCGATGGTGCCGCCGCCGAATTGCAAGATCACGTCATCACCGAACAGCTCCACCAGTTGGTGCATCTGGCCGGCGTGGATACCACCGGAGGCCACCGGCATCACCCCGGGCAGGCTGGCCCAGTGCTGATCGAAGAAGATCCCGTTGGCCGGTGCGGTGGGGATGACGTTGTCCCGCAGCGTGTCGTAGAAGCCTTTCGTGGTGGCCGGATCGCCCTCGAGCTTGCCGACCACGGTGCCCGCGTGCAGATGGTCGACGCCGATCAACCGGCACCATTTGGCCAGCACCCGGAAACTCACCCCGTGGGTCTTCTGCCGGGTGAAGGTGGAGTGGCCGGCGCGGTGCAGATGCAGTAGGACACCGTTGCGCCGCGCCCAGTGCGACATCGACTGCATGGCGGTGTACCCCACCGTCAGGTCCATCATGATCACGACGCTGCCCAATTCTTTGGCGAACTCGGCCCGCTCGTACATCTGCTCCATGGTGGCGGCGGTGACGTTGAGGTAGTGACCTTTGATCTCGCCGGTCTCGGCCATCGCGCGGTTCACGCCCTCCATCGCGAACAGATAGCGGTCACGCCAGCGCATGAACGGCTGCGAGTTGATGTTCTCGTCGTCCTTGGTGAAGTCGAGCCCGCCCTTGCACGCCTCGTACACCACCCGGCCGTAGTTACGCGCCGACAGCCCGAGCTTCGGCTTCACCGTCGCCCCGAGCAACGCCCGCCCGTACTTGTTCAGATATTCGCGCTCCATCACCGTCCCGTGCGGCGGTCCCTGAAAGGTCTTCACATACGCGACCGGAATCCGCATATCCTCGAGCCGCAACGCCAGCAATGGTTTGAACCCGAAGACGTTGCCGATCACCGAGGATGTGAGATTGGTGATCGAACCTTCCTCGAACAGATCGAGGTCGTAGGCGATGTAGGCGAAGTACTCGCCGGGCCGGCCGGGCACCTCGTCGATGCGATAGCACTTGGCTTGGTACTTGCTGTGCGCGGTGAGCCGGTCGGTCCACACCACCGTCCATGTGGCAGTGGATGATTCGCCCGCGACCGCGGCGGCGGCCTCGATCGGATCGACGCCGGGTTGCGGAGTCACCCGGAACACGGCCAGCACATCGGTGTCCGACGGCTGGTAGTCCGGGGCGTAATACCCCATCGAGGCGTAGGACTGGACGCCCGGATCCCAACGGTCTCGTTCGGTGTCGTCGGCCATCATTCCTCCTGCTCACGGGGGTGAACGCCTTGCGATGTCCAGGATGACGGCGCCGCGCAGGACAAACAATTTGAATGTTTGCCGAAAAACTCAACCGTTTCCTCAGGTTTGCTACCGTCTGACGATGGGGAGAGTAAGTGCGGCAAGGATGGAAACCTTCCTGGTCGTCTCCCGCACCGGCAGCATCCGCCGCGCCGCGAGCGAACTGCACGTCACCGAGGCGGCCGTCTCCGCCGCCGTCGCCCATATCGAGAAACAACTGGGCGCCAAGCTGATCGCCAAATCCGGCCGCGGCATCACCCTCACCGAGGCGGGCCGGATCTACGCCGACTACTGCCGCGGCATCCTCGGACTGATGCAGGAGGCGCACGCCGCGGTCCGCCGCGCCGAATCCGGGCGGCTGCGCATCGGCGTGGTCGCCACCGCAGGCGAGTACGTGCTGCTGCGACCGCTGGCCGGGTTCCGCAACCGGTATCCGGACATCGAACTGAGCCTGTCGATCCATCCGCGTGATGTGCTGTTCCTCGAATTACAGCACCACGAAACCGACCTCGTCATCGCCGGGCGCCCACCCCGCGACGCCGGGCTGGTCACCCGCGCCCGGCGTCCGAGCCGGCTCGTGGTCGTCGGCGCCGCCTCGCGCGCCTGCGATCCGATGCGCGCCACCTGGCTGCTGCGCGGGCGCGGCTCCGGCACCAGGGAAGCCACCCTGAGCCTGCTGGCCCAGCTGCAGATCGAACCGCCCACCCTCACCCTCGGCTCACACGGGGCGGTACTCGCGGCCGCGCGGGAGGGGCTCGGCGTCACCCTCATCCACGGCGACGCCGTCGGCGAGCACCTCGGCTCCGGCGCCCTGCGCGTGCTCCCCGTCGACGGCACCCCGCTGGATCGTCCCTGGCATGCCATCACCACCCGCAGCCCCAGCCCCACCACCCGGCTGTTCCTCGCGCACCTGCTCGACCCCGCGCAGGTGGGCACCGACGCCTTCCGGCCGGCCTGAGCGCGACCCCGAACCGGCGACTCGCACCGAACGACACGGCCGATCTCGGCGAACGTGCCACCAACCACCGCGCCCCGGACGTACCATGCCGACGTGGCCGATGCGAAAGATCCCGCCGCGCTGCGGGTCCTGGTCTACAGCGACGACGCCGACACCCGGAGCCAGGTGATGCTGGCCCTGGGCAGGCAGCCGCATCCGGACCTACCCGAGCTGGAGTACCTCGAGGTCGCCACCGCCGATGTGGTGATCGAGCAGATGGACGCCGGCGGAATCGATCTGGCCATCCTCGACGGGGAGGCGACCCCCGCGGGCGGACTCGGAATCGCCAAACAGCTCAAGGACGAGCTCGCGCACTGCCCCCCGCTGCTGGTGCTCACCGGACGTCCGGACGACGAATGGCTGGCCCGGTGGTCGCGCGCCGAAGCCACAGCCACGCACCCGATCGATCCGATCCAGCTGACCGACACGGTGGTCGGCCTGTTGCGCGGTCGTCCGGCCGCCTGAACTGCGAAGACGACGCGCCCGCGGATTACCCCCGTTTCGGTCATAAATGTCAGTGCCTAATTCGATCAAAGACCGCGACGAATCACCGGGTCCGGCCCCGAATCGGTTGTAGGCTGTGCTCTAGCTCACATGAGCGCGGGAGATGACATGACCACCCGCAACGCCAGGTTCGGATCAGCCCACCCTCGCCCACCACGGCGATGACGCGACCCCGGCGCCGCGGACCACCGCATCGACCGCCCGCACCCCGTTCGAGGACGGACGGCAACCCCGCCCGCTCGGCGTTCGCAAGGAGGGGAAGTGCAGTCGTGAATACCGAGGTGCCGATTCTCGTACTCGGCGCGATCGCTACCGTGTTCGCGCTGGGCTCGGTCGCCATCGCGACCCTCATCGGGCCGAAACGCTACAACCGGGCCAAGCTCGAACCCTACGAATGCGGCATCGAGCCGACACCGCACGCCGTGGCCGGCGGGCCGGGAAACGTTACCGGGCAACGTTTCCCGGTGAAGTACTACCTCACCGCGATGCTGTTCATCATCTTCGATATCGAGATCGTGTTCCTGTATCCGTGGGCGGTCCACTTCGATTCGCTCGGTCTGTTCGGTCTGGCCGCGATGGCACTGTTCATCGTCAATGTCTCGGTCGCCTACGCCTACGAATGGCGCAGAGGCGGCCTGAGCTGGGACTGAGCAGACCGGCGCCGAACGTTCGCACCGCGCTCCCCGCGCCGCGGGGACGATCCAGGAGAAGCAGTCGATTATGGGTCTCGAAGAAAAACTGCCCAGCGGTTTCGTGCTCAGCACCGTCGAATCGATGGCGGGCTACCTACGCAAAGGCTCGCTCTGGCCGGCCACCTTCGGGCTGGCCTGCTGCGCCATCGAGATGATGGCCACCGGCGCCGGGCGATTCGACCTCGCCCGGTTCGGGATGGAAGCCTTCCGTGCCTCCCCACGCCAGGCCGATCTGATGATCGTCGCGGGCCGGGTGAGCCAGAAGATGGCGCCGGTGCTGCGGCAGGTCTACGACCAGATGACCGAACCGAAATGGGTGCTCGCCATGGGCGTCTGCGCGTCCTCCGGCGGGATGTTCAACAACTACGCCATCGTCCAGGGCGTCGACCACGTGGTGCCGGTCGACATCTATCTGCCCGGCTGCCCGCCGCGGCCGGAGATGCTGCTCAACGCGATCATCGCGCTGCACGAGAAGATCCAGCAGATGCCGCTGGGCGTCAACCGCGAGGAAGCCATTCGCGCCGCCGAACAGGCCGCCCTC
>NZ_BAFY01000128.1 GCF_000308555.1 Nocardia cyriacigeorgica NBRC 100375 | reverse complement strand
CGATTCAGCAGGAACGCCGGCTCACCCTCACGCATCTGGCCGGCGACCCGAACGCCGCCGCCGAACTGGCCACCACCCGCCCCCGCGTCGACGCCGCCTTCCAGGCCCTGATCGAGGCGTCGAATCCGCTGCGCGAATTGGATTCGGAGACCATCGGCGACAACGTCGGCGATTTCGTGACCCTCGGCCGGCAACTGGCCATGGTGCGCACCGGCGCCGACGCGCGCGCCCTGCCCACCCCGGACGCCTACACCTTCTACACCCGGGTGCTCGACGTGATCACCATCGGCACCCAGTTGGCCCAGCGCTCGGCACCGGACCCGGCCGTCGTGGTGCAGCTGGCGCTGTCGACGCGGCTCATCTACGGGATCGAGGCCGTCTCACGCAGCAACGCGCTCGCCGAGGCGGCGCTGGTCGGCGGCAGTGGTGTGGTCGCGCTGCCGGAGGAGTTCGTCGCCCAAGTGGGTGCACACCACACCATGCTGCCGCAGCTGGCCGGCGAACTCGAGCCTGCCTACCGCGACAAGATGCAGGCCCTGTTGGCGAGCCCGGCCTGGCAGCGGCTCTCGGCCATGGAGCACGCGCTGATGCAGCGCACCATGGATCCGCCCACGCAGTCGAGCGGATCGGCCGACGAGCCGACCGGCACCGGCTCTGCCCGCACGAGCGGCCGCAGCACCGGCGAGGACGCACCGGCACCGCTGCCCTCGACCATCGAGGATTGGCAGGCCGCGGCCGCCGAGGTGGACAATGCTCTGCTCGACATCTGGGATCTGCACAACACCAATGCCCAGCAGCTGGCCCGCGATTCGGCGACCGAATCGGCGGCGGCCTCGCTGGCTCTCGGCGTCGCGGTGCTGCTCGTCAGCGTCATCGCGTTCCTGGTGTCGCTGGTGCTGGCCAACCGTTTCATCCGGCGGCTCAAGCGGATGCGCGATCAGACCCTCGCACTCGCCGACGAACGGCTGCCCGACATGCTGCGCCGCCTACGCGCCGGCGAGCACGTCGACCCGGAACAGGAAGCGCCACGGCTGGACTTCGGCCGCGACGAGCTCGGCGCGGTCGCCACCGCCTTCGAACACGCCCATGCCGCCGCGGTCACCGCCGCCGTCACCGAGGCACGCACCCGGGAGGGTGTGCGCGCGGTGTTCCTCAATATCGCCCACCGCAGCCAGATCGTGGTGCACCGCCAGCTCGAGATCCTCGACGCCGCCGAACAGCGCGAAGAGGATCC
>NZ_BAFY01000129.1 GCF_000308555.1 Nocardia cyriacigeorgica NBRC 100375 | reverse complement strand
CTCATGCGTTCGCCTCTGTCTTCGCCTCTGCGGCAGCCGGTTCCGCCGCCGCGGCCGCCGGTGCCGTGATCGCGGCCGACGGCGTCGCGCTGCCCTCGACCAGATACGCGGCGACCTTCGCGCCCGCCTGTTCGAGGGTGAAGGTGCGGCCCATCTGCAGCGAGGCCATGTCGACTCCGAGGGATTTGGTGATCAGCGCACCGAACTCCACTGCCATCAGCGAGTCGAGACCGAGTTCGGGCACCGGCACCGTCAGGTCGATCGATTCGGCCGACACGCCCATCACCGAGGCGAGTTGCTCGGCGAGCATATGCGCGACCACGTCGTTGCGTTTGCCCTCGTCGAGCTCGCGCAGCGCGGCGGCCAGCTGGGCGGCGGCCGAATCGTCCTTGGCGGCCGCGGCGATCTGCGCCTCCACCCGCCCGGTCATCCCGAAGAACGGCGCGGTGGCATCGACCTTGCCCCAGTCGATCGGGAAGATCGCACCGTAGTGGTGCAGGCCCAGCTTCAGCGCTTCTTCCAGGTACTCGGTGGACTCGTCCATATCGATGGAGTCGAAACCGGTATTGCGCAGATAGCGGGCGAGGTTCTCGTCCGCGGCGGCCATACCGCCACCGGACATGTGGCCCCAGCCGACGGCCAGCGCCTTGCCGCCCTCGCGCACCACCACATCGGCCACCGCCTGCAAGGTGAGATTCGCCGCGGTGTAGGCGTATTGGCCCACACCACCGAAAATCGCGCTGCCGGAGGAGAACAGGATGAACATGTCGAGCTCGGCGCCGGCGGCGGTGAGTCCGTGCAGCAGTGCGCGCACACCGTCGACCTTGGGCCGGAACACCGAGGCCAGGCTGTCGCGATCCATCACCGAGATGCGCTTGTCGTCCACCACACCGGCGGTGTGGAAGACCCCGCGCAACGGGTGCTCCGGTGTGTGCGCCCGCGCGATGACGGCGGCGATGGCCTCCGGGTCGGTGACATCGACGCGTTCGGTGGTGACCTGCACGCCCTTGTCCTGCCAGATGGCCAGCTGTTGCCGGGCCGCCTCGGTGGTGGCGCCACTGCGCCCGAGCAGCGTCAACCGGGTGACGCCCTTACTCACCAGCCAGCGCCCCATGGCCAGGCCGAAGGCACCGAAACCACCGGTGATCAGGTACTGGCCCGCCGGGTCGATGACGACCTCGGGGATCTGCGGCCGCACCAGCGGCGCGTCGTCTTCCAGGTTCAGCGCCACCCGGCCGATCTTGCTCGACCGCGCCACCTCCTCGAACGCCTTGGCCACCTCGGCGGTCCCGTAGGACTCGTACGGCAGCGGCCGGTAGGTGCCCGCGGCGATGGTGGTGTAGCTGCGCTGCACCAGTTCGACGGTGTCGTGGCGGCGCAACGCCAGCATCCGGTCCAGGTCCATCGAGTGGTAGGAGACGTTCTTGTCGAAATGGCGTAGGTCGAGCATGCCGCCGGTGTAGATGTCGGCCTTGCCGACCTCGACGATCCGGCCGAATTCGGCGATGGCCTTGAAGTTCTGGCGCAGGATCTCACCGGGCGCCGAGGAGATGATCACATCTGCCCCGCGGCCCTCGGTCAGGCCGAGCACATCGTCGACGAAGTTCAGCGACCGCGAGTTGAGCACGTGGTCGGCGCCCTGCGACAACACATAAGCGCGCCGCTCGTCGGTGCTCGCCGTGCCGATCACCTGCGCGCCGTGTGCCTTGGCGATCTGCACCGCGGCCGCACCGACACCACCGGCGGCGCCGTGCACCAGCACCGTCTCCCCCGGCTGCACCCGCGCCAGCTCCAGCAGCGAATGCTCGGCGGTGGCGAAGGCGGTGGCGTTGGTGCAGTGCGCCGGATCCACGTCGGGGGCGAGTTTGCGCACCAGATCGGCGTCGGTGGTGTGGAAGCGGCTGATCATGCCCTTGGATCCGAGGCTGACCTGGTCACCGACGGCCACGTGCTCGACCTGCGACCCGGCCCGGACCACCGTGCCGATGCCTTCCATACCCGGCGTGGTGCCGAAGAAGGTGCCCGCGAGTTCGCGTTCGGTGAGCACACCGATCACCTTCAGCGGGTCCTTGTAGTTGAGGCCTACCGCCCGGATGCGGATCTCGACCTCGTTCGGTCCGGGTTCGCGGCGATCGCAGCGCCGCCAGCCCAACCGCGACAGCACCCGCGACTTGGGCAGTTCCAGGGTGAAGTTGGCCTCCGGATCCTCCAGTGGCACCGCCTCGTCCATGGCGTCGATCCGGCCGGGCAGCGACGCCTCGACCACCGTCACCCAGCGCAGGCCGTTGCGCAGGAAGACCTCGTCGGAGTGGTCGTAGGTGAAGGCGCCGCCGATGGCCAGTTCGGCGGCCAGCTCCGCGTCACCGGTCTCGGCGTCGACGTCGACCAGCCGCCACCGCAGCCGCGGCTGTTCGTTCAGCAACACCCGGCGGGCGCCGGCCAAGGCCGCGTGGCTCGGGTTCGGCGGTAGTTCGTCCTGCGGATGGGCGAAGGCATGCTCGGTGATGAGGGTCAGGTGGATGGAACCGTCACCGATGATCGATACCTCGGCCGAGCGCTGTTCGAGCCAGTCCTCGAGGAAGCCTTCGAGCATCACCGCCAGTCTGCGCAGCGTCCACAGGTTGTCCATGTCGGAGTATTCCGAACCGGCCACGATCACCACATGCACGCGCTCGACACCGTCGACGGCCGCGGCGGCGCGCACCCGCTCGAGCATCGCGTTCTCCAGGTCCGCGCGAGCCGGATCACCGACGGTGACGATCTCGGACCGCACTGCGGTACCCGCGACCCGCCTGGCCCGCTCGCTGACCTGCGACCCGAGCTCGATCACGAGGGTGAACGCGGTTTCCGGTGCGGGGAGCCCGCTGCGATCCACCGGATCACGCATCTCCCAGCGGTCTTCGTAGAAGAAGTCGGTCATCCGTTGCAGCGCAGTACGTCCCGGCGTGATCGACCCGAAGCGCATGCCGGCGATGCGCATCACCAGATTGTGTTCGGCGTCGAGCAGGTCGATATCGGCGGTGGGCTCGCCGCCGGTGTCGAGGCGGGCCACCACGATCACCTGATCCGGGATCCTGGTGAAGGCACGCACGCCGTCGACGCCCACCGGGACCATGGCACCGTCCTGCGAATTGGCGGTCCCGGCCAGCAGCGCGGCCACGCTCTGCAACGCCGCGTCCACCACGCACGGGTGCGCGAGATGGCCGGAGTCGCGGGCGATGCTGCCGTCGAGGGTGGCCAGCACGGTGGAGTCGGCGATCCGCACCGAGGTGGCGCGTCGGAAGGCCGGTCCGTAGGCCAGTCCGCGTTCGGCGAGACCGGCGTAGAAGGCTGCCGGGTCGATCTCGACCATGCCCGCCGCGTCGGGCAGTTCCACCTTCGATGGTTCGTAGCTGCCTGCGACCAAGCGGCCCAGCGCATTGATGGTCCAGGCCGATTCGGCGGCGCCGCGTGAGCGGATGGTGAAGCGTTGGGTGGACTCCTCCACCGTGAATTCGACCACCGGCGCCGCACCGTCGGCGATGATCAGCGGCGCGACGAAACGGACGTCTTCGACCGCGACCGTGGCTGCCTCGTTCCGCAGGGCGGCAGCGCTCAACGCGGCGTCGAGGTAGGCCGCGCCGGGCAGGATCCGGGCGCCGCCGACGACGTGGTCGTCCAGCCATGGCATCGCGGCCGGACTCAACTCGACTGTCCATGTCGCGGGGTCCATCAGGTCCGGATCGCCGAGCATCGGGTACCCGCCCGGGGTGCCGTATTTGCGCTGGGTGAGTCCGGGCAGCTCGTTGTGCAGCAGGGTGCGCTGCCAGGGGTAGCGCGGCAGGTCGATGTGCGGGGTGACCGAATGGCCGGCGAACAGCGCGTCGATATCGAGCACGCCCGCGGTGTACAGGCCGCCGATGGTCTGGCGAATGCTCGCGGAGTCGGGCTGTTTGCGGCTGAGAGTGGCGATGCTGGTGCCGGTTTCGCCCGCCCCGATCAGGATCTCGCGGATATTGGCGCCGAGCACCGGATGCGGACCGACCTCGACGAACACCCGGCTGCCCGCGCCCACCAGCGCGGTGACGGCGTCGGCGAAGCGCACCGGCTGCCAAACATTGGCGCACCAGTACTGCGCGTCCCAATCACCGCTGGTGACCAGCGCACCGGTCACGGTCGAGTACAGCGGAAGCACCGGATCCGACAGCCGCAGATCCGCCAGCACCGTGCGCAGCTCATCGAGGATCGGCTCCATCAGATAGCTGTGGTAGGGCACCTCGACGTGCAGCCGCTTGGCGAACGTGCCCTGTTCGGTGAGCTGTTCGGCGATCTCGTCCAGCCGCTCGACCGCTCCGGCGAGGGTCACGGCGTTGGGGCTGTTGATCGCGGCGATATCGACGCGATCGTCACCGGCGATGAGTTCGGCGGCCGCCGCGGGCGCCAATCCGACCGCCAGCATGCCGCCGGTTCCCGCGGTGGTCGCCTGCAACCGTGCCCGGTGGTAGCTCACCAGCAGTGCGTCGTGCAGCGACAGCATGCCGGTGACATAAGCCGCCGACACCTCGCCCACACTATGGCCGACCACCGCCGCCGGCCGCACACCCAGCTCGCCCAGCAACGCGCACAGCGACACCTGCACCAGGAAGTTGGCCGGCTGCGCCACCGCGGTGGTGGTGACCTTCGATTCCTCCTCCGGGCGCAGCAGTTCCTCGATGATGGACCAGCCCGAGATCTCCCGGAAGACCGCATCGATCCGGGCCGCCTCCTCGGCGAATACGCCCGGGGTCTGCAACAGTTCCCGGCCCATCGCCCACCACTGCGGGCCCATGCCGGTGAAGACGAAGACCGGCTCGTCGGTCTTCCGCGGAATCACCTTGGTGGCGGCGCGGCCCGCACCGGAGGCGAAATCGACCAGCGCGTGAACCAGTTCGGTGTCGTCGGCGAAGGTGAGGGCGGTGCGGAAGGGATGGTGCTGACGTCGTGTCCACGCCGCTTCCGCGAGATGGCCGGGGTCGGCGCCGTCGGCGATGCGCTCGGCGAAACCCTTCGCCAGATCGCGGGCGGCCTGCTCACTGCGCGCCGAGATCGGCAGCACACCGAAATGCTTGGGCTCACGGTCGACGGTGACCGCCGGACGGTATTCCTGCAAGATCGCGTGGGCGTTGGTGCCGCCGTAACCGAAACCGTTGACCGCCACCGTCATTCGCTCGACTTCGGGTCCGACCGGTTCGGCTTCCAGCTGGATCGCGAGGTTCAGCTCGTCGAACGGGATATCGGGATTGGGCTGGTCGAGCCAGCCCTGCGGCGCGATGGTGCGATGCGAGATCGCCAGCGCCGACTTGATGATGCTGGCGACACCCGAGGCCGCCTCGGTGTGCCCGAGTTGCGCCTTCACCGAGCCGACACCGAGCGGTGTGTCACGGCCCTCGACCTTGCCGTAGGCGCGCCCGATCGCCTGCAGTTCCAGCGGATCGCCGACCGGCGTCCCGGTGCCGTGCGCCTCGACATACGTGATCTCGTGTGGCGCCAGGCCGGCGCGGCGGGTGACCTTCTTGGCCAACTCCTCCTGCAGATCGGCATTGGGCACGGTGATGGCCGTGGTGCGCCCGTCCTGGTTGGCGCCAGTGGCCTTGATGACGGCGTAGATACGGTCACCATCGCGTTCGGCGGCCTCGAGCTTCTTCAGCACCACCATGCCCGAGCCCTCGCCGCGGCCGTACCCATCGGCCGAGGCGTCGAAGGGCTTGGAACGGCCATCGGCGGCCAGGAAGCCGCCCTTGCACATCGACACGAACGGTTCCGGCTGCAACAGCATGGTGACCCCGCCGGCCATCGCGACCTCGCAGTCACCGCTGTCGAGCGCCTGGCAGGCCAGATGCACTGCGATCAGCGACGACGAGCACGCGGTATCCACGGTGACCGCCGGGCCGACCATGTTCAACGCGTAGGCGATGCGGTTGGACAGCATGGTGTAGGACGCGCCGACGGCGGTATGCATGTCGACGAACGGCAGCGCCTCGCCCGCCATCGATACCGCCAGCTGGTCCATGGTGAACGCACCGATGTAGACGCCGATCGGCGCGCCCGCGATGGTGCCCGCGATACCCGCGTCGTCGAGTGCCTCCCACGCGACTTCCAGGATGAGCCGCTGCTGCGGGTCCATGGCTGCGGCTTCACGGGGCGAAATGCCGAAGAAGTCCGGATCGAACTGCCAGGGGTCACCGGTCATGAACGCGGCGCGCTTGGTGTACATGCGGCCGGGAGTGCGACGGTCCGGATCGTAGTAACGGCGGTAGTCCCAGCGTTCGGCTGGAATGTCGACGACGCCGTCACGTTTGTCGACGAGGAAATCCCAGAAGGATTCCGGAGAATCGATACCACCCGCATAACGGCAACCGATTCCGACAATAGCGATATCAGACACGAAGACTCCTCACCCACATCGAAATAAACCCCTGAACCCCCTGTTCTCCGGGCACGCGAAATATGTCGCCGCCCGTATTCATCCGCGCACGCGCGCCTCGATCAGACCTTCGCCTCCGCAGGCGGTCGCATCAGGACATTCATCCGCGGGCCGCCACGGCCGATCGCGGTCTCCCCGATCCGGCGAAAGCCGAGCGGCTCGTAGAAGCGGACATTGCCGTCCTTGCACATGCCGCACATCGGCACGCCTTCCCGATCCGATCGCTCGCCGAGCGATCTCATCAGCGCTGTGCCGACGCCCTCGCCTTGAACAGCGGGATCGCAGCCGAGATAGACGACCAGATGATGCGGGCGTTGCGGCGCGATCCGCGCCAGGGCGGCGTCGACGGCCATTCCGCGTGGGGTGGCTGAGCCCATCGCCCACAGGAATTGCGGCCCCGACACCGCCTCCCGCCACAGACTCTGGCGGTACCCGGCCGGATACCAGAGCAGCGCACCGACGATCGCGTCGTCACGCACCGCGACTTCCGCCCCACCGGCAGGTATGAACCGGTATTTCAACATCACCCTGAGCATCCGCGGCGCGTTCCGTCGCCGCACGGCCTCCGAGGGGAAGACGAACTCCTCGATCGGATCGTCGTGCTCGAAGGCGTCGGCAACGACCCGGGTGATCTCATCGATATCGCCTGCGGTTGCCGGCCGAAGGACGATCCCGGCGGACTGATCCAACACTGTCCCTTAACATTTCGCACTCTGCCCATCAGCTCTGACGGACGCTACTCGCCAGTACGTTACCCGATTCGACCGTCCTCTACCCCGCGGGAGGCTGTGGCGAAGAACAGCTTCACGGGGAGTTGATTAGTGAGTTCACATAGCCTAAGGTGCCGAAACCTTCGGCCCCCGAAGCGTTTTCGATTTGTCCGATTCAGTGAAGAAACTTCCCAAGCTTGGGAATACCCCCCCCCTTCCATGACGAGGCTCTCGCAGTAAGGCCGGGCAGGTGACGATGCTCATGCGTTGATGCGCATATGAACGTATCCGCAAAGATACTCCTGCATCGCTACCCGCCTGAACCAACACCGCCTTCTCCGCCTCCGAACCCGGCGCACCACGCGGGTCAGTTGTCGTGGGACGCCACGCCGACCGGGCCGGAGGCGATACACAGATCGAGACCGGGCGTCCGTGCGGCGAGCCGAAGCTCCGAACCGCTGCCGACGACTCGGACGTAGACGGTGTGCAGCCCCTTCTGCACCGGAACCGCGACCTGGTCACCGTATTCGAAGCCGAGGGAGACAGTGCCGTCGCGGCCGGCCAGATAATTCAGCTGAACGGTCCATTCGTGCGCGAGCATGGGACCGTCCAACGGCAACCGCACGGTTTCGCGGCCCAGCACGCGGTAGCCGCATCCAGGGGCGGGGCCGGGACGGATGCTGCGGTTCCACCAGACCTGGGCATCGACGATGTCACCGGTGTCGGTGATCATGCGCAGCCGCGGAGTCGAGTCGGCGAAGGTGGTGGGACCGGCGATGGGCGAGAGGACCCGACTGGCCAGATTCTGCGGATACGCCGTGGGATTCAGCACGGTCCACGGCACCTCCTGCTCCAGCAGCGGGGCGTCCAGCGCGCCGAGTTCCGCGGCGACGGTCGTCAGGTAACGCTCGGTCGTGCCATCGGACCAGGAACGCACATACGTGACGGTGGACCACGAGCTGCTCACGACGAACGCTGCCGCCAGCCCCACGACCACAGCGGCCGGCGGGCGGCTCACCTTCCCGGGATGGCGCGGTCGCGCCGATACCAGCAGTGCGCTGGCCGCGGTGAGCACGACCGCCGTATCGGCCAGATAGCGCAGCGATTGCATGAGCTCGTCGACGCTGTTGGGCCCACCGCGCGCCACCGCCACCGGCACCAGTGCCACCGCGAAATACCCCACCAGCGTCAGCCAGACCGCCGCCGTGCGCGGCCGCGACCGGATCGTCCACACCACCACCGCCACCAGCGCAGCCCACGAGAGCGCGACCGCCACCGCCGGTGGTGTCGCCCACGGCGCCGCCGGCACCCACCGCTCCCAGCTCCATGGCCCGCCGACCAGCGTAGGCACTATCCCGCGCGAGGTCGCAGCGTGGAGCAGGCCTGGAATATCGCGCGGTTCGGTGCGCGTGTACGCCAGATCGACGACGGCGAGGTAGGCGACCAGCCAGCAGCCGAGCACCAGCGCCGAACCGACCCACAGCGCGGCGCCGCGGCGCACCACCGCTCGCACCGCCCCCCGCTCCCCCACCACGTAACGGGCCAGCACCGCAACGGCGAACGCCACGAACGGCACGATCACCGACTTCTCGAAGAACAACAGCGCCACCGCGACCACGACAACCCCGGTCACCGCGTAGCGGCGCCGCCCGGTGCGCGCGAGTAGCACGGCGTCGGCGATCACCCAGGCCAGTGCGAACTGCAATGGCAGCGCGTTGAGAGCGGCCGCCCACCAAGCGAAGGCGGGCACCGTCACCGGACAGAACAGGTAGAAGATCAACGGCATCAGCAGTATCCGCCGTGGACCCAGCAGCACCACCAGCATCCGCAGCACCGCGATCGAGGCCGCCGCCTGCATCACAAGCATGGTGAGCACCGGACCGGCCCATGACAGCGGGGCGATCGCCGTCACCAACCAGGCGGTGGCGAAGGCGGCGGGCATGAAATGCCCGTCATGGTCGTAGAACAACAGTTCCGGCGACCACAGCGACCTGCTACCCGCTCGCCCGATGAGGATCAGGTCATCCCAATAGAAGTACCCCGACCCGGCCACCCAGCCCCGCAGCACCAACTGCGCGATGATCAGCGCGGCCGCCGCGACCAGCGCCGCGGGCCACCGAACCGCCGGAAACCGCCAGGTCGAGCCGCTCCCCGAGGCCGGCTGCACCCGCTCGGCGGGCTCCACCAGGGCGGCCGGGGCGGTATCCATGGCACCCCAGGGTAGCCGCGCCCGCCGACACCGCAGGCGGGGCGAACACGCCGACGGTGTGGCGGCAGGCGAATACTGTGAGCAGTCACCAGCAGGCGCGGACCGCGGTCGATATGCAAAAGTGCGATCGCAATTCACCGATTGCGCAGCGGGACCGGGCGGCGACGACGATAATCCTGCTGTGGGACAGACTCTCCGAGAACTCGATCCACAACCACCGTCCACGGTGACGCGCGGCAGCCGGCTACGACCCGGCCGCCGTCCTCCTCGTCGCGCACCGGGACCACTGCCCTCGGAGAGCCGCGTCACCCGGCCCCAGCCGACCGCGCGACGGCATCTCGACGCGGGCCGAGGTCCCACTCCCCCGAGATGATCCGACATTGATCGGCCGAGCGGACCTGCTTTCGCCCGCTGAGGCGACCTGCGCCGTGGACGGCCACCGCGAACCGAAAGGCTCCCACCGTGACACCCTGGTCGACATCACGCCCCTGCGCACCGGCCGCGACACCGCGCGGCCGAACGGGTCCGAGTGCGGGAGGGCGCTAGGCGGAGGCGGGCCAGCGATGCGACGACAGCACTCGACCACCGGAGCGACCGACAACGACATCCCCTGGGCAGCCGGCCTCGATACCGGCCGTCTGCCCACCGCACAGGACCTCATCGACGCGCTGGACCACACCGACTCCGGCGGCACCACGGCCGACCGTCATCCGGTGACCCGCTGCGCACGGTATCTGGCGACCTTGCACCCCTACACCGCGCCGGAGGACAGCGCCGATTCCGCGACGACGCGTGACTCGCTGATCCACGCGATCGACGTGTGGACCGAAAACCATGTGCCGCAACACCGCCGAGGCACCGTCCTGCACACCGAAACCCTCGGCACGGTGGTGGACCGGATCGTGGCGGCGTATATGCACGTTCGGCACCTGAAGGCGAAAGGGTCCCCGCATCGTCCCGGCGTCGACGACGCCGAGCGCAGGCTCGCGCAACTGGTGGAGAGCTACACCGGGCTGGTGCAGGAGGTGTCGGCCGGCCTGCGCCGGCTACCCACCCACGCCGCGAGAACCGAAGGCGACTGAGTCCGGCGCACCTCCGGTCATCGCCGCGCCCGCGGGCCTGCGGTGTTCACCCGCCGGATTCGTGGTCGGCGAGTGCTTGCTCGGCTCGCTCGACGCGCCGCTGGGCACGCTCGAGTTCGGTGGCGGCCGCGCGGGCGGCCTCACGGGCCGCGCGTTCGGCGGTGCGGGCGAAACGGTGCTGCTCCTCGGCCGCGGTCAGCTCCGCCCGTAGACGACCAACCAGCTCGTCGGCCTCGCGCAGGCGCCGCTCGGCCTCGGCCGCCTCGCCTTCGGTCGAATCCTTTTCTGCGCGGGCCGATTCCGCGGTGCGGCGCGCCTCGGCCAGCTCCGCTTCGGCCTCCTTGCGTTGTTCGGCCGCCCGGTCGGCCCGGCTTGGTCCCCGCGCCTTGCCCTGGCGGCCGGCGGTGCGAGCGCGATTGCGACGGCCCGTACCGGAATCCGCGTCCGGCACCGCGGTGAGTGCGGGTGCCGCGTCGCCGAATCCTTCGTAGGTGGCCGCCTTCGCCAGAGTGCCGTCGCGCACCTGGTCGGCCACGTCGGGTTCGGCCAGGGCGGCGGTCAGGGTGGTGGCCACCTCGCGCAGCACAGGTTCGCCGACAGGGTGGTCGTGCTCGGCGGCCAGCTCGCCCGCGCGCCGGGCCAGCGCATTGACCACCTGCTGGCGTTGCCTGGTCAGCGTCCGCAGGTCGTCGCCGGAGAGTTCGCGCTGGGCTTCGCGCAGGGCCTCGCCCAGCCGCAGCAGCGCGTCGACCTCGTCGGGGGCTTCGCGGGCCAGCAGGTTCACCGTCCAGGCGGCGACGGTCGGTTTGCGCAGTTCGGCCACCGCGGCAGCGAGATCGCCGTCGCCCGCTCGTTTGGCCTGTGCCGCCCGTTCCTTGCGTGCCGCGACGAATTCGCCCGGGTCCAGTCCGTACAGTTCGGCCGCGATCTCGCTGAGCCCCATACCCCGAGCCTAGCCAGCGGACCGGTCTATCCGGTCGCGGTCGCGTCGGTGTCGTGGTCGGTACGCAGCAAGAACGCCGAGGCGCGGTCGAGGACCTGCTCGCGGGTGCGGCCGTCGTGTTCGGCGGCGATCATGTAGGTGCCCACCGCCAGACTGAAGGCCAGCAGGCTGCGGGCTTCGACTTCGTCGGGGTCGGAACAGAAGGTACTCAGCAGTTCTCGCAGGTAGCCGATGCGGTAGTTGTCGACTCGGCGCAGCCGTTCGGCCACGGCGTCGTCGCGGCGGGCCCAATCGCGCACGGCGAGGTCGATCGGGCGCAGCCGGTCGTCGGAGAAGGTGAGCACACCGGCGCGCCTGGCCTTCGCGCGTGCGTCGCCGCCCTCGCGTTCGACCCGCTCGCGGACATCGAAGGTGGCCTCGTGTTCCCAGGTGTCGAGCATTTCCTCGAGCAGGGCATTGCGGTCGGCGAAATGGCCGTAGAACCCGCCCTTGGTGACGCCGAGCGCCTGCGCCAATGCCTCGATGCGGACCGCGTCGGGCCCGCCGGAGGCGAGTGCGCGCAGGCCCTGCTCGATCCAGCTGGTCCTCGGGGTTCGGGTGACGGCGACCATGGTTTCAGTATTACCGACGCCGTTGACAACGCGGGCGGCACGGCTACGATCGACATATACGGCACCGTATATTTGAGAATTACTGCCTGACCACTGATTTCCCGGACCCGGCCGCGTTGACGGCCCGGGCCACGTACGGATGGAGACTCGACGATGCGGCTCCCCCGCAGCGCGCACACCTGCCGCCCCTGGCGGATCCACGAGGTGGCCCCGGATTTCACCGTCGAGGACGTGTGGGCGCTGCCCACCCCCGGCGGACCCGACGAGTTCGACCGCCTGGTCACCATGATCGCCGCGCCCGACCGCGCGCACGGCGAGTCACCGGCGTTGATCTATCGGGTGCTGTTCGCGATCCGCTGGCGGCTCGGCGCCCTGCTCGGCTGGGACCGCGACGATTCCGGCGTCGGCGCCCGCGTCCCCAGCCTGCGCGAGCGTCTGCCCGCCGACCTGCGCGACGGGGCGCGCGGTCCCGCCTTCGACTCGGTTCCCTTCGAGTCGGTCTATCGCACCGACGACGAATGGGCCGCCGAGATGGCCAACCGGACCGTGCACGCGCTCATGCACATCGGCTGGGTCCCCGACGGCAACGGCGGCTATCGCGGCCAGATGGCGGTCCTGGTGAAGCCCAACGGTTTCTTCGGCCGCGTCTACATGGCCGCGATCCTGCCGTTCCGGTACGTCCTGGTCTATCCGGCGCTGATGCGGATGTTCGCCCGCGGATGGGAGCGCAGCAGCGGCGTGACCGCAGACGGCCCCCATCGACCGACGACACCGTAAGGCTTTGTCGCACAGTCTGACTCACTGCCCACACACGCAGCGCATATCGGGCACCGACGGGAAATCCGTTGGATCGGCGGCGTTCGCTCTGGTAGCCATGACCGTGTGACGCATCCCGCTCCGTCCCTCGCCCGTGCGGCCGCTGCCCGGCTCGCCGAGAGCTGCTCGACCATCGTCGGCGACGCGACCAGGTCGGTGATCCTGCACGGTTCACTGGCCACCGGCGAGTTCCGGCCGCAGCGCAGCGATATCGATCTGCTGATGGTCAGCGATACCGAGCTGACCGACGATATGCGCGCGGCGCTGGAGAGGTCGGTGCGCGAAGCCGATATCGGCCCGGCCGGCGGCATCGATCTGCATGTCGTGCTGAGGCCGCCGCCGCACCCACGCGGACCCCGCCCGCTCAACTGCACGTAGGCCGCTACGACGGGTCGTCGCTCGGCGTCGAGGTGCAGGAGGCGGTGCCGCAGGATCCCGATCTGCCCGCCGAACTGTCGATGGTCCGGCAGAACGGCATCGCCCTGCTGGGCCGGCCGCCGTCCGAGGTGATCGGCCCGGTGCCGCCCGAGTGGATCGTCGAACGCGGCCGCTACTGGTTACAGCAGTGGCGCACCCGCCCCGACGACGCGGAAAGCGCCGCGCTCATGGTGCTCACCGCCTGCCGCGTCTGGCATTTCGCTCACACAAACCGCCATGCCGGCAAGGCTGCGGCGGCCCGATGGGCGCTCGAACGCGAACCCTCGGCGACGGCCGTTCGCCAGGCCCTCCAGCAGTACCTCGACGACCCCGCCGCCTCGATCGACCCGGCAGGCATCGCCCGGGTGATGGACATAGTTCTGGACGAGACCGGTTGAGGGAGCGGTCCGGTTCACCCACGCCGATGAACCAGCGGCGCCGCCACCATCGGTGACGCGCTGGTCGAGTACCCGGCCAGGCGAACAGCCTGCTCGTTCGCGTGGATCAGCGGCGACAGCGCACCGGTGGCGGCTGGTCGAGCGCCGGTCCGGACGAACGGCTTTCTTGCTCGCGTCGATCAGCGGCGACGCTGCCACCAGCGTCTTCTTGCCGGCCGGTTCGCAGCCGGGCCGGCACGCGGGACCTGCGGCCGCGGCGGCGGCGTGCGTTCGGTTCGCCACCATTCGAGGATTTCGTCGGCGTCGACCGGGGCGATCGGCACCTGCGGCGGGGTGGGCACCCGAATCCATCGCACGATGCGCTGATTGAGTTCGGAGACGGCCGCGCGCACCTCGCGTTCGGTATCGAGTTCCCGCACGGTCTCGCGGATCTGCTCGATATCGCGGCGCAGGACCAGCGATTCCGGCAGCATCCCGTCGGCGCGCACACCTTCGCGGCGTAGATAGTCACGCAGCCACCAGTTCTCGTCGACCACGGTGCCCGCGCCGGGAATCGGTTTACCCGCCCCCTCCAGATTCGCGAACTCACCGCGTTCGGTGGCTTCGCGCACCTGTCGGTCGATCCAGGACTCGAAGGTCAGATCGGGCGGCTTGCGCTCGGTCATGACCCGATCCTACGGAATGCCTGCCGCCCGAGCGTGGTGCGGCGAGCCGGTTCCGGCGCTGATCAGGGCATTCGCGCCGAGTGCAGGCCGAGCTCGATATCTTCGAGCGTGGCCAATGATTCGGCGAGGCTGTCGCGTTCGGTCTCGGTGAGCGTGATCGCGCGAGCGCGTTCCAGTGCGGCGACGGCGGCTGCGGTGTCCCCGGCCCGGATCGCGAGTTCGGCGCGGTAGGCCAGGGCCTCGACCAGTTCGGCGGCGGTCGCGGTCGCCGTGTCCCGCTCCAGCGCCGCGTCCAGGATCTGGGCGGCCCGCTCATGTTTGCCATGGGAATCACCCATGACGACCGCGCGCGCCAGCGTCACCGACAGCTTCCCACCGCCTGCCTGCTCCTTCTCAGGTGCGGCGGCGACGATCCTGATCCAGTTCCCGCCGGGATCGATGACGGTGAACCCGGAATGATTATCGGCATTCTTGCGTCTGCGCGGCCGAGTCATCCGCGGGATGCCGGCGACCAAGAGTTTGCCGTGCACTGCCCGCATACCTGCCGCGAATGCCTCGAAGAGTGTCCTGGTGTCGGGCACGATCACCAGGCAGGTCCCATAGGAATCCGCGGGATCGAAGTCCGGCATGCCGAAGAAGTCCAGCCGTATGCCCTCGCGCTCGAGCGACACGTATGGGTTCGGACGGGTCTGGTAGTAGGTCCGAGTAAAGCCGAGCATGGTGTAGAACTCGGCCATCTCGTCGACGGACCGACAGGGCAGCAGCGGCACCGTGATCTCGTCGGCCATGATGTGTCCTTGTCGCAGAATCGTCGTGGGCCGCTAGCGGCCCGGTTGTGCCGAGGCCTCACCGGCCATGGTGAAGTCACCCTTCTCGAGTCGCCGGATCAGGCGCTGGGTCCACGCGGCGCCGGCGTCGGCAGTCGACAGCCACAGGGTGATGACCTCGCCCACCGGCCCCCAGCTGTCGAGGTCGGTGCCGGGCGGGAGGTGTTCGGTGATACTGCGGCGCCACTCATCCATCGCGGTGGCGCGCCGTTGCAGCATCTCCAGCGCCTCGGCGCGGGGTAGATCTTCGATCAGCCCGATGGCCGCGCCGAGGACGTCCAGGCTGGGCTCACGGTCCGACAGGGCCTGGCGTAACAGCGCAAAGTATTCGCGCTCCCCGTCGGCGGTCAGCTCGTATTCGATCCGCGGTGGTCCCCCGGCCGCCGAGACCGCGCTCTCGTGCCCGGTCAGCAGCTTCTTGGCCGCCATGCTCTTGAGCGCGTGATACACCGAACCCGAGGTGGCCGTCGACCATTCGTGGGCGCCCCAGGATTCGAGATCCGCACGAACCTGATAGCCGTGCGCGCGTCCCCTCCTGCGCAGCGCACCGAGGACCAGTAGTTGAACAGGCTTCACCACGCCTCCTGACGACTAACTAGCCAAATTTGGCTAGTTAGTCGAGACTATCGCCGGAACCCGAATTAGCCAAATTTGGCTAGTCGACCGTGGGCGTGGGCACTAGAGATCGGCACCCGGAAGCCATGCCGTGAACCGCGGCCATCAGGACAGTGGCCGCAGTGAACGCCGGCCAGTCGACGTGGCGAGAACGTCGGAGAAGAACCGTTGTCAGGCGGCCGCCGCCGTCGCCAGCATGCGCAGGACCTCGTCCGGGTTCGCGACATCGACGACCAGACGGGTGAAGTCGGCGCCGGACAGATCGATGCGGACCCCGCGGCCGTCGAAGGCGGTGTCCCAGAACTCCTTGCGGCCCTTACCGCGGAAGGTGCCCGCCGCGATCACGCCCGGGAAGAAGGTGCCGGGCGCGCGCACCCAGGGCGGACGGCGGTCGATTTCGGCGGGAGCTACCGCGGTGACCGATGCCAGATCGAACCGGATCTGCTCGCGCAGCGCCAGCAGGCGATGCGCTCCGAGCACATGAACCGTCACCGTCGTACCCGTGACCTCGAGCTCGACCATCGTGCACCTCACTATCACCGAGGGTGTTTGCCTGGGTTCAGGATGCCGGTCGCGCCTGGTCGTAGCCTGTGCCGAAGCTATGAGTTTTCTCAGGTTCGCACCCGCGGCGGGTCAGGCCGGTGTGTCGTGGAGGAATCGCACGACGTCGTCGACGAAGTCCGGATGCGTGACCGTGGCCATATGACCGGTGCGCGGGTAGAGGATCAGCCGTCCGTCCGGGATGCCGTCGGCGGTGCGGCGGAACGTGTCGGCACTGTAGGAGGCGTCGCGCTCACCACCGATCACCAGGGTGGGCACCGTGATCTCATCCAGCCGATCGGTCACGTCGAAGCCGTCTTCGGCGAGCAGGAAGTGGTGGGGGTCGGCGGGCACCTTCGGTCGCATCAGCGGATCCAGCAGCCACATCGCCGCACCCACCAGTCGCGCCCCGACCGGGTTGGCGACGGTCACCACCGCCATGTGGTGTAGCCCGCGCTCGCCCGCCAGCACGGCCTCGGCATAACGGCGTTGACCGATCCGGGTGGCCGGATCCAGTCGGCAGGCCGCCGACACCACGACCAGCTTGCGCACCACCTCGGGATGGTCGGCGGCCAGCTGCAAGGCGATCGAACCGCCGGAGGACACACCGAGAACGTCGACCGGCACACCGAACTCGGCGCGCAGGGCGTCGGCGTGCTCGGCAGCGATATCGGCCATGGTGGTGCCCGCGGGTGTACCCGGCGCCCGGCCCACCGCGTACACCCGGTAGTGGCGAGCCAGCCCGGTGAGCTTCTTCAGCTCGGAGCTCCGCATCCACCCGGTCGGGTTCGCGTGATCGGGGGTGAACCAGCGCAGGAACACCAGCGGCCGGCCGCTGCCGAATGCCAGGTACGGCATGCCGTGGCGCAGCACGCCCTCGGTCACTGCGAGATGTTCGCCGCGTGTGCCCATGATCGCTCCGATCGTCGAATCACCGTCGCTGCCGACGCTAATCGCGACCGGACCCGACGGCGATGACGTCACAAGTCATGGCGTGGCCCCGCCGCGGCTACCCGAGCAGGCCGCCGAACATACCGCCGCTGTGCCCGGCCTCCTGGCCGCCGCCGGTGCCGCCCAGCAGCCCGCCCGGCGGCAGCTCCGAGGGTTGCACGATGACGAATCCGCGGCCGGAGAACGCCAGCGTCGTGCCTTCGCCGGTGCTGCGGCCCATGAGCCGGCCGAGTCCGAACGAGTCGTTGCGTTTGATGCCGGTCTGCAGGCTCGACGACCACGCCACCGCGGCCTGCGGGTCGGCGTAGGTGGGCTGGTCGACATTGAGCACCACCGGCGCGCCGTGACTGGTGATGGCGATGCGGCCGCGCCCGGTGAACACGCAGTTGAACAGCCCGGCATTGGAGGCCACGCCGGCCGCGCCCTGTACCCGGCCGATGTTGTAGGTCAGGGTCGAGTCGAAGGCCAGCACGTTGGCGCCGTTGATGGTGAGGCCGTCGGTGCCGTCGAGATCGATGGTGTGCACATCGGCGGCGCTGTTGGCCAGGAACAGGTCGCCGCGCCCTGACACCTTCATCAGCGGCACCCCCTCGCCGGTGAGACGCTGCTGGATGGCGCGCCCGATGCCGCCGGAACCGAGCGCTTGGAACTGCAACTCGCCCTGATAGGCCACCATCGACCCGGCCCGCGCCATGACCTCACCGTTGACGGTGACCTTGATCATCTTGCCGCCCTGTTTCTGGATACCGACACCGGATACCTCGGCGTGGCGCGGATCGAACAGATCGCTGTGCATCGGCAGCGCTCCTTGCTGGGACGAAAACGTGGACGGGACCGGAGGGGCGGCGGGCGGCTGCTGGACGGGCGCCGAATAGTGTTGCGGCTCACCGGGGTACGAGGGCGCGGGCGGATACGACGGCGCAGGTGGATAGGGCGGTGCGGCGGGCGCCTGTCCACTCGGGTAGGGGGCGGCGGGCGGATAGGCCGGCGGCGGCGAATACGACTGCCGGCCGGCGGCCGGCTGACCGGACACGGGCGCGACCGGTGGCGGATAACCGCTCGCCGCCGGTTGCGCGACCACGGTCGGATCGGTGCGTGCGGGCGCGACGATCGTCTGATCGGTGCGGGAGTGCGTGCCCGCGCTCGGTGCGGGCGCGGGTGCGGGTTCGTCGTCGACGTTCACGCCGAACGCGGTCGCGATGCCCGCCAGGCCGTTGTCGTAGCCCTGGCCGACCGCGCGGACCTTCCAGCCCCCGCCGCGCCGATAGATCTCCACGCACACCACTGCCGATTCGGTGGTCAGTCCGGAGACCGGGAAGGTAAGGGTGCCCGCATCGGAGGCGATGGTCGCGACGAGCGACCCGGCGGCGGCGAAGGTGGCCGGGCCGGATCCGTCCAGACTTGCCGTGACGACGACGCGGTCCACGTCGGCGGGCAGCGCACTGGTCTGCACATCGACCATGTCGCCCGCGCCGCGCCCGTGCCGGTAGACCACGCCGGGGCCGACGGGCTGGTTGAAGAAGACGAAGTCGCCGTCGGCACGGACCTTGCCGTCGGTGCCGAGCAGCAGCGCCGAGACGTCGACCGGCGTCGAACAGCTCACGGTCACCGTCATCCGATCCGCCGGCGCCGGACGGTTCTCACCCCGCGCGAGCGCGTTCACCGCCGATCACCTCGATCGCGGCCGCGCCCTGCGAATGACATGCGTTTCACGGCGTCGAGTGTGCCGCGCCCGCGCTGCGCGCGCCACTTCCGGTCCGGCGGCCGACGGCGTCGTCGTCAGAAGCGGCGTCGTCCTCAGAAGCTCTGCCGGCTCGGTTTGTGTTCGAGCGCGTAACGGTAGTAGTCGGCCAAGCGCAAGGCGCTCGCGGCGGCCTCGTCGACGACCACTGTGACGTGGCGGTGCCACTGGATGATCGAGGCCGGGCAGAACGCGGTCAGCGGGCCCTCCACCGCGGCGGCGATGGCGGCGGCCTTTCCGGCGCCGAGGGCGATCAGCACCAGGTGCCTGGCCTCGGCGATGGTGCCGAGCCCCTGGGTCAGTACGTGGCGCGGCACCGCGTCGGGCCCGTCGAAGAACCGCGCGTTGTCACGGCGGGTCTGGGCGGTCAGCGTTTTGACCCGGGTGCGTGAGGTGAGCGCGGAGCTCGGTTCGTTGAATCCGACGTGGCCGTCGGTACCGATCCCGAGCAGCTGCACGTCGATGCCTCCGCAGGCGGCGATGGCCGCGTCGTAACGTCGGGCTTCGGCCGCGATATCGGCGGCTTCCCCGTCCGGGCCATACACCTGTGCCGGGTCGAGGTTCACGTGGTCGGCGAATTCGGCACGGATCACCGAGAAGTAGGACTGCGGATGGCTTTTCGGCAGGCCGATGTATTCGTCGAGCAGGAACGCCCGGCACCCGGAGAAATCCAGGCCGTGCTCGCGATTGCGCCGGGCGAGTTCGCGGTAGCTGCCCAGCGGCGAGGACCCGGTGGCGAGACCGAGGGTCGCGGCTCCGCGACGCACGCAGCCCTCGACGATATCGGCCACGGTGTGCGCGACCTGCCGCTCGTCGTCCCGGATCACGATTTCCATGCGGTTCCTTCCGTCTCGGCCGGCACGCCGGCGTGGTAGACCCGGCGCACGCGCAAGGTGGGGTCGGCGACGATCACGTCGGCGCGGTAACCGGCGGCGAGAACGCCGCGTTCGGAGTCGAGGCCGAGCACCGCCGCCGGGGTGCGGGTGGCGGCGGCCACGGCGTCGGGCAGCGACACACCCGCCGCGACGACGGTGTGGCGCACCACGTCCAGCAGCCGCATGGTGCCGCCGGCGATCGGACCCGCGGCGGCCTCGGCGGTGACCACGCGCGCCACCGCCTGCTCCACCCGAACGCGCAATGGGCCGAGCCGGTAATCGCCATCGCTCATGCCCGTCGCGGCCATCGCATCGCTGACCAGGGCGATCCGCTCCGGGCCGACAGTGTCGAAGACCATTGCTACCGTGTCGGGGGCCAGATGCACGCCGTCGGCGATCAGTTCGACGACCAGCTCGCCGCGGCCGGCGGCGGCCAGGCAGGCCGCGACCGGTCCCGGCGACCGATGGTGCAGCGGCGGCATGCCGTTGAACAGGTGCGTGGCGGTCAGCGGCGCTCCGGCTTCGGCGATACGGGCCGAGGTGGTGGCCGCGTCGGCGTCGGTGTGCCCGAGGCTCGGCAGCACACCGTGCGCACGCATCGCCGCGAGCAGGGCCGTGAAGTTCGCCGTTTCCGGAGCAACGGTCATCGAGCGGACGGTGCCCCGTGCGGCCAGGCAGATCCGTTCGAACAGTTCCGGGTCGCCGGGAATGATCGCGGCCGGATCCTGTGCGCCGCACCGGGCCCGGCTCAGAAACGGCCCCTCCAGATGGATGCCGAGCAGCTCTCCGCGCTCCACCAGATCGGCGAGCACGGCCGCCTGCCGCAACAGGTCCGCCGCCGGGGCGGACACCAGGCTGCCCAGCAGCCCGGTGGTTCCGTGGGCGCGATGGTGGGCCACGGCGTGGCGTGCTCCGGCGGCGTCGGTGTCGGGAAAGCCGGCCCCCGCGCCGCCGTGGCAGTGCAGGTCGATCAGTCCCGGCAGCAGGATCGAGTCGCACGGCGGTGGTAGCGGTAGGCGGCCCGGATAGCGCGCTGCCGGGCCGGCCCAGCGGATGTGCGCGCCGCCGAGTTCGACGATGCCGTCAGCGATATCGCCGCCGATCTCGGATCCGGCGCCGACGATCCGACCGCGCAACAGGATCGACGCGTCACCGCCGGCTTCACCGCCGACACTCAGCACCGCCGGCCCGCCCTCGGTCTCCCGGGCTGGAACGTCGCGGATCCGGCGACGGCTGTGGTTTCGGCCATGATCACCGATCTTCGGGCTTCTTCTCGGGATCGCTGTCCACCCTCGCCGCCGACGGCTGTCGGCCGGGCGGATCTCGGCGTCCGGCGCACCACCCGAGTTGCCGCCGGATTCCGTGGTGGCGGCCGGGTGGGCTACCGGCTCCGTTGCCGTGCCGCTGGTTTCGTCGTCGGTGTCGGCTTCGCGGCCCGGGGTGCGCAGGTTCCACTTCTTGATCACGAAGCTGAACAGCAGGTAGTAGATCACCGCGTAACCGAGGCCGATGGGGATCAGCAGCCAGGCGTCGGTGGCCTTGCCGAAGTTCAGGGCGTAGTCGATGAATCCGGCCGAGAAGGTGAAGCCGTCGTGGATGCCGAGAGCGTTGACCAGCGCGTGCGAGGTGCCGGTGAGAATCGCGTGCACCACATACAGCGGCCACGCCACGAACATGAAGGAGAACTCCAGCGGTTCGGTGATCCCGGTGAGGAACGCCGTCAGCGCGGTGGAGAGCATGATCCCGCCGACGAGTTTGCGCTGCGAGGGGCGGGCGTTGCGCCAGATGGCCAGGGCCGCCGCGGGCAGCGCGAACATTATGATCGGGAAGAAGCCGGTCATGAAGGTGCCGGCGCTCGGGTCGCCGGCGAAGAAGCGGTTGAGATCACCGCGCACGATTTCGCCCTGCGCGTTCTCGTAGTCGCCGATCAAGAACCACACGGTGGTATTGAGGATGTGGTGCAGCCCGGTCGGAATCAGCAACCGGTTGGCGGTGCCGTAGATGCCGCCGCCGAATACGGAATTCTCCGCGACGGTCTCGCCGACCCAGGTCAGCCCGGCGTTGAACAGCGGGTAGGCGAAGGCCATGAGCACGCCGATCCCCAGGCCGTTGAAGAACCCGAGGTAGTCCGGCAGCTTGGTGCGATAGAACCGCTGCCACAGCAGCGCCGAGAGCAGTCCCATCACGATGCCGGCCAGCACGCCGTAATCGATCATCGCCTGACCGCCCTTCGGGTCGGTCTCCCCCTCCAGCACGATCGGTGACATCGCCTCGAAGACGCCGTCGACCACCAGGTAGCCGACGACGGCGGCCAGGGCGGTCGATCCGTCGGATTTCTTCGCCCACCCGATGGCGATCCCGACCGCGAAAATCAATGGGAGCCAAGTGAACACGGCTTGACCGGCAGCCGAGACGACGCTCGCTGCGCTCGCCAATGCCGAGAACCGGCCCAGCAGGTCGTCCTGGCCGAGTCGCAGCAGGATGCCCGCGGCGGGCAGCACCGCGATCGGCAGCATGAGGCTGCGTCCCAGACGCTGCAATCCGGCGAATGCCGCCGATTCCTTCTTCGGAGTGTCTACGACAGCCATATCGACCTTCTTCGTCGCCGGAACGCGGCGCTTCGCCGTGGTGGAGCCACCGGAGACACCCCCGTGGATCCGGCGGAAACCCGGATGGGCCGGGCCACCGACGGGTACTGTCCGGTCATAACCAGTTGCCAGTTTGACCAGGTAGTGGCCCGATGTCAATCGGACCATATGATCCAGGTAACACCCGGCACCAGCATGGAAAGCCAACGAGGGAGAACACATGTCCACAGCGGACGCCATCATCAGCGGCCTCGGCGGCGCCGACAATATCGTCGAGATCGAAGCCTGCATCACCCGGCTGCGCACCGAGGTGAAGGACGCGAGCTTGGTGGACGAGGCCGCGCTCAAAGCCGCAGGCGCGCACGGTGTGCTCAGGTCCGGCTCGGTCGTGCAGGTCGTGGTGGGGCCGGTGGCCGACACACTCGCCGAAGACATCGAGGACCTGCTGTGACGGTGCCGGTCCTGACGCCACTTCCGGGGCGGGTCCTGGCACTGGCCGACGTGCCCGATCCGGTGTTCGCCGGTCAGCTGGTCGGCTCGGGCGTGGCCATCGACCCGGTCCGGGATCGTGGCGCCCTCGACGTCCTCGCGCCCATCGCGGGCACGATCGTGAAACTGCATCCACACGCGTTCGTCATCCTCGGCGCCGATGGTGTCGGGGTGCTCACGCATCTGGGGATCGACACGGTGAAGCTCGCGGGCGCCGGGTTCGCCCTGCTCGCCGCCGAAGGCGATGACGTCGACGCCGGCACGCCGATCGTGCGGTTCGATCCGGCCGAGATCGACGGCACCGGATACTCGGCCATCTGTCCGATCGTGGTGATGGATTCGGCGCGCGATTCCATCGACCCGGCCACTATCGGGACCGATGTCGAAACCGGTGCGACGCTGTTCGTTTGGACTCCGATCCCGCGGTAACGCAGCAGGGCCCGAACCGTCAGCGCGGCTCGCGCTCGTGCCCGACCTCCATCTGCAACCGGTAGCGGTCGGAGCGGTACCAGCTCTGCGTGTGTTCGACCGCGACGCCGCCGCTGAAGGAGATGCGGTCGAAATGCAGCACGGGCGCATTCCTTTTCACGCCGAGCAATGCGGCGATGCCGGCGTCGGCGGCGGTGGCGTCGACGGTCTGGGTGGCGCGTTCGATCGGGCGGCCGTAGCGGTCGGCGCAGGTCTGGTAGATGGAGGCGGTCAGATCCCCCTCGATCAAGCCCGGCAGCAGTCCGGCGTGGAACCAGCCGTCGTCCACGCTCACCGGGTCGCCGTCGGCCAGGCGCAACCGCTTGATGTGGTAGGCGCGCGCCCCCTCGTCGAGGCCGAGTGCCCGCCCCGAAGCCTCGGGCACCGCGTCCTCCTCGGCGATCAGCACCACCGTCGTCGGCTGGTGCCCTTGCGCGCGCATCTCCTCGGTGAACGACGCCAGATGCAGCCGCGACTGGACTGGGCGATGCGCGACGAAGGTCCCTTTGCCGCGCACGCGCACCAGATGACCTTCGTTGACCAGCTGGCCGATCGCCTCGCGCACGGTGATCCGGCTGACGCCGTAGTCCTGCATCAGGTTGCGCTCGCTGGTCAGCAGATCACCCGGCTGGAGTTCGCGTGTGCATTTGTGCAGCAGGATGGCGCGCAACTGTTCATGTTTGGGAATCGCACTGTCACGCAGCGGCACAGGCATCACAGCGGCTCCTTCGTCGGGGACCGGAGATCCACTCTCGCCGGGCCCGAAGGTCCCTACCGGTACGGTCCGGTCTCCGAGGGTACTCCCCTCCCAGCAGCGGCCGACCGCATGGCGGGTGCGCGGCAGCGACGACACGCACCCGCTCCGCGCTCAGCTCGGTACCGCGACCGGCTCCGGCACCATCGCCTGCGGCGGCCGGGCCCGCAACAGCACCAGGCCGAGCACGGCGGCCGCGATGCTGAAGCCCGCGCTGATCCACGCTCCGGTAGACATCGCCTCGGTGAAGGCCAGCTTCGCCGGTTCGGTATAGCCGAGTTCGAAAGCCGCACCGATGGATTCGCGGGCCGGCTCCGGCGCCTCGGAGGGCATGTTGGCGGTGAACACCCCGGCCAGCACGCTGCCGAGCACCGCGATGCTGATCGCCATGCCCACCTGCTGCAAGGTGTCGTTCATGGCCGACCCTACGCCGGCGTGCTCGAGCGGAATCGCGCTCATGATCGCCGCGTAGGCCGAGGGTCCGGCGAGACCGCCGCCGACGCCCATGATCAGCATGCTCACCAGCACCGCGCCGTAGCCGGTGCCCGTCGCGAGCACTACGAACGCCACACCCATCACCAGCAGACCGCTCACGATGAGGGTCTTGTTGCTCAACTTCTTGCCGAGGGTCGCGCCCAGCCCGTTGCACACCGCCGCCGCCACCGCGTACGGCAGCAGTGCGAGCCCGGCCTTCATCGGCCCGTAGCCGAGCACGAACTGCAGGTACTGGGTGAGCATGAACATGATCGCGCCCATACCGAAGACCATCAGCAACAACGTCAGGCAGGTGCCGGTGAAATCGCGATTGCGGAACACCGCCAGCGGCAGCATCGGATGCTCGGATCGGCTCTCCCACACCACGAACGCGACCGCGGACACCACGGCGAGGCCGATCACCGGGAGGTTCCATTCCCGCTCGATGATCACATACACCGCCGAGACCAGCGCCAGGATCGATAGCAGCACCCCGACCAGATCGACCGGCCGCTGCTCCCCGGTCGTCTCCGGCATCAGCACCAGCGCGGCCGCGATCGCCAGGATGGCCACCGGGATGTTGATCAGGAACACCGAACCCCACCAGTAGTGTTCGAGCAGGAAACCGCCGAGCGTCGGGCCGGCCACGATGCCGACCATCGACACCGTGGTCCACGCGGCCATCGCCAGCCGTCGTTCCTCCTGGTCGAAGGTCGTCATCAGGATCGACAGCGTCGACGGCATCAGCAGTGACCCGCCCACGCCCATCGCGGCTCGCGCCCCGATCACCTGCCAGGGTTCGGTGGCCAGCACGGCCGCCAGTGAGGCCACCCCGAAGACGGCCAGACCGAGCACCAGCATCCGGCGCCGCCCGAACCGGTCCGACAGGCTGCCCGCGGTGAGCAGTAGACCCGCGAAGACCAGGACATACGCGTCGAGGATCCACTGCACATCCGACGGGGTGGCGCCCAGCTCCCGGATCAGCGACGGGATCGCGAGATTCAGCACCGTGCCGTCGATCATCAGCACCAACAGAGACAGACAGAGCACACCCAGGATCAACCAGCGCCGGGGGTCTCGTACAACGTTCGATTCCACTCGCACAGTGTACGAAGTAATCGAACAGCGTGCGAGCGAATATAGAATGAACCCCGTGACCAAGCAGTTCGAGTCGGTGTGGAGCCGCGAACCCCGCCAACCCAAGTCCTCCGGGTTGCATCGCGATCAGATCGTGCGGGCCGCGATCGAGATCCTCGACACCGAGGGCATGGAGGCGCTGAGCATGCGCAAGCTCGGCGCCCGGCTCGCAGCGGGCGCGACCAGCCTCTACTGGTACGTGGCGACCAAGGACGAGCTACTCGAGCTGGTACTCGACGAATTCTGGGGCATGGTCCGGGTTCCCGAACCCGAACGGAACTCCTGGCAGGAGGTCTCGACCGCGTTCGCCTACAGCATGCGCGAAACCATGCTGAACCATCCGTGGGTCGCCACACTGCTGGGGCGGCTGCCCAGCATCGGCCCCAACTCCTTGCGGCTGACCGACCGCCTGCGCCGCACCTTCGTTCGCGCCGGCTTCGAGGGCAACGACGTCTATCTGGCCACCGGCACCCTGTTCTCGTTCGTGCTCGGCCAGATCCTGCCGTTGATCGCCTGGAAGAACGCCTACGGCGATGACAATGTCGACACCTCGAACGTGATGACGGTGCTCGAGGATCTGGGCGCCGACTATCCCGAGATGATCCACGACTACCGCCATACCGTGCCCCAGGATCTGGACGTGGCCCGCGCGGTGGCCTTCGACTTCGGGCTCATCTCGGTCCTGGATGGGCTCGAGGTGCGGCTGCGCGGTGGGGCGAACATCGACACACCGATCGACTCGGGCGACTCCGGAATGCGCGGTCGGTCAGTCCCGCGCGGCGTAGTCGGCGAGGATCTGTGAGAGGAATTGCAGGCTCTCGGCCGGCGACAGGGCCTGCACGCTGAGCTGATTCATCACCGACATGTACAGCTCCACATCGTGGCGCTTCTCCATGTAGAGCGAGCTGGTCAGCTGTTCGGTGTAGACGATGTCGGGCAATTCGGGTTCCGGGAAGCGCAGGATGCTGAACGGCCCACCGGCCGCGGAATGACCGCCGGCCGAATAGGGCAGCACCTGGATACGCACATTGGGCATGTCGGAGATGGTGATCAGGTGTTCGATCTGCTCGCGCAGCACCTTCATGCCGCCGACGGGCCTGCGTAGCGCATTCTCGTCGATGACGGCCCACAGCGTCGGCGCCGCCCTGCGGTGCAGGATCTTCTGCCTGCGCATGCGGACCGCGACGCGGCGTTCGGTCTCGTCGTCGTTGCCGAGCATGATGACCGAGCGGGCGTAGTCGGCGGTCTGCAACAGGCCGGGAATGAACTGGGCCTCGTAGGTGCGGATCGTGGTGGCCGCCTGTTCGAGCCCGACGTAGGTTTCGAACCACGCCGGTAGTAGGTCGCTGTAGCTCTGCCACCAGCCGGGGTCGTTGGCCTTACGCGCCATATCGAGGTAGGGCTCGCGCTTGTCGTCGTCGGTGACGCCGTAGAGGGTGAGCAGATCGCGGATATCGCGTTCCTTGAACCCGGTGCGTCCCAGCTCGAGCCGGCTGATCTTGGCGTGCGAACCGCGAATGGCGTCCCCGGCCGCTTCCCTGCTGACACCGCAACTTTCCCGCAGCCGGCGCAACCTGCTGCCGAGCGCGATCCGGATCACCGTTGGACCACGCTCTGCCACAAGCAGTTCCACGTTGTCGCTGTTGTCCTGGTCGTTGGTCATGGACCGCCTCTGGCCGATAGTGGATAGACCGCGATCCGCCCGGTCACACCCACCGGTTCCACCGCGTCGGTTGCAGATCCTACTCGCTCCTACAGCGAAACCACCGGAGCCCGTTACCCGTCGGCGATCATCCTGATGACGGCCCGGCGACCCGACGCCCACCCTCGGCACAGACTGGTCGGTCGCCGAATTGCCCGCGGCGCCCGCCGGGTATGACCGTTTGCTCCGTCGATGACCGATGCGCGCGGATGTCGCAGCGGGACAACGGCATAACTTCTTCTCGATACCGCGCGCGGCGTACGTGTGATGCGTAGAGTTCACAGTCGTGGGAGCCGATGGGAGAGGAGCCCCATGATGCCGATGGAAGATGAGGATCTCGCTCGGCGTGTCGACCCTGACACGCCGAGCATTGCCCGCGTCTACGACTACGGACTGGGCGGCACGGACTGGTTCGAGGTCGATCGCAAAGTATACGAACACCTACTCACCGTGGTGCCCAACCAGAACGCGGTCGGCGTGGCGAACCGGCGCTGGCTCGAACGGGTGGTGCGCTACCTGACAAGTCAAGCGGGCATTACCCAGATCCTGGATCTGGGCAGCGGGCTGCCGACGCAGAAGAACACCCATGAGATCGCCCAGGAACTCGGCGCGGAGGTCATGGTCGTCTATGTCGACAACGACCCGGTGTGCGTGCGGCGGGGCAAGGAACTACTCGAGGCCAACGAGTACACCCACTTCCTCGATCTCGATCTCACCAAGCCCGACGAAGTCCTCGGCCATCCGGCGGTGAACCAGTATCTCGACCTGAGCAAGCCGCTGCTGATGATGCAGTGCGGCACATTGCATCACGTCGACGACGATCGCGATCCGGCGGGCATCATGGCCGAATACATCGAGCGGCTCGCGCCCGGCTCCTACGTCATGATCAGCCATTTCTTCGATCCCGGCGACGAAGACGCCGAACTGCACCAGCTGGCCCGTCGTGCCGAGCGCGCCCTGCACGACGAGGGCCTCGGCACCGGCCGCTGGCGCACCCGCGAGGAACTCATGCCGTTCTTCGACGGGCTCGAGCTGCTCGAGCCGGGACTGGTACCGCTGGACGACTGGTGGCCATGGGGTCCCGACGAGCGCGAGCGCGTCCCGGACGAGTACCTGATCATCGGTGGCGTAGGCCGCAAGCCGTAACTCGCACTTCCGTTCCACAGTTCGCATTCGATTCACACGATTACAGGAGGCCGCAATGTCAGCGGACGCCGACACCACCACCGGGAACGCACAGATCACCGAGCAGGACGTCCGGGACAAGCTCGCCGGCATCCTCGCCACCACCAGCATCGATCTCGCGACGTCCAAGGACGGCGTGAACTGGTGCTCGAGCGCCTTCTTCGCCCACCTCGACGACGACCCGTTCCGGCTCACGCTGATCCTCGAATCGGGCGGGCGCACCCTGGAGGCGTTGCGCGCCAACCCGAATGTCGGCATCAAGGTGGTCAGCGGCGGATTCACCGATCCTTTCGCCCAGGGCCTCGGCACCATCGAGGTGCGTGATGCGGCCGACCGGGACGAGACGTTCCAGGCGCTGGTGCAGAAGGAACCGATGATCGAGCCGTTCTTCGCCACCCCGGTGGAAGCGCTGCTCGTGCACGTCGACTGGTGGCGGGTCACCCACGTCGGCGCCGGCTGGCTGCCCGGCCGGCGGCTCGACCGGGTCTCGGCCTGATCCACCCCATCGCACCTTCCGGGAGCATTCCCCGGCGGCGAATCCCACGCCGCCCGAATGCATCCGGACCCATTGCCGGGACGCTCCTCGGCCCCTACGCTGAGTGAGTCGTATCACAGTTATTGCAGAGAGAGGTTCTCGATGTCCCAACCCGCTCCCCAGACCGGTGTTCGCGCTCCGGTCGGCGTGGACACCACCCGAGCGAGCATCGCCCGCGTCTACGACGTGAGCCTGGGTGGCAAAGACAACTACGACGTCGACCGCGCCGCGTTCGATATGATCCTGCAAGCCGCGCCCCGCCAGCGCGACGTGTCGAAGATGAACCGGCGCTGGCTGCATCGGGTCACGCGGTATCTCGCCGGCACCGTCGGCATCGACCAATTCCTCGACATCGGTGCGGGTCTGCCCACCGTCGGCAATACCCACGAGATCGCCCAGAGCCAGAACCCCGAGGCGACCGTCGTCTACGTCGACAACGATCCGGTGTGCAACGCACACGGGCGGGTGCTGCTCGAACAGAACGAATACACCCATTTCGTTCCGGCGGATCTGACCCAGCCCGATACGTTGCTCGCGGACGATGAGGTCACCCGGCACCTCGATCTCGAGCGTCCGCTCGGTCTCATCCTGTGCGGCATCCTGCATCACGTCGACGACGATCTCGATCCCGTCGGCATCATGCGCCAGTACATCGATGCGCTGCCTTCGGGTTCCTACGTCGCCATCACGCATTTCTGGAATCCGAACGACGGTTCCGAGCTCGCCGAGCTCGCCGTGCGCCTGCAGCGTCAGTTCACCGAGATGGGACTCGGTTCGGGCTGGTACCGCACCAAGGAGGAGATCGCCGCCTACTTCCACGATCTCGAGATGGTCGAGCCGGGCCTGGTCGAACTCGAGCAGTGGTGGCCGATGGGCCCGCCGATCCGCGAACCGTTCCCGGAGGAGCGAGTGATGCTCGGCGGAGTCGGCCGCAAGCGCTGAGTCGCCCGCGCGCAGCGGATTCCGCGGCCATGGCCGTGTAATCCGCTGCCCTGCCCGCGGACTCGTTCGTGGGTACGCTGAGGTCCATGATAACGCTCAAGAAAGAAGACGGTGCCGCGGATCTGAGCGGCATCACCAAACTGAGTGTCGGGGTGAGCTGGGACCCGTCGGCGGGTGCCAGCGGCGGCGCGCTCGGCTGGGCTCGCCGCAAGCGCGGCGTCGACCTGGACCTGATCGCGATTCTCATGCAGGGGGCCGAGCCGGTGCGGTTCGCCGGCCTGGATTCGCTCGACCCGCTCGGCAACGGCGCGGTCCTGCACAGCGGAGACGAGCAGACCGGCGCTGCGTCCGGTGACGACGAGACCGTGCAGGTCACCTTCGCCGACGTGCCCGGCGGCATCGACTCGATCGTGTTCGTGGCGGCGGCCTTCAAGAAGGGCTCGTCGTTCGAGAAGGCGAACAATATTTCGTTCAAGGTCTACGACGCCACCGGCGGCGACACCCAGCAGGTGGCCGATATCTGGCCGTCGCTGCTGGGTGCCGACAACGCCAACGCGGTGGCGCGGGCCTTCCGGTCCGGTGCGAGCTGGCAGCTCGAGGTGCTCAACCGCAAGGGCAAGATCAAGCAGGGCGATAAGCAGGCGCTGCTGCGCTTCGCCATTCAGTGATCCACGCGTGGTGGCGGGGCTTGCGCGGTTCCGCCACCACGAGCGACGGCTGCACGCCGATTCGACTTCGCCGCAACCGATATCAGCGATCAGCCCGGTCAGGCCGTTTCGTCGTCGGCGATTCCGAGCCCGAGATGCTCGATGTGATAGACCGCCTCGTCCAGCAGCATCGCCACATGGCTGTCGTAGAGCCGGTAGATGACGCTTCTGCCCTGCCGTGATCCGGTGACCAACCCCATGGCACGCAACAGCCGCAGCTGATGGGAGACCGCGGATTGCTCCATCTCGACGGCTTCCACCAGATCCCCCACCGAGCACGGGCCGTGCCGCAGCCTGGTCAGGATCCGTAGCCGGCTCGGCGTGGCCAGGGCTTGCAGAGTCGCTGCCACCGTGGCCGCCGAATCGGCATCCAACTGGGCGGGCGGCGTAGTTCTGCCCTCGACTCCGTGTCCCACGAGATCACTGTACCTTGCGGGATTACATGAAGACATGTACATGTATTCCTGTAGTCCTATGCCGCGCCGATCTCGAACGGAGCACTCCGGAGATGACTTCCTCCCCCTTGCTGGATCGGCCGAACGCCGCACAGTCCGCGCCCCGGCGCGCGGACCGCCGGACCGCCTGGACCCTGTCCGAGGTGCGCTGGGCGGTGGCGGCCACCGCACTGTTCGTCACGGGCCTCGCGGCGCACTGGGCCGGTGCACCCGACTGGCTGGTGTGGTCGCTGCTCGCGTGCTGTTATGCGACCGGCGGATGGGAGCCGGCGCTGGAAGGCCTGCGCGCACTGCGCGACCGGACCCTCGACGTGGATCTGCTGATGATCGTCGCGGCGCTCGGTGCGGCCGCGATCGGGCAGATCGTCGACGGCGGACTACTGATCGTGATCTTCGCGACGTCGGGTGCCCTGGAGGCGGTGCTGACCCACCGCACGGCCGAAGCGGTGCGCGGGCTGCTCGATCTCGCGCCCGACCGCGCCACACTCCTCGACGGCGGAGACGAACGAGTCGTCGACGCGCACACTCTCATGCCCGGGCAGCTGATCCTGGTGCGGCCCGGTGAGCGGATCGGCGGCGACGGTGTCGTCGAATCCGGGCGCAGCGAGGTCGATCAGGCCTCGATCACCGGCGAACCGCTGCCGGTACCGGCCGGGCCGGGAGACGAGGTCTTCGCCGGCGCCATCAACGGCACAGGCACACTGCGGGTGCGGGTGCGGCGCGCGGCGGCCGATACGGTGATCGCGCGGATCGCGGCGATGGTGCGCGAGGCATCCGAATCCAAGGCAGGCACCCAGCTGTTCATCGAACGGGTCGAGCAGTGGTACTCCACCGGTGTCGTGATCGCCACGCTCGCCGTGCTGTTCATACCGCTGGCCGCGGGCTCGGCACTCCAGCCCGCGCTGCTGCGGGCGATGACGTTCATGATCGTGGCCTCTCCCTGTGCGATCGTGCTGGCGACCATGCCGCCACTGCTGGCCGCCATGGCCACGGCGAGCCGTCATGGCGTACTGGTGAAATCGGCGGTGGTGATGGAGCGGCTCGGGACGGTGGACACCGTCGCCTTCGACAAGACCGGCACCCTGACCGAGGGCCGTCCGCAGGTCAGCGCGATCCGGGCCGTCACCGGCGAGCTCGACGCCGACGCGATGCTCGCGCTGGCGGCCGCCGCCGAACGTGACAGCGAACATCCCCTCGCCGCCGCCATCGTCACCGCCGCCAGCGACCGCGGGCTGCCGCGCCCTGCGGTCACCGCATTCGACTCGCGGCCGGGCCGCGGAGTGCGCGCCACTGTCGAGGGCCGCGTGGTCGAGGTCGGCCGCCCCGGCGACCTGCTGCCGGCGTCCACCGAGACCGACAGCGCCGCGATGAACGCCGAATCCTGTGTCGCCGAGTGGGAATCGACCGGCGCGACCGCCGTGGTCGTCACCGTCGACGGCCGCCCGGCCGGTGTGCTCGCGGTGACCGACCGCCCGCGCCCGGCCGCGGCCCGCGCCGTCACCGATCTGACTGCCCTCACCGGGCACCGGCCGGTCTTGCTCACCGGCGACAACCCGCGTGCCGCGGACGCGCTGGCCGGTTCGCTCGGGATCGTCGATGTCCGGGCCGGCGTCCTGCCGGAGGACAAGGTGGCGGCGGTGCGCGAGCTCGTCGGGGCCGGTCGCCGTGTGGCCGTGGTCGGTGACGGCGTCAACGACGCGCCGGCGCTGGCGGCCGCGCACGTCGGTATCGCCATGGGCCGCACCGGGTCCGATCTGGCGGTCGATGCCGCCGACGCCGTCGTCGTCGGCGACGACCTCGGTACCGTCGCCGCGGTCGTCACGCTGTCGCGGCGGGCGCGGCGCATCGTGGTGGCGAATCTGACCATCGCCGCCACCTTCATCGTGGCGCTGGTCACCTGGGATCTGGTCGGCACGCTGCCGCTGCCGCTGGGCGTCGCCGGCCATGAGGGGTCGACGGTGATCGTCGGGCTGAACGGGATGCGGCTGCTCGCCGACCGCGCCTGGCGTGACGCGTTGCGCCCCGGCCACGCATGAGGCGTCGCCGGGCCGCGGGGAACGCGAAGGTCAGCTGGCCGTGCGGTCTTCCGGTGAATCGTCGGGTTCGTCCACCACCACGGCCTCGGTCACCAACTCGAATTCGCCGTCGTGGCGTTCGGTGCCCTGCACGACCGCGTCGACCACCAGCTGCACACCGAGATCCTCGCGCTGGATGATCGGGTCGGCGCGCAGATCACGGTACAGCGACACACACATGAAGCCCATCACCACCATGAACGGCAGCGACACCACCGTGGTGAGCGCTTGCAGTCCGGTCAGCGCACCGCCCAGATTCGCGGGATCGGCGATGACGAGCATGATCGCCGCCACCGCGCCGGTGGCCGAGCCCCAGAAGATCACCGTGGGCCGTGAGGGTTCGATGCTGCCCTTCTCCGACAGCGTGCCCATCACGATGGAGGCCGCGTCGGCGCCGGAGACGAAGAAGATCGCCACCAGCACCATCACCAAGCCTGCGGTGAACGAGGCCAGCGGATAGTGATCGAGCAGATGGAACAGCGCGAAGTTCTCGTTCACCGAACCGTCGGCCTCGGTCAGGTCGTTGGTCTGGCTCTGCTGCTGGATGCCCGCGCCGCCGAAGATGACGAACCAGATCAGGCTGACTACGCTCGGCACCAGCAGCACACCGGTGACGAACTGACGGATGGTGCGGCCGCGGCTGATTCGCGCGATGAACATGCCGACGAACGGGGTCCAGGAAATCCACCAGGCCCAGTAGAAGATGGTCCAGCTCGACAGCCAGGTCTCCATCGCCTCGCCGCCGGCGACCCCGGTGCGCGAGGCCATCGTCGGCAGCATGGCGATGTAGTCGCCGATGGCGGCCGGCAGGAAGTTGAGCATCACCAGCGTGGGCCCGGCGATGAACACGAACGCCGCGACCGCCAGGGCCAGCACCATATTGATGTTGGACAGCCATTGGATGCCGCGATCGATGCCCGACACGGCGGAGAAGATGAAGGCGATGGTCAAGCCGCAGATGATGGCGACCAGGCCGACCTTGCCGATCGCGTCGATCCAGCCGTTGAACTCCATACCGGCCCCGATCTGCAACGCACCAAGACCCAGCGACGCCGCCGACCCGAACAGGGTCGCGAAGATGGCCATCATGTTGATCGCCTGGCCGCCGATGCCGTCGGCTCGGCGGCCGAGAATCGGGCGGAACACCGAGGAGATCAACTGCGAGCGACCCCGGCGGAAGGTGCTGTAGGCGATAGCAAGTCCGGCGACCGCGTAAATCGCCCACGGGTGCAGTGTCCAGTGGAACAGGGTGGTCGCCATGGCGATCTCGGCGGCCTCGGGGCTACCCGGTTCGGCCGTGCCCGGTGGCGGGCTCACGAAATGCGATAGCGGTTCGGCCACGCCCCAGAACATCAATCCGATGCCCATTCCGGCGCTGAACATCATCGCGATCCAGGAGACGGTGCGGAATTCGGGTTTCTCGCCGTCGGCGCCGAGCGGGATCTTGCCGTATCTGCTTGCGGCCAGCCAGATCACATACACCACGAAGACGGTCGCGATCAGCACGAACAACCAACCGGTGTTGCTGATCACCCAGGTCTGCGCGTTTCCCGCCGCGGTGGCCAAGCTGGTCCGGTCGATGATGCCCCATGCCACGAACGCCAGGGACCCGATCGCCGTGACGCCGAAGACGAGACGGTCGAGTCCTGGTTTCGCCGGTGATCTGCCAGCAACCCGGTGCACCGTCGCTTCGGTGTCCCGGGAATTTCTGTCGGCGCCGATCGACATTGAATCGGAGTCCTTTCAGATCGCGAACGACCGCTGGTGGGCGGTAGTTCTCTTCCCGCAGCAACCGTACAGCGTATCGGTCACGCCGTGACGCATAACACCTCTGTCGGCCTGATCTGCGCAGCTCATCCAGCACATTGCGGCCCATGGCGCCGGTTGAGCCGTCCCGGACGCGGGGCCGACTCCATCGTTACCCCGCGCGTACTGCGAGCAAACCTCAGCGCATCATGGTGTGGCGGTGCCGGAGTGGCCCGGGAGCACACACACCGCGTCGAGTCCGAGGACATGATTGAGGCGGCCGAAGGCGAGCCAGGATCCGATGCTCATGCTCAGCTCGACGATCTCGGTCTGGCTGTAGCAGGCCGACATCCTGGCCCAGAACTCGTCGTCGAGGTTGTGGTGGTCGAGGGCGTAGCGCTCGGCGTATTCAGCGGCCAGACGCGTGCGCTCGTCGAAGGCGTCGGTGGTGCGCCAGTCGGCGACGGCGTCGAGGAAGCCGGGATCGACCTTCTCGCCGTCGCGTTCGGTGCGCCAGTCCAGGCAGAACAGGCAACCGTTGATCTGGGCGATGCGCAGGCGCGCGGCTTCGAATTCGGCCAGCGCGAGCGTGGAGTGGGAGTACACCGCGAGCGAGAAATTCGACGCGGCGACGCCGATTCCGGGCACCATCTCGCCCCAGACGTAGCCGATCGGGTCCTTGCCCTCCGGAATGTCGATCCTCATGCTCGGTTCCTTCCCACCCTGCCCACCGCCGGTCGCAGCGGGACATCGAGCGCGTCATAGAGTCCCGGCCCGGCCTCGGTGAGCCAGTCGATCGCGGCGACGAGCCGGCCGACCGCGGTGGCATTGCCGCCCGCGGCGTAGTTGCCGTCCTCGTCGGTGGCCTCGATGGTGACTTCGAGGCGCGGACGGCCTTCCACGATCACCCGGTGCGCGCCGGAGCCGTTCGGCGGGACCGGCCAGTCCGGTGCGCAGCTCGGGTGGATGCGGGTGATGTGTTCGATGACGATCGAGGGCTGCCCCGCGACAATGCCCTGCACCTCGAACCGCACGGCGCCCTGGGTGCCCGCCGCGAACTCCCCCATCGACGCCGTGCCGACCGCGCTCTCCAATTCCCGGCGGTCGAGGGTTTCGCGGATCTCGTCGAGTTCGACCCCCAGTGCGCGGGCCATGAGCCGAATCTGGCCGCCCCACACCATCGTCGGCACGCCGGGAGCCACCATCGGCGGCGCGTAGCCCATCGGCTGACCCATACCCACCAGATATCGCACCGAATCGGGCTGGTCGTAGCTGGAGTAGTCGAAGATCTCCTGGCAGCGGATGCCATCGATGACGGTGCCGAGCCCGCTCATCAGCAGCGGCAGCACATCATTGCCCCATCCCGGATCGACCCCGGAGACGAACAGCGACCCACCGCCGGACTCGATCGCGGCCAGGACCTTCTCGCGCTGGTCGGCGGGTGCGTTGCGGGCGTCGTAGAAGGCGTAGAGCGCGGGGGTCACGACCACCGCGCCCGCGGCGATGGCGGCGACGATATCGGCCAGGGCGTCGTCGGGGCGGATGTCGCCGGAGGCGGCGTACACCACTGCCCGTGGGCGGGCGGCCAGCACCGCGGCGACATCGGTGGTGGCGGCGACGCCGAGTTCGTGGTCGAGGCCGGCGAGTTCACCCGCGTCCCGGCCGGCCTTGGCCGGGTTGTGCACGATGACGTCGGTGAGTTCCAGCCCGGGATGCGCCGCGACGGCACGGATAGCCGCGCGGCCGACGTTGCCGGTGCCCCACACCGCTGTGGAGATCATCGGGCGAGTCTAGCAAGTGCTTGGTTGGCGGGAGGGCGTTTCCGACAGCCGGTCATCCGGTCGTACGGTGGCAATCGTGACCACCTTTCGGAAGGCCGACACCGGGACGCATCCGGACTTCTATCCGGCCGAGGCGGCGGGGCTGCGTTGGCTCGGTGCCGCCGGAGCACCGGTGGTCGAGGTGCTCTCGGTGGACAGCGGGCACATCGAGTTGGCGCGACTACCGCACGGCCGGGCCTCGGCCGGTTGCGGCTTCCGGCTCGGCGAGGCGTTGGCGCGAATGCATGACGCGGGTACCAACGGCGCGGGATTCGGTTGTCCGCCCGCCGGTTTCACCGGTCAGATCTTCATCGGCAAGCGGCCGATGAGCAGTGTCGAGCACGGCCGCTGGGGCGAGTTCTACGTCACCGAGCGGGTGCTGCCGTTCCTGGCCATCGCCTATGACGCGGGCAGTGTGGACCACGCTCAGCGCACCGTCATCGAGCGGGCCTGCGCCGTGGTGGCCGATGGACGCTTCGACGACGGCGAGCCACCCTCGCGAATCCACGGCGACCTGTGGAACGGCAATGTGGTGTGGACCGGCGAGCAGGCCGTGCTGATCGATCCCGCCGCGCACGGCGGGCACCGGGAAACCGATCTGGCGATGCTGGCGCTGTTCGGGTGCCCGTACTTCGAGCAGATCATCGAGGGCTACCAGTCGCGGCATCGGCCGGCGGAGGGGTGGCGGGCCAGGGTGCCGTTGCATCAGCTGCATCCGCTGGCCGTCCATGCGGCCGGGTACGGGCCCGGTTACGGGCAGGCACTGCATCAGGCGGCGCTGGATACCTTGCGGCTCTGAGCCGTTTCCACATCGTGAGCGGGTGCGGCGGGCCGTGTGATCAGTCGGCAGACCGCGGTCGCGGCATCGCATCCGGCGACAGCCGAAGCTGCTGGTGTCGTCGGTGTCGACATGGTCGCGCGGACCGACCGCCGCCGGCGCCGATCGCGGTGATCACCGATTGTCGCCCGGGTCGATCGGCGCCGCGGCGGCGTGCTCGACGCGAATTGTGGGCTCGGCCGTTGCGGGCCGTTCCCACCGCGACGCCTCTACCGCTCCCGGAACCCCGTCCTGCACCACGAAACTCGCCCTGGTGTGGACAGGCGCGCCAGGACGTTCGACATAGGGCACGACGCGGAAATCCGTGCGCCACACCCGCTCATCCACCTCCACCCGTACATAGCCGCGTTGACTGTTGTAGAACTTCAGATCCGGGTTGGCCGCCAGCAGATCGCGGCCGCGGGCGGGCAGGTCGACGCCGTCGCCACCGCTCGAGATCGAGGTTCCGGTGAATTCGGCTGCCACCACCGCGGATTCGCTGTCTCCCACGTCGCGTCGCAGGTCGGCGGCGTAGTTCTCGTGCCGGTCGCCGGTGAGCACCACCAGGTTGCGTACCGAGCGGTCGGCGGCGGCACCGAGTATCGCCGCGCGTTCGCTCGCGTACCCGTCCCACGCGTCGGTGGAGATCGCCACCCCGGGACCGGGATCGTGGTCGGTCCGGCCCAGCACCACCTGGTTGCCGAGTATCTGCCAGCGAGCGGGCGAATGCGCGAATCCGTCCAGCAACCACTGCCGTTGCGCGCCACCGAGAATGGTGCGGTCGACACCGGGCGCCTGCGCGCAGTCGCTGACGATCTCACCACCGCAGGCCTGCCGGGTGCGGTATTGGCGAGTGTCGAGCAGGGTGATCTCGGCGAGGTCACCGAAGCGGTAGCGCCGGTGCAGACGCATGTTCGGTCCCGACGGTAGCTGCGCCAATCGCAGCGGCTGATGTTCGTACATCGCCTGGAAAGCGGCCGCGCGACGGCGCAGGAACACTGCCCGCAGTGCGTCGAGATCGATCGCCGACGCGGCGGCGTCGGCGGCCCAGTCATCGTCGACCTCGTGATCGTCCATGGTGACCAGCCACGGGAAAGCCGCATGGGCCCGGCGCAGCGGCTCCTCGGATTTGAACCATGCGTAATGCAATCGGTAGCCGGTCAGATCGCGAGCCTCGTGGCGCAGCGGCGAGGGCACCCGAACGCCGCGACGACGGCCCGTCAGCGGATATTCGTAGATGTAATCGCCCAGGTGCACCACCAGATCGAGGTCTTCATCGGCCAGGTGCCGGTAGGCGGTGTAGTGGCCGTCGTTCCAGGCCTGGCAGGAGGCGTAGGCGAAACGCAGCCGTGACCCCGTTCCGGGGCGTGGCGCGGTGCGGGTCCGCCCCACCGGCGACAGCGCCGAACCCGCGCGGAAGCGGTAGTAGTACCAGCGCTGCGGTTCCAGACCACCGATTTCGGGATGCACGCTGTGGCCGAGCGCGCGATCGGCCACCACCGAGCCGCGCCGCACCACCTGCCGGAAATGCTCGTCTCCGGCGATCTCGAAGTCGACGGTCACCGGACGCGCCGGCATGCCGCCGTGGCCGTCGGGGGCGAACGGATCCGGTGCCAGCCGAGTCCACAGCACCACCCCGTCGGAGGTCGGCTCGCCCGAAGCGACGCCGAGGGTGAAGGGGTCGCCGGTCCAGCGTGGAGCCCGGAACCGGGCGCCGGAGACCGCGCAACTTCCCGCAAGCGCGGCGGCCGACGCCACGCCACCGAACCGCAACAGCTGCCGACGCGACAGGCCCATGGTTCATGGTGGGGGTGCCAGATCGACGGCCACTCACCCGTGCGGTGAAGCCGGCGATGACATCGGGCGAACATTCGTCGTCGGCGGCGGGCACTACAGGAAGGTGCCCGAGCCGATCTCCGACGCCGATGCCGGTGCCGCGCTGGAAGAGGAATGCGACGACCTGATCGAGGAGAGCGCGCAGATCGCGGGCAACCTCCGGTACGCGCCGTAACCGGCGCGGCTGTCAGTTGCCGCCGGTCAGCACCGCCCGCAGGCGTTCGGTGTCGGCCGGTGTCCAGTCCGGCGGTTGCAGGATCGCCGCCCACGAGTCGGCGATGGCGGCGTGGAAGGTGTGGCCGTACCCGTCGGGGACGTTGGTGGAGACCGCCATATCGGCCGACACCTGAAGGAAGGTGACGATCGGAATCCAGCGGGTGCGGTCGAGGACGTCGTCGGCGCGGGGTTCACGCAACCAATCCGGTTCGTGCAGGGCGAGTCCGGGCGTCCACCAGGTGATCGGGTCGGAGCCGTGCTGCAGATACACCACCCGCGGACCCGGCCAATCCGGGGAAGGCCGCTCCAGGTCGGCGGGCCGGGCGACAAACCGCACCGTGCGGCCGTCCTGGAAGATGGGCAGCACCTGCGGCGTGCCGGGATCGCGGCGCGCGGTGACGTCTGCCCACACGACGTTGTTGCTGGTCGGCCCGACGAACAGGGCGCCATCGGTGCGCGCGGTCAGATCCTGGATCCCGGAGAACGCCGCTTCACCGCCGAAGGAGCCGAGGCTCTCGCCGAACACCACCAGCTTCGGGCGCGCGTCCTCGGGCATGGCCGACCATCGCGCGTAGACCGCCTCGAACAGCGCCTGCCCGGCCTGACGGGCGCGTTCCTGATCCACCAGGAACGACAGCCAGCTCGGCAGGTACGAGTACTGCATGCTCACCAGGGCGGTGTCGCCGTTGTACAGATATTCCAGCGCCGAGGCGGTGGACTGGTTGATCCAGCCGGTGCCGGTCGTCGTCGCGACACCGATGACGGCGCGGTCGAAGCCGCCGGCGCGGTCGAGTTCGGCCACCGCCAATTCCGCCTCGGCCCGCACGGTCTCGGCCGAGGCCAGCCCGGTGTAGGCACGGATCGGCATCATCGCCGGGCGGCCGTTGAACTCCGCGAGCTGCTCGACGGTCGGCCCGTTGCCGACGAAGATGCGGCCCTGCCTGCCGAGGGAATCCCAGGTCACCAGCGAGCCAGGGCCGCCGGAGCGTTCGGGCACGGCGGGCGCCGGGTTGTCGGCGTCGGTCTCTTGGTTGACGGCGGCAAAGGTGTTGTTGAGCACCGACATCGCACCGTTGGCCACCACGCCGTCGAGCACGGCCACCAGCGCGACAGCCACCAGCACGCCGCCGGCCACCACGGCGACGCGGGCGGGCAGCACCTTGGTCAGCAGCCCCGCCACCCACCTCGTCACCGCGATGACGGCACGCACCAGCGCGACCAGGATGGCGAACACCACCACCGCGACCACGAGAATGATCGGGTACGACCAGATCGACAGCCCGGAAACTCCCATGAGGGTCCGTAATTCGTCCTGCCAGCCCGCGAACCAGATCAGCATGAGCACCGTGCCTGCCACCCCGATCCCCGCCAGCATCCACCAGGTCACCGCCCGGGTGGGCCGCGGCTGCTCGCGATGCAGCATCCAGCGGATGATCGCCGCCACCAGCACGCCGAGCCCGTAGCCGATAGCGGCGGCAGCGCCGGTCACCACACCCTGGAACAGCGCGTCGCGCGGCAGCAGCGAGGGCGTCAGCGACAGCCAGATCAGTACCAGTGCGCCAACCAGTCCACCGAACTCGAGCCGCACCCACCCGCGCCTGCGCTTCGGGCCTTCCTGCTCGTCGGAGTCCGCAGCGGTCTGCCTCGCCGGGGTCGTTGTCGTCGCCACTGCGCACCTCGTTCAGCCACACCGGAGTCGACGCCCGTCGACAGTTCGACCACAGTATGGTTCAGATCGGCGCGCAAGATGCGCTCATCGGCGCTCGCCGCCGTCATGTCGGCACTGTGCGTGCCCGGCGCGGCGCCACGGCCGCGTCGCCCGGCGAACACGGTGGGGTCATCGACGCACAGCGACACCGGGCCACTCGATCGGCGAGAGGTCCTGCCCTGCTTCAGCGGCGACGGCGCATGGTGAGCACGCCGGCGGCCCAGCCGACCACGAAGATCGCCAGTAGCGCCACCCACATGGGTGAGGTGATGGTGATGGCCAGAATGTCGATCGACACCTTGCCGCGGTTCTGCAGGATGAAGATGACGGCCAGGATCGTCAGCACCAGCGCCAGCCATTGGGTGGGCGATACTCGCTGCAGGATCGAGCGCTTCTCGGTGGAATTCACGGCCACTCCCATCTACCCGACAGGGCTTTGCGCTCAGTATGACCGCTGCGCACCCGCAGATCCGGGTAACGACCCGTGCGCGAATGGGCGCGACCACTCGGCCGTCGGCGCCCCGGCCGCCGGTGTAACGGGCGCCCGAACCCGCGCGCTGTAGTCGGTGGGGGTCACGTCAACGCGCGCCGACACATGAGAGGTTCTGTCATGGTTCACCCGACCGTCGTCCCGTCCAACCCGATCAACGCCATCCTGATGGCACTGTCCTGGCTGATCTGCTCGATTTCCGCCGGCGAGGGCTGCGCGATCATCCAGTGACGCGTGTAGCGGACTCCGGTCCCGCGCCGAAGGTCGCCGACCTGTCCGGACGTGTCCGATGCGGCTGGTAGTAATGGAGCGGTGACTGCGGACAACGGCCCTGCCCCCGATTCCGGCGACCCCGCGATCGACCCCGAACTGGTCGACCTGGCCACCGCCGTGTTCGCCCTGGCGCGCTCCGGCGCCGCCGATCAGCTGGCCGCCTATCTCGACGCGGGTGTGCCGGTGAACCTCACCAACGAGCGCGGCGACACCCTGCTGATGCTGGCCGCCTACCACGGGCACCGAGACGCGGTCGGAGTGCTGCTGGCGCGCGGCGCCGACCCCGACCGGGCCAACGACCGCGGCCAGACCCCGCTGGCCGGGGTGGTGTTCAAGGGCGAGACCGAGATCGTGCGCGATCTGCTGGCCGCCGGCGCCGACCCGGACGCCGGAACTCCCTCGGCACGTGAGGCCGCCACCATGTTCGGCAAGACCGAGCTGCTCGAGCTCTTCGGCTGACGCCGGCGACCCCGCGACGCGACCAGGAAAGAAGCCGACGCAGCACTGCTGACGGCGTTACGATGCGCACATGGCGCACTCCGCCCCGCCTGCCTCCGGGGTGACCGTCCAGCCCGACCGGTCGCCGGAGACATCGCGTGGCAACCAGGTCGCCGAGGTCGTCGAACGATTCGCCCAAGCGTGGCAGGAAGGCGACAGCCCGCCGGAGCTGCGCAGCTATCTTCCCGATGCGCCGGCGATCCGGCGGGTCTCGCTGATCGAACTGATCAAGATCGATCTGGCCAACCGCTGGCAGCGCGGCACCGCCCCGAAACGGCTGGCCGAATACGTCGACGAACTACCCGAGCTGCGCACCTGGCCGCTGCCGCCGGACCTGATCTACGAAGAGTTCCACATCCGCAGGCGTTCGGGCAGCTCCGTCGACGTCGACGAGTACACCGCCGCCTATCCCGAACAGGCCGAACAACTCTCGCAACTGCTGACCACCGAGGACTATCACAGCACCCTGCTCGGCGGACGAGCCGAACCGGCGAATCTGGATGAGCTCGAGGTCGGTCAGCGCATCGACGACTTCGATCTGATGACCAGCCTCGGGCGCGGCGCGTTCGCCCGCGTCTTCCTGGCCAGGCAGCGGTCCATGCAGCGGCTGGTGGCGGTGAAGATCTCCCGCGACAAGGGCACCGAACCGCAGACGCTGGCCCAGCTCGACCACGACTACATCGTGCGCGTCTTCGATCAGCGCGTGATCGACGGGCCGGGCTTGCGGCTGCTGTACATGCAGTACGTGCCCGGAGGCACCCTGCTCACGGTGCTCGAACGAGTGCGCGACACACCGGCGGTGCGGCGCAACGGGCAACTGCTGCTCGACGTCATCGACTCCGTACTGGCGGGCAAAGGCGAGATCCAGCCCGCCGAATCGCCGGTGCGCGCCGAACTGGCGAAGTTGTCCTGGCCGGAAACGGTGGCGTGGCTGGGCCGCAGGCTCGCTCAGGCGCTGGACTACGCGGGCGGGGTGGGCGTGCTGCACCGCGACGTCAAACCGGCCAATGTGCTGCTCACCGCCGAGGGTGTACCGAAACTGGCCGATTTCAATATCAGCTTCAGCGGCAGCGTCTCCGGTGACAGTCCGGTCGCCTACTTCGGCGGTTCGCTGGCCTATATGTCGCCCGAACAGTTGTCGGTGGTGCATCCGGACCGGCCCACCGCCGCGGCCGACCTGGACACCCGCAGCGACCTGTACTCGCTGGCCGTGGTGCTGTGGGAATTGCTCACCGGACGCAAACCCTTCGGCGACGAGAACGCCACCGGCGGCGATCGCACCGCCCTCGACTCCATGCTGGACCGGCGCGCGCACAGCCCCGACGACCTGCCCTACGCCGATCTCCCGCCCGGCACCCCCGCCGCCCTGCGACGCGCCCTGGTGCGGGCACTGGACCCGGATCCGGCCAAACGCTGGGAGCGCGGGGCCGATATGGCCCAGCAGTTGCAGGTGTGCCTGGACGCCCGGGCCCGCGATCTGGTGGACCCGCCGCCGGGCAGCGCGCGGCTGCGGGCCCGCGGTTGGGTGCATCCGATCATGGCCCTGGCCATCGCGGTGCCCAACCTGCTGGCGATCCTCTACAGCTACAACCACAACCGCACGCTGATCATCAGCAAGCTCGACGCCGACGCGCAACGGACCTTCGACCGGGTCGCCTGGACCAGCTACGGTGTTGGCTTCCTGATCGGCGCGATCGTGACCATCGCGCTTGTGATGCATCTGTGGCTGATCATGTACGGGTTGCGCCACGGCAAGGCCTATGACGCGGCCACACTGGCACGTGCCCGCTCCGACACACTGCAACTGGCCAGTCGCAATGTGCTCACCTGCTTCGTGCTGTGGGTGATCACCGGTGTCGCGGTGCCGGTGTCGGTGCAGCTGTCCGGCAGCCAGATCAGCGCCGAATCGTCGGCGCACTTCTTCCTGACCCAGATCGTCTGCGGCGCGATCGCCATGGCGTACCCGTATTTCCTGGTGAGTTTCTACGCGGTGCGCTGCCTGTATCCGGCGTTTCTTCCGCTGGGCGGGCTCGGCGCCGACGACAGCAGGCAGTTGCGCGCGCTGGACCGGCGCAGCACCTATTTCCTGACCGTCGCCGCCGCGGTGCCGTTGCTCGGTGCGGCGGGGGTGACCTTCATCCCGTCGGCCGACATCGACTCGGTGATCGTGCCGCTACGGGTGCTGTGTTTCGGCGGGGCGCTGGCCTTCGTCGGCGTGTACTGGTTGTTCCGGATGCTGGAGCGGGATCTGGCGGCACTCGAACGCATCGTCACGCACTGAAACGCCGCGAAATCGCACGCGACGGCGAGTACGGTATAGCCGCCGCGCGGGGTCGATCGCGGTGATCGGGTATCGGGGAAAGGCGGGGCTAGACATGATCGAACCGGTTACGTCCACGGTCGCACCGGCGACCGGCACACCGTCCCTGGCCGGGCCCGAACTACCGCTGGCCGCCCGCTACCGCAGTGCCGACCCGATCAGCTGGCACGGCAGCATGGTGTATCCGATGTACACCGAACAGCTCACCGGTTCGGCCACCAACCTGACACTGAGCTTGCTGTCGGCGACGCCGCCGCCGGGGTTGCGCGGGCTCGGCATGGGGCTGTCGATGGTCGACGGCTATGTCGGGGTCGACCGGCGCAGGCTGGCGGGGGTCGACGTCTGGCGCGACGCCCTCGAACGCGGCATCACCGTCGAATTGTCGGCCGCCGGCCGTGGGGCCCTGTACTCACTGACTCCGGTGTGGCGCGACGCCGACGGGACCGCCCGGTCCTGGTCGGGCAACTACGGCATCGTCGTCGAGCGCGCGGCGGGCGGACGCATCGTGCTGTGGTGCAGTTTGGGGGCAGGGCCGCCGCATTTCGGCGATCTGGTAGTGGAGGTGAGCGCCGCGCCGGCCGACACCACCCCGATGCCCGCGGTGGGCGCAGGGCCGGCACGCACTGTGCGCACCGGCGAACCGCGCCACCCGTCGACTGCCTCGGGCTCGCTGCGTCCGGAGCCACGCGCGGCACGCACCGGAAGCACAGCCGCACCGCTCGACCGACCGTCCGAGAGCCCCGCCGATACCGGACCCGCGCCGAACGAACCCGGCGCGGCCGGCCAGCGCGACTATCGCAGCGCGCTCTACGACCTCGGAGTCGCGATGTTCGCCCGGGGTGAGGAGGAGCAGGCATGCGAGCTGTGGTCGCAGGCGGCGGCAGGCGGGCACGGTGCGGCGGCCTACGACCTCGGTGTGGTGCGGTTCCGGCAGGGCGAATTCGACGAGGCCGAACGCTGCTGGCGCATCGCGGCCGAGCAGCGGGGCGTGCGGGCGATGGCCGGGCTGGCCGAACTGCTGGAACGGCGCGGCGCCACCACCGAGGCACAGTTGTGGCGCACCCGCGCGATCACCGCGAAGACGGTCGCGGAATCGCTGTCGCGGCGCGCGGTGTGACCGCGCGAAATTCGGTGGACACCGCATAGCGCGCGGGTTTAGCGTGACCGGCATGAGTGGCATCACAGGTCAGCACGCGGCGTGCGCGGCCGGCGTGTACTTCATCCGCCTGCGCACGGTGGCCCGGGCTCTGCCGGTGCACCGCATCGCGCGCTGACCAGACCGCTGATCGCGTCCAACACTCCCCCGCGGTTCTGGTAACCGTCGTCTCCACGTGCCCTGGCATGGGTCCGGGCGAATCACGCCTTCTGATTCGTCCACTCCGTCCGGAGGACTCCCATGTCCCGCAAACGTTTCCCTCCGCATGCCCGTACCACGAGCACGCGGAAGCAGCTGTCGCAGAACTTTCTCGTCGATCCGCGCGCCGCGCAGACCATCGTCCGCGCCGCCGGTGTCGGCGCCGGTGACCTGGTGCTCGAGATCGGCGCCGGGGACGGCATGCTGACCCGGCAACTCCTCGCCCGCGGTTACCGGGTGATCGCCTACGAGAAGGACCGCTACTACGCACGGCGACTGCGCGCCCGATACGCACAAGATCCGCGAATCCGAGTGGTTCACAACGATTTCCGAGGCACGAAAGCACCGAGCGCGCCGTTCGCGGTGATCGCCAACATCCCCTTCGGCATCAGCACCGACATCCTGCGCTGGTGCCTGGCCGCCGAGCACCTCACCTCGGCGACGCTGCTCACCCAGCGGGAGTTCGCGCGCAAACACTCCGGCGATTACGGCCGATGGAGCAAACTCACCGTCACCCACTGGCCCGCGATGACGATGACGCTCGGCCCGCACATCCGCCGCAGCAGCTTCGACCCCGTGCCCGGCGTCGATGCCGCGGTGCTGCGCCTCGCCCGCCGACCGCAACCGCTGCTCACCGGCCCGGAAAGCGCCACCTACCGAGCGATGGTCGAGCTCGGCTTCTCCGGCGTCGGCGGATCGCTGGCGGCCTCGCTACGCCGTGGCTTGCCTGCCGCCGCGGTCCGCACCGCCTGCGCGGCCGCCGGAATCGCCGGCGACGAACCGGTCGGGCTGGTGCACCCGGACAGCTGGATCACTCTGTACCGGCTGCTGCGCCGGGTGCCCGCGCACGCCTGTTGACACGCAGCGGCGGCGGGAAGGGATCCCCTTCCCGCCGCCGTCAGGACGCGACCGTCGGCTCAGATCGGCGTGAAATCGCGGCTGGCGATGTAGGTCGGGCGCCGCGCCGGAGCCGCGAACGGCTCCTCCAGGGTGTTTTCCACGCTGTTGAACACCAGGAAGATGTTCGAGCGCGGGAACGGTGTGATGTTGTTGGCCGACCCGTGCATGATGTTCGAGTCGAACACCAGCGCCGAGCCGGCCCGCCCGGTGAACTGCGCGATGCCGTACTTGTGCGCCAAGTCCTCGATATCGGCCTGGGACGGGACCCCGATCTGCTGCTCCCGCAACGATTCCCGATAGTGATCGGCCGGTGTCGCACCCTGGCACGGCACGAAAGTGCGGTGCGAGCCCGGCATCACCATCAGGCTGCCGTTGAACGGGTAGTTGTCGGTCAGCGCGATGGAGATGCTGACCGCACGCGGAGACGGCATGCCGTCCTCGGCGTGCCAGGTCTCGAAATCGGAGTGCCAGTAGAAGCCGGTGCCGCCGAAACCGGGCAGATAGTTCACCCGGCTCTGATGCAGGTAGACCTCCGACCCCAAGATCTGCCGGGCCAGCCCCGCGACCCTCGGCTGCGCTGCCAGCTCCGCGATCGCGGAACTGAGCTTGTGCACCTCGAACACCGAACGCACCTGATTCGAGGATTTCTCCACGATCACGCGCTCGTCGCCGCGCAGCGCGGGATCGCCGGCGAGCCGGTCGATCTCCCGGGCGAAGCGCGCGACTTCCTCCGGGGAGATCAACTGGTCAAGGATCGTATACCCGTCGGTGTCGAATCCGGCGAGCTCGGGTGCCTCGATTCGACCCCACACCGTCGCGTCGTGGCGCTCGAGGTGCGGCGCCGGTTCCGGGGTGCGGGTCGGGTAGTGATCGATCCGATTGTGTGCCAACGTCGCGTCCTTTCTCAGCTGGCCGGAACGGCGACCAACGGATAGACGCCGTTCTCGTCGTGAACCTCCTGCCCGGTGACCGGCGGATTGAACACGCACATCATGCGCATCCGGGTACGCACCTCGAGCTGGTGCTTTTCATGGCCGTCGAGCAGATACATCGAACCGGGGCCCAGTTCGTAGGTCTGATTGTTGGTCAGATCGGTCAGGGTGCCCTCGCCCTCGACCAGCCAGACCGCTTCGACGTGGTTCTGGTAGTGGAAGACGTGGGTGGTGCCTGCCTCGATGGTGGTCTCGTGGAAGGAGAACCCCACCCGGTCACCGCCGAGCACGATCCGCTTGCTGCGCCAGCCGGTGCCGGCCACATCGCGGTCGGTTCCGGTGATTTCTTCAGTGGTACGCACGATCATGTTCGGCCTCCTCAGGCGCCGCAAACGGTGTGGACCGCGCCGGTCAGGATCTGCAATCCATGGTCGAGCTCGTCCTCGGTGATGGTCAAGGGGGGCAGCAGCTTCACGACCTCGTCGGAGGCGCCGGAGGTCTCGGCCAGCAGGCCGCGTTCGAAGGCGACCTGGCAGACCTTGCCCGCCTGCGAGGCGTCGTCGAAGACCAGGCCGTGCACCAGGCCGCGGCCGCGGGTCGAGATGCCGGGCAGGCCCTCGCTGATCGCGCCGAAGGCCTGGGCGATCTGCTCGCCCTTGGCCTCGGTGGCGGCTTGCAGCCCACCGTCGGACCAGTAGTGCTCCAGCGCCACCTGCGCGGTCACGAACGCGGGGTTGTTGCCGCGGAAGGTGCCGTTGTGCTCACCCGGTGCCCACACATCGTGTTCGGGCTTGAACAGCACCAGCGCCATCGGCAGGCCGTAGCCGCCGATCGACTTGGACAGGGTGACGATATCGGGCGTGATGCCCGCCGATTCGAAGGAGAAGAACGGGCCGGTGCGCCCGCAACCCATCTGCACATCGTCGACGATCAGCAGGATGCCGCGCGCCTCGCACAGGCTGGCCAGATGCCGCAGCCACTCCGCCCGCGCCAGGTTCACTCCACCCTCACCCTGCACGGTCTCCACGATGACGGCGGCCGGACGGTCCAGACCCGAGGAGGAGTCGTCGAGCACACGCTCCATCCACTGGAAGTCGGCGGTGGTGCCGTCGAAGTAGCCGTCGTAGGGCATCGGGGTGGCGTGGTTGAGCGGCACACCGGCACCCGCGCGCTTGGCGGCGTTGCCGGTCACCGACAGCGCGCCGAGGGTCATGCCGTGGAAGGCGTTGGTGAAGCTGAGCACGGTCTGGCGACCGGTGACCTTACGGGCCAGCTTCAGCGCGGCTTCCACGGCATTGGCGCCGGTCGGTCCGGGGAACTGCACCTTGTAGTCCAGCCCACGCGGAGCCAGCAGTGTGTCACGCACCGTTTCCAGCAGTTTCCGCTTGGCGACGGTGGACATATCCAGCCCGTGCGTCACACCGTCGGAGGCGATGTAATCGATGAGGGCCTTCTTGAGGATGGGGTTGTTGTGCCCGTAGTTCAGGGCGCCGGCGCCGGCGAAGAAATCGAGAAAATCCTTACCTTCTTCGTCACGCAGCCAGGCGCCTTTCGCGGTTTCGAAAACCGTGGGCCAGGAGCGGCAGTAGCCACGCACATTCGATTCCAGTGCGTCGAAGATCGTCGTGTCAGCGGTGATCATCATAGATCCCTTTCAGTTTTACGGGCGATCGGTGCGATTCGGTACAGGTCCTCGGCGATATGGCTGTCGGGAAAATCGCCGGGAGTGAACAACTCGGTCTTGGTCATCTCCGCGTCGCGGCGCCGCGCCAGCGCGGCGAACATCGCGATCGAGGCCGGGTTGTCCGGTGAGACGGTCGTCTCCAGGGCGTCGACGCCGGGTCCTTCGGCGTCGATCAGGTTGTCCACCAAGCGATCGAGCATCGCGACGCCGAGTCCACGGCCACGCTGATCGTGATCGACGGCGACCTGCCAGACGAACACGGTGCGCGGGGACTCCGGGCGCAGATACCCGATCACGAAGCCGACGACGCGGCCGTCGACCTCGGCCACGACGGAGGTGGCGGCGAAATCGCGGCACCACAGCAGATACGCATAGCTGGAATTGGTGTCCAGCACCTGCGAATCCTTCGCGATACCCCAGATGCGCGCCCCGTCGCGAATTTCCGGGGTCCGCAGAATCGGAGCACCGGCGGTGGGCCGGTGCGATCCGGAACGGGTCGCCGCGGAATCGACGCGCGCAGGGTCGTCGTCGGTCTGTGTCGGCAAAGCTTGCGTTGACATACAACTCCGAGGTCGATGTTCTGTACTTTCCCAGGCTTACGAATGAACTTTGAGCTGACCTGGTCGAGGACTTTACGATTGTGTTACGGCCGTGTGACGCCGTTCATGAACTCCGCATTTTCGGGATATACCTCACGTTTCATTTCACTCGATAGCGGGCAAGCGAATGGTGAATCGCGCGCCGCCGCCGGGGCGGGCACCGCATTCCACGGTGCCCTTGTGGGTGGCGACCGTTTCGGCCACCAGGGCCAGGCCGATACCGGTGCCGCCGTCGGCGGTGCGGCGGCTGGTGCGCGCGGTGGCGAACCGTTCGAAGATCCGGTCGCGATCGGCCGGTGGCACGCCGGGGCCGGCGTCGTCGACGGCGATGACGGCGTGGCCGCCCGCGCGGTGCACGGTGACCGCGACGACTCCCCCGCCGTGCCGGTCGGCGTTCTCCAGCAGGTTGACCACCGCACGCTCGAGTTCGAGCTTGCGGCCGCGGACGACGACGTCCTCGGCGACGGTCAGCAACTGCACCGGATGCCTGCTGTCGCGCAGGGTGTGGGTGAGCAGCTCGGCCACCGACAACGGGTCGGCATCGCCGTGGTGCATGCCCGCCTCGACCCGTGCCAGCGCCAGCAGGTCGTCGAGCAGCCGTCGCAGATGATCCACCTCGGCGGTGACCAGGGCCAGAGCCCGGCGCGAGCGTTCCGGCAGATCGTCACGATGGCGGTTCAACACCTCGACGCTGGCGGTGAGGGTGGTCAGCGGCGTCCGCAGCTCATGGCTGACGTCGCCGAAGAGCCGGTGTTCACGGTCGATGCGCCGTTGCAGCGAATCGACCATCCGGTTGAACGAGTCGACGGTACTGGCCAGGTCCTGATCGTGGGTATCGGGCAGGCGGATGCCGAGATCACCGGAGGCGATCTTGGCCGCCGCCTCGGCGACATCACGCAGTGGCCGCAGTACCCGGCGCCCGACCCAGATCCCGACCGCGGCGCCGAGCGTCGCGGCTACCAGCGCACAGCAGATCACCAGCACCGGGCGGTTGACGACACGTTCCCCGAGGGTGACGCCGTCCTCGCCCAGACGGGCGAAGACCAGCAGCACCAGGGCCAGTGACATCAGGCCCGAGGTCGCCGCAAAGGCGATGGTGACCCGGCCCCGTAGGCTCCACAGGCCCGGGTCGAGCCGGGTGCGGACGCGTTCGGCGTTCGTCATCGACGCTGAGATGGGCGGCCCGCTCAGCGTTGCACGTCGAGCCGGTAACCGAGACCACGCACGGTGACCACGATCCGCGGGTCGGACGGATCGCGTTCGATCTTGGTGCGCAACCGGCGCATGTGCACATCGACGATGCGCTCGTCGCCGAAGAAACCGCGGTCCCAGACCCGCTCGAGCAGCACCGACCGGCTCAGCACCCGGCCGGGCACCTCGGCCAGCTCGCACAGCAGGCGGAACTCGGTCAGCGTCAGTGCGATCTCCTCGTCGCCGCGGCGGACCGCGCCGCCGTCGGGGGCGAGGATCAGCGGTGCGTCCGGATCGGCGTCGAGCACCACCTCGACCGGCGCTTCCCGCTCGGCCGAGAGCCGGGCGCGGCGGCGCAGCGCCCGCATCCTGGCGGTGATCTCCTTGATCTCGAAGGGCTTGGTGACGAAGTCGTCGGCGCCGGCTTCCAGCGCCGCCACCACGTCGTGGGTGTCGTCGCGGGCGCTGACCACGATGATCGGCACATCGTGATCGCGGCGGATCTCACGGATGCAGGTGAACCCATCCATGCCACCCAGCATCAGATCGACGATCATCACATCGGGAACGCCGTTGCTTCGCAGATGATCGAGCGCGTCCTCGGCCTCCTCGGCTTCTTCGACGTCGTAGCCCTCGTCCTCCATGGCCAGGCGCAATGCGCCTCGGACCCTGTCGTCGTCTTCCACGATCATCAGGCTCGCGCTCAATATTCAAATCCTTTGCAGATACGCGGAGCGCATCGCGGCGCGGAGGTTCGCATCCCCAGACCGACGCGATGTTCCGCTTTTCAGCTTTTCTCGAGCAACTTTCCGGTAACAGTAGTGCCCTGTATGCCCGATTGCTAAACCTCGCGTGAGATCGCTCACCGAACCGGTCGGTCCGGACGCTCCAATCGGAAGAAGTTGCTCGGACTGCCGTCGGGGCGTCGTTCCTGGTAGCGGAAGCACAGCTGACGTGCGTCGAAGGTGGCGAACCAGTCGTCCCAGTCGACGGGCAGCAACCCCGCGCCGCCGTAGCGGGGGAAGTCGAAACGCAACACTTCGACGCGTCCGTTGTAGTCGCTGCCCGGCATGGTGGCCGGGTTGGCGCCGCGCCTTTCGGCCCAGCGACGGATGACGTCGTGGTTGGTGGTGACCATGGTCTGTCCCGGACCGGCCGATGGTCCACCGTTCATGACGAACCTCCTCGCGGTAGGTGCGTGCGTAGCGGTCACCGATGAGCGAACCGTCGAGACGATCGCACCGGCTCGCCGACTTGATACCCGTGCCCGTTCGGCGACAAACCACCGGACAGGCAGCTGTCCGCGGATGCCCTGGTGGCGGGGATCTCGATTGTTTCGGCGGTCGCGGGGTACTCGGCGGTTGTCACCATCCGGACGCTCACCCCGGATCATCGACCGGAAGGAGAACGCGATGGCAGCCGCGCCCGACGATTCGACCAGGGGTTTCCACCGGGACTCCCCGCACGTTCCCGAACATCATTTCCCCGACGAGACCCGCACCACCCGCGCGCATGCGGGCGAGGCGATGGAGGACGTGCGCAACTGGCCCGGCATCGTGATGTGCGCGCTCGGGCTGGTGGCCGTCGCTCTCACCTTGACCGCGGCCGGCTACGGCTATGAGGGCTGGGCCATCGTCGGCGGTATCGCCGCGGCCGTCCTGCTGATCGGCGGCGTGGCCGTCATCGCGCTCGAGCATCGCCGGGTGAAGGCGATGCACGGGCACAAACTCACCGACCAGCAGGGTCACTGACCGTTTGCCACCGCGGGCGCGGCCGGCTCAGATGGGTCCAGAGCACCCACCGGTACCAGCGCCACGGTGATGTTGTCGCCGCCGCCGCACGCCACCGCGTAATCGGCCAGATCCCTGGCAGCGAGGGCGGGCGGCTTCGCCGTGGCTATCGCGGCCAAGGCGACCGGATCGGGCAGATAGTTCCACAGCCCGTCGCTGCACAGCAGCAGCACGCCAGGGCCGGTGCACCGGAAGCTCTGCACGCTGCGCGACGACCACGGCTGCTGGTCGTAGTCGGCGCCGAGCCAGCGCAGCAGGGTGTGCGCGCGTGGGTCGTTCATGGCGGCGGCCTCGTCCATGGCGCCGGCGTCGACGAGGGCCTGGGCCCAGGAGTCGTCGAGGGTGAGCCGCCGGGACGCTGGTTCGGCGTCGTCGTCGCCGGTATCGCCGGGGACCAGCCAGTAGGCGCGGCTGTCACCGACATTGGCGACGGTGATCGTGGCGTTGCCCGCGCCGTCGTCGTGCACGATGGCACCGACGTAGGTGCACGAGGGTGAGTCGCCGTCGATCGAGGCGATGTCGCGGACCGCGGCCGCGGCGGCGGCCAGGCCCGCGGTGGCCGCGTCCTCGACGGGCCTGCCCTCGGCCAGCGCGCTCAGGCAGGCATCGACGCCGGTGCGTGCGGCGGTGCCGGAAGCCGCCTGCGGATTCGGCGAGGACGACACGCCGTCGCAGACAACGGCCACCGTAACGGGCGCGCGCCCGCGTGCGGGGATACCGACGCCCGCGGCGACCGCGTCCTCGTTGCGCGCGTGGGCCACACCGCGGTCGGTGACCAGCGCGACGGCGCCCAGGTCGGCCTCGAACCGGTCCGGCGGACCGGGCACATGGGCGCGCCCGGGATGCGCGGGCCGCGGGCCCGGCTGGGCCGTGGCCTCCGCGTGCGGCAGGGCGACGCGTCGCACCGGCTCGGCACCTCCGCCCACGGCAGACGCTTCGGAGGGCGCGGGGATCGGAGTGGTCAAGAACTCCGAGCTGCCCAGTCCCGCACCGGCTTCCGGGCTCATCTGCTCACCGCCGCTCGCGCCGCGGCATCGGCGCCCGATCCTTGCCCACGGTGTAGCAATGCCCTTCTGTCCCAGCGGCTGTTCACCGATTCCCCAGGCTGCACCGCGCCCCCCTTCTGATCATGGTTGTCGATCGACGATAGTACGGGAGCGGTGACCGGGTATGCCCGCAGATCGCCACGATGGGTCCACACTGTGTGCCGGGCGGGTCAGCCGCGCTCGCGCACGGCCGTGACGGCCTTGCGCGCTGCCACCAGTACCGGGTCCCAGACCGGCGAGAACGGCGGCGCGTATCCGAGATCCAGCGCCGTCATCTGCTCGACGGTCAGCCCGGCGGTGAGCGCGACCGCGGCGATGTCGACGCGTTTGCCCGCACCCTCGCGACCGACGATCTGCACGCCGAGCAGCCGGCCGGTGCGGCGTTCGGCGAGCATCTTCACCGTCATCGGTTCGGCGCCGGGGAAATAGCCGGAGCGACTGGTCGATTCGATGGTGACGGGCACGTATTGCAGGCCGATGGCGCGAGCGTCCTTCTCCCGCAGCCCGGTTCGCGCCACCTCGAGATCGCAGACCTTGCTCACCGCGGTGCCGACCACGCCCGGGAAGGTGGCGTAGCCGCCACCGACATTGGCTCCGATGATCTGGCCGTGCTTGTTGGCGTGCGTGCCGAGGGCGATATGACGCTCGACGCCGGAGACCAGATCCAGCACCTCGACGCAGTCGCCGCCGGCCCAGATGTCGTCGCGGCCGCGCACCCGCATGGACAGGTCGGTCAGCAGGCCGCCGTGGGTGCCGAGTGGGAGCCCCGCGGCCTCGGCGAGGGTGGTCTCCGGTCGCACGCCGATGCCGAGAACCACCACGTCGGCGGGATATTCGGCCTGTGCGGTGACAACGGAGCGGGCACGGCCGTCGCCGTCGGTGCCGATGGCGGTGACTTCGGCGTTGCCGACGATCTTCACCCCCATGCCGCCCATGGCGGTGCGGACCAGAGCCCCCATATCGGGATCCAGCGTCGACATCGGCTCGGCGCCACGGTTGACCAGGGTGACCTCGAAGCCACGGTTGATCAGCGCCTCGGCCATTTCGACCCCGATGTAGCCGGCGCCCACCACGACCGCGCGCCGACCGGCCGCGCGCTCGAGAGTATCGATCAGCGCCTGGCCGTCGTCGAGGGTCTGCACGCCGTGGACGCCGTCGGCATCGATGCCCGGTAGCGGCGGGCGAATCGGCCGGGCACCGGTAGCGATGACGAGTTTGTCGTATTCGGTCCAGGATTCGGCGCCCGAATCCAGCTCGCGGGCGCGCACCCGGCGCTTGTCGATATCGATCTCGACGACCTCGGTGCGCATGCGCAGATCGATGGCGCGGGACCGATGTTCCTCCGGTGTGCGTGCGATCAACTCGTCGCGGTCGCTGACAGCGCCACCGACCCAGTACGGGATTCCGCACGCGGAGTAGGAGGTGAAATGCCCGCGTTCGAAGACGACGATCGCCAACTCCCCTGGCCCGCGCATCCGGCGCGCCTGCGAGGCGGCCGACATGCCCGCCGCATCGCCGCCGATGATCACCAGTCGCTCGCTCATAACGCCACGCTACCGAGCGGGCGCTGCCGTCGACGGCATTCGGCGTGCCGCCGGTGGATGGTGTACGCCACGACGACGGCGCCGGTCGAGCCCCGCGGGACCCGACCGGCGCGCGAGGTCGAATCAGGCGGTGCGGGTACCGATCAGCGGCAGCCGCCCGGCAGCTTTGCCGAGTACGCCGCGCGGACTCGCCTGCCGGATGCCGGTGACCGTGGCGCCCGCGGCGTCGGTGAACACCAACGCGTCGTCCTCGACGGGGCTGTTCCGCAGGTAGGCGCGGTCGCGGTAGTAGTTGTTGATGACCTTCCACGGACCGCGCGCACCCTGGCGCGGCATGACGCCGTCGCCGCGCTGGATGTAGCCCGAGGTCAGCGCGCCGCCCATGAGCGAATCGGCGGACCGGTCGGCCTCATCGGCGCGCGGAACGACCTGGGTGTAGCCCTTGTCGCGCATGTAGTTCAGCAGCTTGCAGAAGTACTCGGCGGCCAGGTCCGCCTTGAGCGTCCAGGAGGCGTTGGTGTAGCCGAGCACGACCATCGCATTGGGGACACCGTCGAGCAGGGCGCCCTTGTAGAGCACCCGATCACGGGTGACGACCGGTTCGCCGTCGACCTCGAGGGTCGCCCCGCCGAGCATCTGCACGTTCAGGCCGGTCGCGCTGATGATGATGTCGGCGGGCAGTTCCTGCCCCGAGGACAGCTTGATGCCGGTCTCGGTGAAGGTCTCGATGGTGTCGGTGACGATCGAGGCCTCACCCGACTTCAGCACCTTGAACAGGTCGCCGTTGGGTACCACGCACAGCCGCTGGTCCCACGGGTTGTACTTCGGCGTGAAGTGGCGCATGTCCACGTTCGGGCCGACGGCCAGCCGCACCGCCGACAGCAGCAGCTTGCGGGCCACATCGGGCTGCTTGCGCGACAGCTCGTAGGTGGCGCGCTGCAACGCGATATTGCGGGCGCGGCCCAGCTTGTAGGTGAGCGCGGCGGGAACGCGGGCGGCGTTGAAGCCGACCGAGACCGGGTCGTCGCTGGGGATGGCCGCGATGTAGGTGGGCGAACGCTGGAGCATGGTCACGTGCTCGGCGTCGTCGGCCATGGCCGGGATCAGCGTGATCGCGGTGGCGCCGGAACCGATGACGACCACCCGCTTGCCCTTGTAGTCCAGGTCCTCGGGCCAGTGCTGCGGGTGCACCAGGCGGCCGCCGAAGCGCTCCTGGCCGGGGAAGGTGGGCTGGTAGCCCTTGTCGTAGTCGTAGTAGCCGGTGCAGCCGATGAGGAAGTTGCTGGTGTAGACCTCGGTCTCACCGGTCTCTTCGTTGATCGCTTCGACCGTCCACTGGCCGGCCTCGCTGGACCAGCTCGCCTTCACCATCTTGCGGCCGAAGCGGATGTGCTCGGTCACGCCGTACTCGGCGGCGGTCTCCTCGACGTAGCGGCGGATGCTCGGGCCGTCGGCCAGCACCTTGGTTCCGGTCCAGGGACGGAAGCCGTAGCCGAAGGTGAACATGTCCGAGTCGGAGCGGATGCCCGGATAGCGGAACAGGTCCCAGGTGCCGCCGATGGCGCTGCGCCGCTCCAGGATGGCGAAGCTGCGCCCGGTCTGCTCCTTGGCCAGATGACAGGCCGCGCCGATTCCGGACAGGCCAGCGCCGATGATCAATACGTCGACATGCCGCGTCATTGAGTTCCTCGTCTGGTCGCACTCGGACACCTTCGACCGAGTTCCATCTGACTTTACACTTAGTCAGATGCCTGGAATCATGACAGAATGTCGGCCGTGAGTCCAGCGCGCGTCTACGGGGGCCTGACCGCCGAACAGCGACATGATCAACGTCGCGCTCGGCTGATCGAGGCCGCCACCCTGCTGCTGGGCACCCGCGGCGCCGCCGAAACCACCGTCACCGCGGTGTGCGCGGAGGCCAAGCTGACCTCGCGGTACTTCTACCAGCACTTCAGCGACCGGGACGCGCTGCTGCGCGCGGTGGCGGTCGAGCTGGAGAACATCCTGCGCCGCGAGGTGGAACTGGCCGCCCCCGCCGATGGGGCGGCACCGGACGAAGTGGCGCGGGCGACGGTCGGCGCGTTCGTGCGGATGATCGCCGACGATCCGGTGATGGCGCGGATCCTGTTCATCGAATCCGCCGCCGAACCGGTCATGCGCGAGCTGCGCAGCGAGATCATGACCCGATTCACCGATCTGGTGCTCGCGCATGCGCAGCGCTATCTGCATCTGGCCGAATCCACCATCGCGGTGGCGCATCTGGGATCGACGTTGGCCGTCGGCGGCCTGTTCGAGGTGCTGCGGCGCTGGCTCGACGGCGAACTGGACTTCGACGCCGAGCAGATCATCGAGCACAGCGCGGGCCTGTTCGGCTTCCTCGCCGCCTATGTGAGCGTCGTGCAGCCGGATTAAAACCGCGCTGGTTTCAACCAGTGACCAGCCGCCGCCGGCCGTCGACGATGAGCGGATGAGCCTGTCGTTTCATTGGTTCCTGCCCACCTACGGCGACTCCCGCGGCCTCATCGCGGGCGGTCACGGTACCGCCATGTCCGGCGACCGTCCCGCGAGCCTGCGCTACCTGAACCAGATCGGCGCCGCCGCCGAGGACAACGGTTTCGAAGCGGTGCTGACGCCGACCGGCGCGTGGTGCGAGGACGCCTGGTTGACCACCGCCATGCTGGTCGAGACGACCGAGACCCTGAAGTTCCTGGTCGCGTTCCGGCCCGGCCTGATCAGTCCCACCCTGGCCGCGCAGATGGCGGGCACCTTCCAGCGGCATTCACGCGGACGGCTGCTGCTGAACGTGGTGACCGGCGGCGAACCGCACGAGCAGCAGGCCTACGGCGATTTCCTGGACAAGACCCAGCGCTACGCGCGCACCGGCGAATTCCTCGATGTCGTCCGGCAATTGTGGACCTCGACCGAACCGGTGAGCTTCGACGGTGAGCACATCCAGGTACGCGAGGCGCTGCTGAACAACCGCCCCGACCCGGTGCCGCCGATCTTCTTCGGCGGTTCGTCCGAACCGGCGGGACCCGTGGCCGCGCGGTACGCCGACACCTACCTCACCTGGGGCGAGCCGTTGCTTGCGGTACGCCGCAAGCTCGAGTGGATTCGCGGCCTGGCCGCCGAGCGGGGGCGCACGCTCGATTTCGGGCTGCGCATTCACGTCATCAGCCGCGATACCTCCGAGGAGGCGTGGGCCGAGGCCGACCGGCTGCTGGCCGGTATCGATCCGGCCGACGTCGAGCGGGTGCAGGCCAACCTCGCGCGCAGCGAGTCCGAGGGCCAGCGGCGGATGCTCGAACTGCACGGCGGGCGCACCGACCGGCTCGAGATCGCACCGAATCTCTGGGCCGGCGTCGGGCTGGTGCGCGGCGGCGCCGGCACGGCCCTGGTGGGCTCCCATGCCGAAGTCGCCGAGCGCATCGCCGAATACGCCCGCCTCGGCATCGACCACTTCATCCTCTCCGGCTACCCGCATCTCGAGGAGGCCTACTGGTTCGGCGAAGGCGTGCTGCCGATCCTGGAACGCAAGGGGTTGTGGCGGCATCCGCATCGGCGTGAATTCGCGTCCACCGGGACGCCCTTCGCGGCGTCGTCCAGTACCTGAGGGGCGTGGAATGGCAGTCGGTGCAGGTGTGCACCGACTGCCGAGTCGCGTCAACCGCAGTTCTGTAGACCGGCCGGTCGGTCCGCCGCGCCTTCTCGATAGGCCCGCCCTCGTGCGCCATTCGCCGCACCAGTTAGGGCCTGTACCCGAGTTCACCTGCGAGAATGGTGATCTCGCAGCTCTGACACGGCACGGTTTCGGCAGTTGATGCACACACGCACGGCGTGCGCGGACCGAATGCGAACTCGCCCTGGCAGGCGGTGCACCCGCGGTTCCACGTGAATCACCACTCCCCCAGGCGTTTTCGCTGTAACGAGATCAGCGCGCCATCCTGCCACTCGACATCCCGGATGGCATCGCGCGTCCCCGCTGCCCTGCCGATCACCAGGGCAACCGTCCCGCGCGGTCGAAGTACCCTCCGGTCGGTCCGTCCGGGCCGAGGGTGGCGAGCCGAACGATGGCATCGGTCCCCTCGGTGACGGTCTGGGTTCCGCTGTTGCCGTTCAGGTCGGTGGCGGTGTAGCCGGGGTCGGCGGCGTTCACCTGGATGCCGGGCAGCGCGCGGGCATACTGCGAGGTGATCATGTTGAGCGCGGACTTCGAGGCCGGGTAGCCGAGGCCGTGCAGGGTGGATTCCAGCCGGGCGGGGTCGGAGGTGATGGCCAGCGAGCCCATTCCGCTGGACACCATGACGATGCGTGGTTGGGCCGACCGGCGCAACAGCGGCAGGAACGCGTGGGTGACGTGGATCGGCCCGAAGACGTTGGTCTCGAAGACCTCGCGCACGTCGGCGGCGACGGTGTCGGCGGGCGCGACCCACGGCCCGCCGATCCCCGCATTGTTGATCAGCACATCCAGGTGCGAGACCTGCTCGCCGACCAGCTTCGCCGCCGCGGCGACCGACTCCTCTGAGGTGACATCCAGCGGCACGAAGCTCACCTGGTGGCCGGCCGCGGTGAACTCGTCCGCGGCCGCACGTCCACGTTCAGCGTCACGCGCGCCGAGAAACACCCGCCACCCCAGTTCCGCCAGCCGGCGCACGGTCTCGCGGCCCAGCCCTTTGTTCGCCCCGGTGACCAGGGCCGTCGTCGTTGTATCGCTCATGCCATCAGCGTGCCGATCAGGCCGGCCGCTGGGCAGGACCGATACGTCCTGGGATCAGCGGTACCACCCCGCGAACGCCGGACTGCGCGATGATCGTGGCATGGATCGCTCCGAACTCGCGGCGCAGCTGCGCCAGGCCCGCGCCCGAGTCCGCCCCGAGGACGTCGGCCTGCCCGCGGGCTCGCGCAGGCAGGTCCCTGGGTTGCGGCGTGAAGAAGTCGCGCAGCTGGCCGGGGTGAGCGTCGACTATGTGGTCCGGCTCGAACAGGGCCGCGGCCCTGTGCCCTCGCCGTCGGTGCTGGCGGCCCTGGCGCGGGCGTTGCGCCTCGACGATGACAATCGCGATCTGCTGTTCCGGCTGGCCGGCAGCGAGCCGCCCGGCGCCGACCGGATCGCGATGGTGGTGCGCGCGAGCGTGCTGCGGCTGGTGCTGGACCGGATGGTCGATCTACCCGCGCTGGTGCTCTCGGCCAAAAGCGACGTGCTGGCCTGGAACCCGATGGCGGCCGCGCTGCTCGGGGACTTCTCTCGCTGGCCACCAGCCCGCCGCAACATCATCTGGCAGGCGTTTTTCGGCGACGGCCCGAGCCGGGTGGTCCTGGCCCCCGAGGACATCGACACCATCACGGCGACCTGGGTCGCGAGTCTGCACGCCGCCCGCGCCCGCTACCCCGCCGACCCCGAGCTCGATCGATTGATCACCGAGCTGCGCACCGGCAGCCCGCGATTCGAGCGCCTCTGGGCCCAACGCCGCGCCGCCCACTTGCGCAACACCCGCAAAACCATCAACCACCCCGACCTGGGCACCCTCACCCTGGACTGCGACACCCTGCTCGTACCCGACAGCGACCAAACCGTCGTCGTCTACTCCGCAGCACCCGGCACCCCCGAAGCCGGCGCCCTCGAACTGCTGAAGGTCACGGGAACCGAGCAGTTCACGAACCCGAGAGCCTGACCTCGGGTCTACGGGGTCCGGGATCACTTCGGCTCGGCTCGAAGACCGCCACCAGCGCAGCCGCCGATCGGCTCGAACTCGGCGATTGTCCGGCCGGAACCCGGTTACGCGCCGTCCGAATGGTCCCACATCCCATCGGCATTCCGATACAGAACAAGAGTCTGTTTCACCGCTTCGGTGACCGGGGGTTCTTCCGTGAGCACGGTCCAGGTATAAGCATCATGCTCGGTAAGCCGGACCGGTTCCGGAGCGACGCACTCAACAACGAAATTGAACTGACGGCTGCGCTTCCCGCTCCCGGAGCGGTAGTCGAAACTATCGACATAGCGGCCGATTCCGGCGACCTGGAGCCCTGTTTCCTCCTGAACCTCACGGGTGAGGGCACACTCGAGACTTTCGCCCGGCTCGACTTTGCCGCTGGGCAGTTCCCATATTCCGCCCATGAAGTCGTCGCCGCGACGGCGCAGGAGAAGGATGCGGCCATCGTGTTCGACGACAGCGCCCACAACGAGCTGCTGAACTCCGTCGCGTTCTGCTTGCGTGGTGAGGTCTTCGATACGGGTCGGCATTCTGCTCATCCTTTCAGTTCGTCGGCGTTATGGATGACCTTCGCGATCGCGTCGAGGTATAAGTCGACGACGGGAAGGTCTTGTTCGCGGTGCCATACCGGCAACTTGATCGTGTGGTGGTACAGATGCTCGGCCTGCCGGAATTCCCCCGGCCGATAGGCGAACTCGCCAGCGTACCCAGGGAACAGGGCACCGGGGCTCTGGAACAGTTCCAGGAGGTTGAGAGGACAGGTGGAGCCCGGGCGATCGACTTCACGGCAGCCTTCGGCAAGTAACGCCTGGTGGAAGCGTTCTATGGGTAGACCGCCGAGTTCGTTACCGCGGTACTGCAATGCCATCCCGTACCAAGAGGGCCGCACCTGGGCGCCGGGACGAGGTGCGGTAATTCCTGGTAAGCCATCCAGTCGGTCTGCCATGTAGGCGGCAATACGGCAGCGACCTGTGAGATATTCGTCGAGGAGAGCGAGCTGGTTGAGAGCGATGGTTGCGGCAAGGGGGTGGATACGATGCTTCAAGCCCATGCCAGTGACCGCGTACCTGTGTAGAGAGTGGTGTTCAGGTATTTCAGTGCGGCAGCGTTTGTTGTATTGGCCATGCAGGAGCACACGGTAGTAGACGTGCTCATCGTCGGTGAGTACGAAACCTCCTTCGCCGGCGGAGAGCGGTTTGGGACCGTTCATGCTGAATGCGGCGGCCCGGCCAAAGGTACCGACCTTACGACTATCGATACCGGCACCGTGGGCGTGGGAGCCGTCTTCGAGGAGTTGCAGCCCGTAGACCTCGGCGAGCCCAGCGAGGCTCTGGACTTGCGCAGGCAAGCCCCACATGTGAGTTACCACAATGGCTTTAGTCTTCTCGGTGATGTGTCGGGGAAGTTCCCGCGGATCGAGGTTGCCGGTTGGGTCGCAGTCGGCCAGGACCGGGACTACGCCGAGGTGCAGGAGCGGTGTGGCGGTCGCGAAGAACGTGTACGCCGGGACGATGACCTCGTCTCCGGGGCTCAGTCCGCAGGCAGTGTACATCGAGTACAGACCTGCGGTCCCTGAGCTGGTGAGCACGGCGTATCGGGAGCCGAAGTAGGCGGCCAAAGCGTCTTCGAGCTCGGCGATCACGCCGGATCGGTCGTATATCGAGATCGTGTTATCGAGTTGGGCCAGTACCGCGTTGCGGGTGAGATCGTTCATTGGAGGCCACTGAAAATGTGGAGTGGGGTCCTCGATGGTCGGTGTGCCGCCCAGTAGGGCGAGTGGTGAGTTCACCGAAGCTCCTTCGGGTCTACCGGGGTGTGGGTCCGGGCGGATTGGTAGCAAGCGGTCACGAACCGCATGTGGGCCAAATGCTGGCGTGGTCCGCTGGGGTTGGGCCGTTCGCCGGCGATTACCCTTCGGAAGAACTCGATCTGTGAGGCAGCGGCTGACGGCCAGGCTTGCTCGCGGACCAAGGATTCGACAACTCTTCCGTCGTTCGTGAGCCTCCGGATCCGTCCACGTTCGAGGTGCACGATGCCTTTGGAACCGACGAGTCGCAGGTCCTCGGTCTTGGGACCGATGAAACGGGACATCAGAATCGATCCGTACTGGCCAGAGTCGTAGGAGAAATGCACCAGTGCGGTGTCTTCGGCATCGTATTCGCGGTCCGGTCGAGCCGCCGTAGACAGGTCCGCGATGACGAGGTCGGGGAGACCGAAATACCACAGCACCAAGTCGATGACGTGATAGCCCATGTCGATGACGCAGCCTCCACCAGCGGTGGCGATATCACCACGCCAGCCTTCGGAGGGATCCGAAGTGTGCAGTGTGTAGCGGGCGTCGACGACGAACGGCATCCCGATCTGGTCGGCCAGCTGAGGAAAGCTCATATAGATCGGGTTGAAGCGGCGTTGCAGGGTAACCATCAGTTCGATCCCCGACTTCTCGCACAACCGCGCCAGCTCGCGGGCCTCGGCGAGGGACGTGGCGAATGGTTTCTCCTTGAGCACATGGACGCGGTGCTCAGCTGCGGCCTCGATTACGCGGCGGCCGATGCTGTGCGGAACGCATACGACGACAAGGTCCAACTGCTCGGACCGCAGCATCGCAGTGAAGTCGGTGTACCCGGGGACGCGGCAACGGTACTGGTGCTCGCGAACGACCTCGGGATCCTCGTCGCAGACCGCGACGAGCTCGGCAGACTCGCAGGATGCGAGGCCAGGAAGATGGTCGTCGACCGCTTGCCTGCCCAACCCGATCACGCCCACCCGTACCGGTTCGAATCTACGCTGCATGAGTGATGATGGCCGGTGAGCTGACCCACCCGCGCCCTGAGGGAGGGCACGAGCCGTGGGCACATGGGCACAGTTCAGTGTCGTCACCGGATCACTCCGACCGGCTCACGGTTCGAGTCCATGGCCCCCTCCGCGACGAGAACTCCTACCCCGGCCTCGCACCACAACCGCGCCTCTGTCACTTGCCGAACGGCGGTCTGGCGCTTCAGATGCCCGAGGTCGGGCACAACGACATTGCGGCACTGGGCGCGCCGCACTTCCGCGATGAGCGCATCGAGAGCAGCGCACCCGTAGGTCCGCTCGTGGAATACCATGCCCAGGTCGTAGCCATGGCGATCCGCGAACTGCTGAATTCTCCTCTCACATTCCCAAATGCGTTCGCCTGCGACATCCAGTCGCAGATAGCCGTACGCAAGTGGTTTCATCGGCATCTCCTCCCGCCAGGCCGAACCAGGGTCTCGGCTGGTGCGGCGTGTGTCGAACAGCTCCTCCAGCCTTGCGGGCTGGGCGTTTCCTGGAGGGCAGATTGCGGGGCAGATCACGGAGAACGCGCTTCGGGATCCGAGGCGTCGATAGACTGGGCGCGGCCTACCGAGGGGATCGAAGGTGCCGGTTCCAAATCTGAAGTTGCAACAGCGTCGAGAAGCGACCCCATCGCCGACCATGCCAGGGCGGCCAATGAGCCGCGTCGAGCTGGCCGAAGCGGTTAACGATCACCTGTGGCGAACCACAGGCCGCCGCCGCGACCTCGACGCCCATACGATCGCGCGCTATGAACGGGGCGCGGTGCGCTGGCCTGGCAAAGACTATCGTCGCGCCCTGTGCGCAGTTCTGAACGCGACCGAAACCGAACTGGGCTTTGCTCCCGGCCGCAGGAATAAACCCGAAGGCGCACGAGATGCTCTGGCAGTCAACTTGTTCAGTCCATTCGACGCCAGCCAGATTCCCGCTGATTATGTATCCGGGGCGCAAAACGTAAGCCGGGTGGGGCGGTCCGACGTGGAAACGGTTCAACATGCCGTCACCGCCGCGGCGTCAACGGAGAACCTGCGCGGAGGCGGCTCGGCATCCGACAGCGCTGCGAAACACCTCCGCGCTTTTGCTCCACTGCTCACCGCCCGAGCGGCTCCCGTTACCAGGCAGGCATTGTGCGAGGCGGTCGGCAACCTCAGCGGGATCGCTGCATACTCCGCCTTCGATATCGCCGCATACACCGAGGCCGAACGACGTTTCCGGTTCGCCCTCTGGTGCGCGGATGCCGCAGGGTCCTGGGAACTACGCGCGGCGACCCTGGCCGATATGGCCCGCAAGACTGCCTACATCGGAAATCCGGACGGAGCGCTGTCACTGATCGAACTGGCGCATGTCCGCTCCGACCGACTGACCTCCACTACCCGCGCGATGCTCGCCACACTGCGCGCACAATTCCTGTCGGCGCTGCGCCGAACTGACGAAGCCCTATCCGAAGTTGCGCGTGCCGATGAGCACTTCGCTGCCCGCAGGCCAAGCGAGGATCCGCCTTGGATGTGCTACTACGATTACGCCGAACACCTCGGCAGCACCGGCAAAGCCCTGATCCCCGTCGCCGTTGCGCGCGGGCGCATCGACCTGGCTGCTCCCCGAATCCGCCAAGCCATCCGGCTCCAAGGCGACAACTACCCCCGCTCGAGAACCTTCTCTCGCATCCGGCTAGCTGGATTGACCATGCAATTGGGCGAGCCACGCACGGCAGCCGCTTTCGGCTTGGAAGCAGTGGCCGATGCCACCAGATTCCATTCGCAGCGTATTCGAGATGAGCTGCGAGGTCTCGCCGTCACCGCTTCGCCGCACCGGAGAATCACCGAAGTCGCCGAACTTTGGCATACGATCGCCGCACTGCCGGAATTCGAGGCGATCCCATGACCCGGGCTTCGTCTTCGGCAACGGAGATTCTCGAACGAGCCGCCGACGTGGCGGGCCTCGATGCCTCGACTGCAACGCCACTCCGCACCGGAGCGCACACCATCTTCGAACTGGAAGATGGGATCATTGCCCGGATCGGAAGCCCGGGTAGAGCTGACACCGCGCGTCGGGAATTGCGAATCTCTCATTGGCTCAACGACTCCGGGGTCCCCACGGTTGAGGCCGAGGAGACGCTGCCACAGCCGATCATTGTCGAAGATCGACCCGTCACCTGGTGGCGGCTGATCCCCAACCATCGCGCCGCCACCCCCGCCGAACTCGGCTCAGCCCTCGCCCGCCTCCACGTCCTCGACCCACCAACCACCTTCGAACTACCGGAATACCAGCCGCTCGCAGGAGTGGCTGAGCGAATCACCACCGCCACCACCATCAGCCAGGACGACAAGCAATGGCTGACCCGGCACTACACCGCAATTCACCGGCGCTACGAACAACTCCCACCAACGAACCGACGCTCGGTGATCCACGGCGACGCCTGGCAAGGAAACCTCGTCGTGCCCCCTTCCGGCACACCGATCTTCCTCGACCTCGACAAAGTTTCCATCGGCCGCCCCGAATGGGACCTCGTCCAGCTCGCCGTCGACCACACCGACTTCACCCGCCTCGGCGCCGACGACTATCACTCCTTCGTCACCGCGTTCGGCGGATACGACATGACCACCACACCTGAATTCCGCGTCTACGCCGACATCCAAGAACTCCGCTGGACGGCCTTCGCGATCAGTCTGTCCCACCAGAACCCAGCCGCAGCAGCCGAGGCCGCCCACCGCATCGCCTGCCTCCGCGGCCGCTTCCCGAAACCATGGATATGGAACGCGCTATAACGAGAGGCCACTGCAGTTGCGGCCGCCGACCAGACTCTTCTCCGGAGCGTCTCAAACGCATCACTTACAGTGACGACGCGCTCCCCGAAAGTCCACCGTCAAGTGGGCGAGCCGTCCATTCCCCGCTTTTCCACAACACGGTAGGCAGAATCGCGCAGCAGGCGTAGTACCGACCGAGCGTTCTCAAGCGCGAGGTGGAGAATGCGGATTCGGGGTTTTTGTGGGTTCGCAGGAACAACTCGACCCGACTTTGACTGGTCGATTCAGTGCAAACGGTACGCGAGCCAGCAGAGTAGACCGGCGCTCATCTCAAACCGAGTTCTCACGCCTGTCGGCGCCGCCTGAGATGCCCGCCCGCCCGCGCTCGACGGCCCCGAGAACGATCGACGGCCGTCAACGGTCTGTTGGCAGCAGCGGTCGGGAACAGCTACTCCGGGGCCGATAGGGTCGGGTGGTGACCTGGACCGTTGGCTTCGATTTGGATATGACGCTCATAGACTCGCGCGAAGGCGTCGCGCGGGCGATCGACGTCCTCGCCGGTGAGTTCGGGCTGGAGTTGCGCGGTGGTGACCTGGCGGAGCGGCTGGGGCCGCCGTTGGCGATGATTCTGGCCGATGCGGGGGCTCCGGAGGCGTTGATTCCGGAGTTGGTCGGTCGGTATCGGGAGATCTATCCGGAGGTGGTTGCCGAGGTGTCGGCGATGGCCGGTGCGGATGCGGCGATCGACGCGGTGGTCGGGGCCGGTGGGCGGCTGGTTGTGGTGACCGGGAAGTACCAGCCGCACGCTGAACTGCATGTCGAGCATCTCGGGTGGCCCGTCGACGTTGTCGTGGGTGAGCTGTGGTCGGACGGGAAGGCGGCGGCACTGCGGGAGCATGGTGCGCAAATTTTCGTCGGGGATCATGCGGGCGATATGCGTGGCGCTCGGGCGGCGGGGGCGTATGCGGTCGCGGTGGTGACCGGGCCGTGTTCGGCGGAGGAGCTGTGCGCGGCAGGCGCCGACGTCGTCCTGGCGGATCTGACCGGGTTCCCGGCGTGGCTGGCGGGCTTCGGTGAAGCTGGGGACGGGTCTGCTCGCCGGAGCGCGTGTACGCGGCCCTGATCACCCGAGGCTTCGTGGCGTCGGCAAGCGGTGCCCGGCGCGACCGGCCCGTCGCTGTCGTCGCCGGACTCGATCGCGTTCTCCGGAGCACACCGATTCGGCCCTGTGCCAGGGCCTCACGACCCCGGTAGGTTGGAGCCGATGAGCGCCGATCCCTACTGGAATCACAACACCCACTACCACCCGTGGCTGATCGCGCAGGTTCCCGAATCCGCGCGCACCGCAGTCGATGTCGGGTGCGGCGACGGGCTGCTGGCGTCGAAGCTCGCCACCCGATGTGAATCGGTGCTCGGCGTCGATGTGGACGGCGAGATCATCACATCGGCCACCACCCCGGCGAACGTTCGTCTCGCACAGGGCGATTTCCGGGAACTGGACCAGACCTTCGATGTCGTGACCGCGGTCGCGACGCTGCACCACGTTCCGCTGGGTGAAGGTCTGACAGCATTACGTGAGCTGGTCGCGCCCGGGGGCACGCTGGCCGTGGTCGGGCTGTGGAAGATGAGTGTCCGCGCCGACGCCGGGTACCTTCCGCTGCTTCCGGCGATCTGGGCTATCGACAAGCGGCACGGTGGAAGCCGAGGACCGGGTTTCACTTGCCGCGATCCCGAGGACACGCTGCCCGAGATCCGCTCGGCGGCCGCCGAATTGCTGCCCGGTGCGCAGATCCGGCGCAGGCTGATGTGGCGATACACCTTGGTGTGGCGCAAGCCCGCCTGATCCGGGCGGGCTCGCGCGCGGCGGGGAGCAGATCAGCGCAGCAGTTCGATCACCGGCGCGAACGCATCCATGTACGGCTCGAGCACGGTGATGTAGGAGATGCCGAACCGTTCGCGGCGTTCGCGCAGCCGCTGCGCCATGTCGGCCGGCGTGCCGAACAGCAGGGTGGGCAGTTCTTCGGGATCGCCATCGGGCAGCACGGAACCGTATTTGTCCAGCAGGGCGGCGCGTTCGCTCGGCGGAACCACCGCTTGCACCAGGATATTGAGCTCGACGCGGTCGGCGCGCTCCCCCAGCAACTCTCGCACGTACGCGACCCGCTCGGTGACGCCCTCGACGCCCGCGAAGGTCAGCGACCCGCCCGCACCGGTGGCCGCGCCGGTGAAACCGACGACGTCGGCCTGGGTAGCGGCCAGTTTCAGCAACCGGTCGCCCCAGCCCGCGATGAGCAGCGGCGGCCCGCCCGGCTGCACCGGCCGCGGCTGGTACTCGGGGTCGGCGAGCAGTTTCCGCAGCGTGACGACGGTGTTCTCGAGGTGGGCGACCCGCTGGCCGCCGGTACCGAACGGGATGCCCGCCGCCTCGAACTCGGCCTGGACATAGCCCGCGCCGAGTCCGAGTTCGACGCGTCCGTCGGTGAACTGATCCACCCCCGCCACGTCACGCGCCAGCAGCACGGGGTTGTAGAACGGGGTGTTCAGGACGAAGGTGTTGAGCCGGACCCGTTCGGTGGCCTCGGCGCCGAGCACGATCGACGGGAACGGCGCGGGCAGACCCAAATGATCGGCCACACCGACCACGTCGTAGCCCTGTGCTTCGGCCCGGCGGCATTTGGCGATCCACGCCTGCCTCGATTCCGGGACCACCATGTTCACACCGAACCGGAACTCATGTTGCGCGCTCACTCCTCTTGTCTACCAGGGCCGTCGGGGCGCTGCCGGACCTGGGAGGAGAGATCGGCGCACGGCCGCTGCCCGGCATCGGCCGAGTAGACGCAGCGATGCCCGTTTCCGGGCATCGCCCCGCGCCCCACCACCGGCCGAATTCCTCGGCGCGAAATCCCATCCCGCGCGTTCAGCAAGGATTCCGCGACCTCTCGAGGGTCAACGCGGCCCGGGCAGGCGTCCCGCCGTCAGCACGCGACACACGCGAGAGCAGCCAAGCTCGCCCCGGACAGCGCGGCCGCCGACGCCGCGACTCGGCCGGACCGCCACCAGCCGGGTACCCGCCGCACGGTAGTGAGACGGGCTCGCCGCCGCTCGGCGCCGGAGTCGGCCCCGCTGCGCCCATCACGCCGGCGCAGCCGGCGAAGCAGACCGAGGGTCGCGACAATCAACGTTGCGGTGATCATGTGCGGATCTCCTCACGCGTGAGCCGGCTCGGCCAGCGGAGGTGCACCCGCGGGCATCGGCACCACGCCGAGCCGCAACAGGCTCTCAGCGGTGTCGCGCACCGAATCGCGGACCGGTCGCATGGTCCAGCCGAGCTCACGCTCGGCCCGTTCGGCACTGAGCCGTTCCACCTGGCCGAGCGACGGCACAGTGAGCCGCACGGTCTTGTCCACCACCGCGATGGCGCGGACCAGCAGATCGGGCAGTTGCCGGGTCGGCACCCGGAACCCGCGCGGCCCGAATTCCTCGGCCAGCAAACGTCCGAGATCACGCATCCAGAGATGTTCGCCCGCACAGATATAGCGTTTGCCCGCCGCCTCGGGCGTTTCCATCGCCAACCGGTGCGCGACCGCGAGATCACGCACGTCCACCGTCGCCCAGCCCACCCGCGGCGAACCGGGCACCTGACGGCCGAGCAGCATCCGCACCGGTTCGTGGGAGGTGCTCGTCGCCGTCGACAGCGCCGGACCCAGGACCATGCCCGGATTCACCACCGTCAGCTCGGGGCCACCGGGGTGCTCGGCCGCGAAATCCCAGGCGGCGCGCTCGGCGAGGGTTTTGCTCTTCTGATAGGCGGGGCTGCGCTCGACGACGGTCCAGTCGGCCTCGGTGCGCACCGCCTCGGTGCGGTGACCATGGGCGATGGCGGCGATCGAGGATGTCAGCACCACCCGTCGCACCGTCCCGGCGGCCGCGGCCGCCCGCAGCACCCGCAGGGTGCCGTTCACGGCGGTGTCGATCATTTCTTGTTCGTCGTCCGGCGGCGCGGAGGGGAACGGTGAGGCGACATGCAGGACGTGGTCACATCCGGCGACGGCGGCGGCCCAGCCCTCGTCGCGGTCGAGATCGGCTGCGGCGAAGTCGATCTCACCACCGGCCCGCTCGGCCAGCTCGACCAGGTGTTCGCGCTTGCGCGCGTCGGTCAGGCTGCGCACGGTGCCGCGCACCGCGTATCCGTGGTTCAGCAATTCGGCGATGACGTGTCCGGCGATGAAGCCGGTGGCGCCGGTGACAAGTACTCGTGTGCCCATGATGTCTACCCATCGAGAGGAGGAGAACCCGGCGCATCTGAGCGCCGCTCAGATAATCTAAACACTGCCCAGATTGGTTTGTCCAGTGCCATTCCCTTACGCTCGGACGGTGACCCGGACCTCCTATCACCACGGCGCCCTGCGTGAGGCGTTGCTCGCGGCGTGCCTGCGGCTGATCGAGACCGAGGGCATCGCTTCGGTGAGCCTGCGGCGGGTCGCACGCGAGGCGGGCGTGAGTTCCGGTGCCCCGTACCACCATTTCGCCGATCGGGCCGCACTGCTGGCCGATCTGGCCACCGAGGGATTCCGTAAGCTCGGCGCCGACGTGGCGGCAGCCCGCGACAGCGCACCCACTCCACTGGCCGGCTTGACCGCCATCGCCGACGCCTACGTGCGCTTCGCCCGGGACAACCCCGGCTACTTCCGGCTGATGTTCCGCCCGGAGCTGTCCCAACCGGAGAAGCATCCCGAGACCAGGGCCGCGGGCGAGGCGGCCTTCGCCGTGCTCGCCGAGGCGGTCGCCGACTGCGTCGCCGCGGGCGAGCTACCCGCGGGCAAGGCCGATGCCCTCGCTGTCACGCTCTGGGGTCTCGCACATGGTCTCGCCTCGCTGTGGCTGGACGGGCAACTGGACAAGCGCAGTGCGCTGATGGGCACCACAGCGCCCGAACTGGTCGCCGACATCATGGGCACCTTCTCCGCCCTGATCGCTCCCGGCTCCTGAAACAACGGGCTTGCGCCCGCTCGCCCTGGCCCGCATCCTGAGCACGTGTTCGTCGCGCCCCGTTACGGAACGGGTTCCCTGTCCGATCTGTTTCCCTCCGTCCTGGCCGGATTCGAGGTCCCCGGCGAGCACGATCGCCTCGGACTCGAGCTCGGCGTGGACCGGGTGTGCGTGCTGCTGATCGACGGCCTCGGCGCCGAGGCGCTGGCCGAGCACGCCGAGGTGGCGCCGTTCCTGTCCGGGCTGTCCCCGGCCGTGCTGACGGCCGGTTTCCCGACGACGACGGCGACCAGTCTCAGTTCGCTCGGTGCGGGTGTTCCGCCCGGTGAGCACGGCATCGTCGGCTATCTGTTGCGCGTGCCCGGCCAGGACCGGTTGTTCGATCCACTGGGCTGGCGGCTGTTCGGCGGCCAGCACAAGGGCGATCTGCTCGACCAGCTCGTGCCCGAGCAATTCCAGCCCGGCGCAACGGTCTTCGAGCGGGCCGCCGCGCACGGGCTCACCGTGACGCAGGTGGCGCCCCGCTATCAGGCGGGCTCCGGGTTGACTCGCGCGGTGCTGCGCGGATGCGCGTTCCGGCCCAACTTCTCGGTGGGCGATCTGGTCGCCGGCGTGGTCGAAGCACTGGCGGCCGGGCCCCGTTCGCTGGTCTACGCCTATCACGGCGAGCTCGACACCACCGGACATGTGCGCGGGCCGTCTTCGCAGGCGTGGCTGCTCGAGCTGGCGCATGTGGATCGGATCGCCGCCGATATCGCCGCCCGCATGCCTGCGGGATCGGCGCTGATCGTCACCGCCGACCACGGCATGGTGGAACTGGGCGACACGATCGACTTCGATGCCGAACCCGGCCTGCGCGAGGGCGTGCACCGGCTCGGTGGAGAACCACGCGCACGCCACGTCTACACCGCCGATGGGGCCGTCGACGATGTGATCTCGGCGTGGCGCGAACGCCTCGGCACCGAATTCCAGGTGCTCCCGCGCCCTGAGGTCATCGATCGCGGATGGTTCGGCCCGACGGTATCGCCGCAGGTGCGCGAGCGGATCGGCGATCTGGTGGTAGTGGCGCGCGACAGCGGCGGTGTGGTGCGCGCCCAGGCCGAACCCCTGCAATCGGCGCTGCCGGGCCATCATGGCTCGCTGACCCCGGCCGAGATGAACGTCCCATTGCGCGTGTTCACCAGCTGAGCCCCGGAGCTGCGTCGGCCGGACCGCCTAGGCTGGAGGCGATGGCCGGGCGAGCCGGCCCGGCGCGCCGACCAGGAGGATCACATGTACGCCACCATCGCACGGACCGGCCTCGCCTGCACGGCCGCGGCCGCCGCGCTGTTGCTGGCCGGCTGCAACGACATCGAACGTGCGCTCAACCGCGGCGGCGACACGCCCTGCAAGGACTACGTCCAGCAGGACCCGGACACCAAGCGGATGACGATCACCAAGTTCATCAAGCAGAACTCCGGCATCGATTCCGAGCCTGCGGGCACTGCCGTGGACGCCACGATCATCCAGGTCGATCTGCTGTGCGCCGGGCAACGCAACGCCGATACCCCGATCAAGAACGCCGACGTGGCAGGGATCTTCATCAATAAATGACGCATCGGTGATCGTTGTGCGGCAAAGCGTCCCGCGAGCGGGTTCGGCCGCGCGAGGATAGAACGCGCAAGCAGGCCGGTCGGGGCCCGACCGGTGACCCGGACGACGAGAAGGACTGCGTGTGGCACGGTTTCGCACCCTGACCCAGCAGCGCACCGATCTCGAAAAGGAATGGGAACGCCTGGCCACCGCCTCGGGTGCGGCCACGCAGACCCCGAACACCTTGCTACGCAGCGAGGTCGCGCAATCGTGGCGGCGCTCGCTCGGCACGGTCGACCCCGGATGCACCGGCGCGCCCGGACTCGACGATATCGGGGAACGGTGGGCCAGATCGCCACTGCGGGCGCCGGTCACCGAACTGTCCGGTGCGCTCAACGACGTCGCCGTCGACGCCGGCTATCTGGCCGCCGTCACCGACGCGACCGGCGCGATCCTGTGGTCCGGTGGTGATCGCGCGGTGCGCCGGCGCGCCGAGCAGGTCAACTTCGCACCCGGTGGCTGCTGGGACGAGGCCCATATGGGCACCAACGCGGTATCGATGTCACTGCTCACCGACGCACCGAGCACCGTGTTCTGCGCCGAACATCTGGTGGCCGCGCTGCACGGCTGGGTGTGCTACTGCGCCCCGATCCACGCCCCCGACGGCAGGCAGATCGGCGCACTCGACCTGTCCAGCTCCTGGGACCGGTCCCACCCACTCGTCATGTGGTCGGTGCGGGCCCTGGTCACCGCGGTGGAGACCATGCTGCGCAGCGCGCAACCACCGCCGCCGGCGGGATTGCGCTTGGAATGCCTGGGTGAATCACGCCTGACCCGGGATGGATTCACCATCGCACTGCGTCCACGTCAGCTGGAGATCCTCACCCTGCTCGCCCTCGAACCCGACGGGTTCACCCCCGAACAGCTGCACGCCGCGCTCTACGGCGATCGCCCGGTCACCGCCGCGACGCTCAAAGCCGAGGTCTCGCATCTGCGCCGCGCCACCGGCGGACAGATCGGTAACCGGCGTTACCTGCTCACCGGCCCGATCTCCTGCGATGCGGTCGATCTACTCGCGGCCATCGCCGCCGGCGACACCACCTCCGCGGTGTGGCTGTACCGGGGTGCGCTGCTGCCGGGTTCGGACACCCCCGGCATCGCGCAGTGGCGCGCACACCTGGAGGTCGGTGTCCGCAATGCGGTGTTGGCCAGCGACCGCGCCGATCATGCGGTCACCTTCGGGCAGCGCGTGCCCGGCGATATCGAGGTGCACGAGCACGCGCTACGGCTGCTGCCGCCTGGTGATGTGCGCCGAGCGGTCGTCACCGCTCGGCTGCATACCGCCTTGCGCGCCTGACCTGTCGGGGAAAGACCGCGACGCCACCGGACTTCGGTTGCGGAGTTCCCCGTGACGGCGGGTGTTTCACCGTCGAGCAGGCGGTCCAATGCGTAGCGGCCGTAGTCGCGGCGCACTCGCACGCGCTCGGCGTCATCGGCGGCGGAGAATTCGGCCACCATCCGCCGCATCTGCTCGGCACCCACTCCGGCGTCGGGATGCGTTTCCAGCAGCTGATGCAGGGCGGCGCAGTCCGCCGCCGTCAGGGTCGCGGGCTCGCTGATCGTCGAGCGCGATGAGGCCGAGGCAGGTGTTGAACGCGATAGAACAGGCGGTGGCCGCTTCCTCGCCCCAGCCGGCGTCGAGCATGCGCGATATCCCGGCGTCGAGGACGGGGACAAGCCGTTCGGTCTGCGGGCCGTTGCGCAGCAACCACGCGGCGATGCCCGGGTAGTCCGCGAGATGGTCGATCATCGCGGTCAGCACCCGGTGCAGGCCCGCCAGTCGGTGTCGTCGAGCGGCAGGCGCATGTCGGCGTAGATCTTGTCGACGACGGCGGCGCAGACCCGTTCACGGTCGCCGATGTGGTGATAGATCACCGACAGCGAGGTGTCCAGGCGGGCGGTGAGATCACGCATGGTCCAACCGTCGAGCCCGCGTTCGGCGGTCAGCGCGACGGCGGCGTCGGTGATGGCCGCCGCCGTCAACCCGGTGCGGTAGGCGCGCCGAGACACGCCGGGTCAGCCGCGGTTCTTGGCCGGGCGGTTGGTGGCTTCGCGGCGTTCGGCTTCCTTGGCCTTGATGCGGGCGTTCTCGGCCTGCACGGCCGCGTAGTTCTCGCGTTCGCGGATGAGCCATTCCGGCGGGTCGGCGAGCAGGGCGGCGATCTCGTCGGCGGTGAGGGCGTCGGAGACCTCGGCACGGGCCAGGCCGCTGTTGGAGACGCCGAGCTTACGGGCGGTGATATCGCGCGGGAAGGGGCCGGTGCGGCGCAGGTCGGTCAGCCACTGCGGCGGGTCGGTGCGCAGCTTGTCGAGCTCGGCCCGGGAAATGGGGGTGGTGCGGAATTCCTCGGGGGCCGCCGGAAGGTAGATGCCGAGTTTGTTCGCCGCCGTCAGCGGCTTCATGGTCTGCGGTTTCTTGTCCGGGCTCACCGATACAGCGTACTGGGCCCGGCCGCGGGCAGGTGGCGGCGGGCTGCGCGCATCCGCGGGCACGCGGTGCGCATACGCTGATGCGAATGAGCCGCTTCGCTTCGACCGATATCGTGCGTCTGCGCTGGTTCGTCGCGGTCGCGCGGGAATTGCATTTCGCGCGGGCGGCGAAGGCGCTGCACATATCGCGCCAGAAGCTCAGTCAGACCGTGATCGAGTGGGAGAACGAGCTCGGCACCAAGTTGTTCGTACCGGGTGCGAGCCCCACCCAGCTCACCGAGGACGGCGCCCGGCTGCTGGCCGAGGCCGAGGAGTTCATCGCCGCAACCGAGGCCGAACGCCCCGACGCCGAACCGGCCGAGATCACCGGCCTGCGAGTGGGTTTCGTCCCCGGAGTGACGGTGTCGAAGTGGCAGCGGATCTGGGCCGAACGATTCCCCGAGATCCCCCTGGAACTCGAGCCCATCGCGCAGGCCGATCAGCTCACCGCCCTGCGGGAGGGCCGGGTCGACATGTGCTTCGTGCGGCTCCCCCTCGACGACGCGAGCATGAGCGCGATCCCGCTCTACCGCGAGCTGCCCGTGGTCGTGGTGCCGAAAGAGCATCCGATCTCGGTGTTCACCGAGGTCGGCACCGCCGATCTGGCCGAGGAACAGCGCCAGGACACCAGCGATCTCGATCGTGCCGCGGGCGCCATCGAACTGGTGGCCGCCGGTGTCGGTGTGGCGATCGTGCCGCATTCGATCGCCCGGCTGCACGCCCGCCGCGACGTGGTGTACCGGACGGTGACCGACGCGCCCGACACCGAAATTGCGTTGGCGTGGCCGTCGGAGCAGACGACCGAGCTGGTCGAAGAGTTCATCGGCGTGGTCCGCGGCCGCTCACCGCGCAGTTCCCGGTCGCCATCCGCCGAGCGGGCCGACCCGGCGGCCGGTCGCACCGGCAAGAAGCCGCCCATGAGTAAGCAGACGGGCAAGAACGCGTCCGCGAAGCCTCGATCGACCGGCGCTCGCGCGGGTGCGAAGAAACCTGCCCGGCGGCGCGGTCGCTAGGACCGCCCACGGCACCAACGTGGCACCAACCTTTGCCGCCCATAGTTTCCGGCATCGAGGACGTCCACAGGAGCCAGGAGGAGCAGCGATGTGCTGGTTCGAACCCGAATCCCAGAACGCCACGACCGACGCCGCGGCACCCGTCCGCTGATGCCGGACCGTAGTGTCCGCGGCGAGGCCACCGAAGCGGCGCGCTCGGTGTTGCGCCATATGATCGACCAGCACGGCCCGGTGACGCTGTTGCTGAGTTCGGGCGCGTCGGCCCCGATCTGCCTGCGCGCCCGCGATTTTCAGCCCGACGAGGGCGATGTGCTGGTCACCCGCCTGCCCTGGCACACCGAGTTCTGGATGAGCGGCGACAACTACGCCCGCTACGCCCGCGATCACCTCACCATCGACGTCGGGCCGGACACCGGCGCCACGGCCACCGACTCGCTGGAGGCGGCCGAGGGTGCGCGGTTCGTGCTGCGGGTGCGGCCACTGGATGCCGACGAGGCGGCCGCGGCGGCAGCCGCTCCCCCGCCCCGCACGGGCGCGGACCGGTTGCGCTGATTCAGCGGTAGGGGTCGGTGATCTCGCGCAACCGGGTCAACGCGCGACGCAGCTGTGCGGTCGCTCGTGGCCCCAGATGCCGGCTCCATTCGTGCTCGACCTCGGCGGCGACAGCGTTGGCCACCGCGCTCGCGCGCTGTCCGCGCGCCGACAGCCGCACCAGCCGCGCGCGGCCGTCGGTCGGATCCGGGACCCGTTCGACGTAGCCCGCGCGCTCGAGTTGATCGACCAGGAAGCCTGCGGTCTGCTTGGTGACCTGCGCCTGCTCGGCGAGCGCGGTCAGCCTGGTGCCATCGGGACCGATGCGCTGCACGATCCGGGCCTGCGCGAGCGTGACATCGGCGTAGCCGGCGTCGGCCAGCGCGGCGAAGACCCGGTTCTCCATGGACCGATACGGCAGGAACAGCAGCAGCCCGAGTGGCGGCTCCTCGGCGGAACGCTCCACACCGGCCCCCTTCCACACTCTTGCGACAAGTCAGATTCACTGACTAAACTAGTCAAAGAACCTGATTAATTCTACGGACTCGCCGCCCGCTCGGCGACTCCTCGTCCGAGCAGGTGATGGCCATGGACCGCGAACAGAGCTGGTGGGCGATCGAGCAGCAACGCCGCGCCGTCGCCGCCCTACTCGACGAGCTCACCCCCGCCGAATGGGACACCCCGTCACTGTGCGAAGGCTGGCGGATTCGTGACGTCGCGGCCCACATCGCCATGGCCTCGCAACCACTGTCACTGTGGACGATCGTGCGCGAATTCGCGCGCGCCCGCGGCGATTACAACGTTCTCGTCGACTCCATGGCACGCGAGCACGCCCGCCGCCCGACCGCCGAACTGGTCGCCGAGATCGGCGATTCCGCCGCGAGCCGGGACCTGCCGATGGTCACCAACTACCGCAACGTGCTCTTCGACATCATGGTGCACGGCCAGGACATCTCGCTGCCGCTGGGCCGGCCGATCCCGGTCCCCGCCGAAGCCGCAGCGGCGGCGGCCACCCGCGCGTATTCGGTCGGCTGGCCGGTCTGGAAACGCCGCCGCCTCGCGGGCGTGCGGCTCAGCGCCACCGATATCGCGTGGTCGATGGGCCAGGGCAGGCCAGTCGAGGGGCCCATCGTGGCCCTGCTGCTCCTGATCACCGGCCGACCGGTCGCGCTCGAACAACTCGCCGGCGCGGGCGTCGCCGAGATAGCCGCCCGCTGGGATCAACGCGGTTGATTCGCCGCCGGCCGGACCGGGTGCTCCTCGAGCCACAACCGGGCCCGGCGCGGCGAGGTGCGGGAGAGCCAGGCGTCGCGGCGGCCAGTTCGTGCACATCGGCCAGGCGCGCGGGCCGTGATCGACTCGGCATGCCGCCAGGGTAGGCCCGGGCCGCATGCCGAGTCGACGGTTCAGCGCCCCGGCAGGAAACGCAGGGTGCGGGCGATGGTCATCAGGAACCGCTGCCACTTGTCCTGCGACAGCATCGGCGGCGGGTCCAGGTTCATGAACCGGGTGACCACGATGGTCTGCGGTTCGGTGAACTTCAACAGCCCGTCGGCGCCGTGCCGGCGACCGACACCGGAAATCCCCATGCCGCCCATCGGGGCACCGGTGGTCCCCCAGGCCGGTGCGTAGCCCTCGTCGACGCAGACGGTGCCCGCCCGCAGCCGCTGTGCGATCTGCTCGCCCTCGGACGGGCTGGCCGCCCACACGCTGGCATTGAGGCCGTATTCGGTGTCGTTGGCCAGGCGCACCGCCTCGTCGACGGAATCGACCGGGTAGATCGAGACCAGCGGGCCGAAGGTCTCGTTGCGCCCGCATTCCATCTCGTCGGTGACCTCGGCGAGCACCGTCGGTTCGAAGAACAGCGGGCCGAGGTCGGGACGCGCCTTGCCGCCGGTGAGCACCTTGGCGCCCTTGGAGGTGGCGTCGGCGACATGCTTGGACACGGTTTCCAGCTGCGATTCGGAGATCAGCGAACCGATATCGGTGGAGAAGTCGTAGGCCACACCGAGTTTCGCGGCTTCGGTCGCGGCCACGAACTTGGCGGTGAACTCCTCGGCGATCGACCGCTCGACATAGATCCGTTCGATCGAGATGCACAGCTGGCCGGCATTGGAGAAGCAGGCCCGCACCGCCGCCTTGGCCACCTTGTCCAGGTTCGCCCCGCGGGTGACGATCATCGGGTTCTTGCCGCCGAGCTCGGCCGAGAACCCGATCAGCCGCTTACCGCACTGCTGGGCCAGGGTCTGCCCGGTAGCCGAGGAGCCGGTGAACATCAGGTAGTCACAGGAGTCGACGATCGCGGTACCGACCACGGTGCCGGGACCGGTCACCACGGCCAGCAGATCACGCGGCAGGCCCGCACGGTAGAGCAGTTCGGCGCCGGCCAGCGAGGAGAACGGGGTCTGGCTGTCGGGCTTGACCACCACCGCGTTGCCCGCGAGCAGCGCCGGAATCGAATCGCCGATCGAGAGCACGAGTGGGTAGTTCCAGGGCGCGACCACACCGACGACGCCCTTGGGCTGGGTGCGCACCTGGGCCCGGTTCAGCACCGGGAACGCGCCGGGCACCTTGTGCGGTTCCAGCAGCCCCGGCGCGACCCGCGAGAAGTAGCGGGCGGCCAGCATCAGGCCCATGACCTCTTCCTGGGCCGCCCAGCGCGCCTTGCCGGTCTCGGCCTGGATCACGTCCATCAGGTATTCGCGCTCCTCGACGATCAGCGCGCGGTATCGCTCGAAGACGGCGGCGCGTTCGGCGGCCGGGCGGGCGGCCCAATGCGCCTGGGCGGCCCTGGCTCTGGTGAACGCGTCGGCGACGTCCTCGGCGGTGCCGACCGGCACCGTGCCGAGCGGGCGTCCGGTGAATACCTCGGTAATGGTTCTGGTGGGGCGTGCCTCGGCGCCGTCGATCGCCGTGAGGGCGCTCAGTCGGGCGAATACGTCGGCTTCCGGCGCGGGCATCAGTGCCTCCTCGATGTGGGTTACTCGTCGGTACACACAATCTACCCACATCCGACGTGCCATGGTGCCGGGTGTCACAATCGCGCAGCTCGCGCGCTTGCCGGACGCACTAGTTCCCGGCGCGCCACGAAGTCAAATCCGGTCCCGGTCAACGGGACCGGAGTCCCGATTCGGTCACGATGTCGCATACGGTGTGCCGATGTTCAGAGCGAGGCTCGGTGTCCGGACCCGGATACTGGCGATCGCGCTCATCCCCAGCCTGACTCTGCTTGTGGTTGGCGTGGGCGCAGCGGGATACCTGGTCGACCGGGGCAATCACGGCAAACAATGGGCCGAGGCGATGCAGGCGGCGATCGACCCCACCCGCCAGCTCCTGAACGCGATTCAGCAGGAACGCCGGCTCACCCTCACGCATC